>CAZVWN010000182.1:0-4194 GCA_964631065.1 uncultured Acetatifactor sp.
AAAATGGATATGGACAGGCGCTCTTTGGATGAGCGCCGCAGACTTGCAACAGTGCGGGAATATCCGCAGGAAAGAGGGAGCGTATGAAGACAGCGGCAGAATTGCAGACTCTGCTTAGGCAGATCGATCATAAAGGCTATCCGGCGTATAAGGATACCAAGGGAAGCTATCAGTTTCAGCAGTATGTGTTATCTATAGATCATGTACAGGGAGATCCCTTTGCCGCTCCCTCAAAGGTCAGCATTTTACTGTCCGGGAAGGTTGCGGGCTTTGATCCGAAGTGTTATGAAACGAAGATCAGGCGGATCGCATTTCAGGATTATCTCCTGCGGCGCATGGCGGCGAAGGTAAAGGAGTATTCCTTTAAGGCAAAAGGCTCCGGAAAGAGCGGACTGATCGGGATTACGCATCCGGGACAGGAAATCTTAGAGCGCAGCGCCTGTACGGTGGATCCGGCGAATGGAAATATCACAGTGCGCATGGAAATCGGTTTTCCCGCAAACGGCAGGACGATCAATGCCGGGGAGCTGGCAAAGATCCTGTTTGATTTTCTTCCGCTCTGCGTGCGCCAGACCCTGCTTTCGTCCTCCGTTCCGAAGGACGGTCTGGAAAGACAGCTGTATCTTGCGGACGATCAGCAGTATATCCGACAGGAGCTGAAAAACCGCGGACTTGTCGCGTTTGTGGCGAATGGGGCGGTTCTGCCGCGAAAATCGGGCGTTTCTGCTCTGCCGATGCGGGAGGCGGTTGCCTTTCAAAGTCCTGCCTCCATGGAAGTTACTCTGGAGCTGCCGCACGCGGGAAAGCTTAGCGGAATGGGGATCCGTAAGGGGGTAACACTGATCGTCGGCGGCGGATATCATGGAAAGTCAACGCTGCTGGAGGCGCTGGAGCTGGGCGTATATAATCATATCGCGGGAGACGGCAGGGAATATGTCATTACGGAGGAGTCTGCCGTAAAGCTGCGCGCGGAGGACGGCAGGAGCATTCAGAAAACGGATATTTCCATGTTTATCCGCAACTTGCCAAACGGCAGGGATACGAAGCGCTTTTTTACGGAGGATGCCAGCGGCAGTACCTCGCAGGCGGCGAACACGGTCGAGGCGATGGAAGCGGGAGCAGAGGTGTTCCTGATCGATGAAGACACCAGCGCGACGAATTTTATGATCCGGGATGAGCTGATGCAGCGTGTGGTGAGCCGTGAAGTCGAGCCGATTATTCCGTTCATCGACAGGGTGCGGGAGCTGTATGAACGATATGGGATTTCGACCATTCTTGTCGCGGGAAGCTGCGGTTCCTATTTTCATAAGTCGGACTGCATCATTCAGATGAATAAGTATCAGCCGCTTGAGATCACGGCAGCCGCAAAGAAGGAGGCAGAGAGCTTTCCTTATACGCTGGGGAATGCCAAAGAGGCCGGGCAGCCGGACTTCGGGCGCATTGTCAGGCGGGACGCGGCTTTTGCGAAGGATGACAGGATTAAGATGCGGACGGACGGAACGGACGGCTTTTCCATTAATCGGGAAGAGGTCGATCTGCGTTATGTGGAGCAGCTGACGGATGCAGAGCAGCTGACGGCGCTGTCCTATATGATAAAATATATGAAGCTGTCGCTGTTTGACGGGAAGCGTAGTATGCAGGAAGCGGTGGAGGAGCTGTACCGCGCCGTACAGGAGAAGGGCTTTGCGGCGTTCTGCGGCGGAAGAGAGCGGGCAGCCGCAATTCCCGGAAATCTCGCCATGCCGAGAAAACAGGAGCTGTATGCGGCGCTGAACCGTTGCAGGGAGCTGATTGCAGTCGAGAAGGACTGACGGATAAAGGCGAAGGGATGAAGAGAAAATGAAGATCCGAAGTATGAATCAGGAGGAGAAGGTTTCATATATGCTCAGTGAGCCTGTACCCCGGCTTGTCTGTCAGATGGCGGTGCCGACGATCATCAGCATGCTTGTAACCTCTTTCTATAACATGGTGGATACGTTTTTCGTCGGGCGGATCAATACACAGGCGACCGCCGCAGTCGGGGTCGTGTTTTCCGTGATGGCGTTTATTCAGGCGTGCGGCTTTTTCTTCGGGCACGGATCGGGGAATTATATCTCCCGGAAGCTCGGCGCGAAGGAATTTGAAGCGGCTAACGTGATGGCGGCGACGGGATTTTTTACCGCCTTTTTTACGGGGATCGTTGCGGCGGTTTTAGGGCTGTGCTTTCTGACGCCGCTTGCGACGCTCTTAGGCTCAACAGAAACGATCCTTCCCTATACGAAGGATTATCTCGGTATCATTCTGCTCGGCTGTCCGTTTATGATGTCGTCGCTGGTATTGAATAACCAGCTCCGCTTTCAGGGAAGCGCTTCCTATGCGATGATCGGGATCGTTACGGGCGGCGTGCTGAACATTGTGCTGGATCCGCTTCTGATGTTTGTGCTGGACATGGGCGTTGCGGGCGCGGCGCTTGCAACGATTATCAGCCAGACCGTCAGCTTTTTCATTCTGTACCTGATGTGTAAAAAAGGCGGCAATATCCGGATAGCATTCCGGAATTTTAAGCCGTCTGCGGCGCTTTACCGGGAGATTGTCCGGGGCGGGATCCCGTCGCTCTGCCGTCAGGGGCTTGCCAGCATGGCGCAGATCTGCATGAACCGTTCGGCGGGGGCTTACGGCGGCGATTTCGGCGATGCGGCGATCGCGGCGATGTCCATTGTCGGCAGGATCTCGATGTTTGCGAACTCGGCGCTGATCGGCTTCGGACAGGGCTTCCAGCCCGTCTGCGGGATGAATTACGGCGCAAAGAAGTATGGGAGAGTCCGGCAGGCGTTTACCTTCTGCGTGAAATATGCGGCGGTTTTCCTCGTCGTGATCTCTGCGCTGGGCTTTGTGTTTGCAGAACCGCTTGTAACCTGCTTTAGGCGTGAGGACGCAGAGGTCATAAGGATCGGCACGCTTGCGCTCAGACTGCAGTGTATCGTCTTTCCGCTGAATGCCTGGATCGTAATGAGCAATATGATGCTGCAGTCCATCGGAAAGGCGGCGCGTGCTTCGCTGGTCGCTGCGTCGAGACAGGGAATCTTCTTTATCCCGCTGATTTTTATTCTGCCGAAATTTTTCGGGCTGCTCGGCGTGCAGATGTGCCAGACCTGGTCGGATATTTTTACGCTGATTCTGTCGGTGCCGCTGTGCGTCGGCGTGCTGAGGGAGCTGCGGGCGGAGGAGTGATGTTTGCGAGACGTCACTTGATGGCGAAAAAACATAGAGAGGGAAAATACAATGGAGCAGAAAGGATATTTGTACGAGACGCATATGCACACCTCGGAGGCGAGCGCCTGTGCTTCCAACACCGGGGCGGAGATGGCGAGAGCTTACGCGGAGGCGGGATATACGGGAATCATTATCACGGATCATTTCGTATACGGCAATACGGCGGTGGACAGAGCTCTTCCCTGGCAGGAATGGGTCGAGAAGTTCTGTCTCGGATACGAGCACGCGAAAGCAGAGGGCGAAAAACATGGGCTGCAGGTCTTCTTCGGCTGGGAAGCGGGCTACGGCGGACCCGAATTTCTGGTTTACGGTCTGGACAAGGAATGGCTGCTTACGCATCCCGAGATAAAGGATGCGACGGTGGAGGAGCAGCTGGCGCTGGTTCACGCGGGCGGCGGCATGATCAGTCAGGCGCATCCCTTCCGGGAAGCATGGTATATTAAGGAAATCTGTACGTATCCGGATTTTGTTGACGCTGCGGAGGGCGTGAATGCCAGCCATTCCAGTCTGCAAAAAGAAGAGCGCCATCCCGAATTTAACGAGAGGGCGCTTGCGTATGCGAAAGAACATGATCTTCCCGTGACGGCAGGATCCGATCAGCACAGCACGCTGATGCTGGGCGGCGGCATGGTTTTCCCGAGAAAGCTTGCGGATATTCATGATTTTAACCGTGCCGTTTTAAACAGAGAAGTAGTACGGCTTCTCGACGGAACGGAAAATTAAAGCTTATTTCATAACTTTTTCCATAAGGTTCCGGTAACTGTCCACAACATCATAAACCACATTGTCACCGCTGATAGCCTTGAAATGTTCTCTTGCACAGTGAAGCTTGGACTGCTCAATCAGACGCAGCTGCATAGAGGACATGGAACCTTTGGTTTCTGCAACGAAATAAATGTGTTTCACAGTACCTTCGTAGAATGCGATCGCCCAGTCCGGGTT
>CAZVWN010000183.1:0-2222 GCA_964631065.1 uncultured Acetatifactor sp.
ATCGTTCGTAATCCTAAGGTATTCCTGATGGATGAGCCTCTTTCCAACCTGGATGCAAAGCTGCGTGTACAGATGCGTATCGAGATCGCGAAGCTGCATCAGAGACTGGGCACCACCATCATCTACGTTACGCATGACCAGACCGAGGCTATGACGCTTGGTACCAGAATCGTTGTTATGAAGGACGGCGTTATCCAGCAGGTAGATACTCCTCAGAATCTGTATGAGAAGCCCTGCAATCTGTTCGTTGCAGGATTCATGGGATCTCCGCAGATGAACTTCCTTGATGCAACCGTTAAGGTAAACGGCAGCGTTGCAAGCCTTGAGATCGCAGGACACAGCATTCCTCTGCCTCCTGCAAAGTCTAAGAAGCTGATCGACGGCGGCTATGACGGAAAGGTTGTTACGTTCGGTATCCGTCCTGAGGATGTATATGATTCCGAGATGTTTATCGAAAGCTCACCTCAGAGTGTATTCGAGTCTACCGTTAAGGTATACGAGCTGCTCGGTGCAGAGGTTTATCTGTACTTTGACCTTGATGAGTTCCCGATCACTGCAAGAGTTGATTCCCGTACAACTGCAAGACCCGGTGACAGCATCAGATTCGCATTTGATATCGAGAAGATCCATGTATTCGATAAGGAAACAGAGCAGATCATTACCAACTAATCTGAATGTTATAAGGGGGTGCTGGAGACAGCGCCCCCTTTTTGGCTTATGAACGGAACAGAAAGGCAAGGGTGCAGTATGATTTCAAACCAGATAATACAGACCAGCATTGACGAGCTGAAAGCAATTACGAAGGTTGATCTATGCGTATATGATCTCGGGGGAATGGCGCTGGCTTCTACGACAGACCGGATAGATATCGGGGTGGAACTCATTGTCGGATTTGCCAATTCTCCGGCGGACAGTCAGGTGATCGGCGCACATCATCTGCTGAAGATTCAGGATGAGGGAGAACTGCTGTATGTTCTTGTTGCAAAGGGCGCCGGTGAAGACGCTTACATGATAGGGAAGATTGCGGTCTGTCAGATTCAGAATCTTGCCGTTGCCTATAAGGAGCGTTTTGACAGAAACAATTTCTTCCAGAATCTCCTTTTGGATAATCTCCTTCTGGTAGATATCTATAACAGGGCAAAAAAGCTTCATATTGAGGTGACGATGCCGCGCGCCGTATTCCTTGTTGAGACGGAAATGGAAAAAGACAGTATCGTTACGGAGATTCTGAAGGGGATGTTTTCCGTTCAGGCGGGAGATTATGTTACGGCAGTGGATGAGAGCAGCGTCATACTGATCAAGGCGCTGGAGCCGAACACATCCCATGAGGAGCTGATAAAGACGGCGGAGACCATTGTTTCCATGGTAAACGGCGAGGCGATGATGAATGTCCGCGTTGCATTCGGAACGATCGTATCCGAGCTGAAGGATGTCTCTAAGTCCTATAAGGAAGCAAAGATGGCGTTGGATGTCGGGAAAATATTTTATGCCGAGAAAAATGTTGCGGCATACAGTACGCTCGGCATCGGTCGTCTGATCTATCAGCTTCCGGTAAACTTATGCAAAATCTTTATTGAGGAGATCTTTGGAGATAATGTACCGAATGATCTGGATGAAGAGACGCTGAATACGATCAATAAATTTTTTGAGAATAATCTGAATGTATCGGAAACCTCAAGACAGCTTTTTGTTCACAGAAATACGCTGGTCTACCGGATTGAAAAGCTCCAGAAGAGCACCGGACTCGATCTGCGGAATTTCGATGATGCACTGACCTTCAAGATTGCGCTTATGGTCGTAAATTATATGAAATATCTGGACAATAACGAGTACTAAGAAGACAACCCCCTGAATATACTGTAACGGTTCTGAAAATGAGTGTGCCGGAAGTATATCAGGGGGATTTTTATGCGTTATGAGAGAGCAATCAGATATCCGGATTATTATGAAAACGGGGAACGGGTCAGGGGCTGTGGATTTGTAAAGCTGGAGCGCAGGGAAGAAGACTTTAGCGTGGAACTGAATGTGCGCGGACTGCGCTGTGCGGAAGGACTGCAACGGGAGGTATTTTTTGGCTTTTCGGGAGAGGAAAGAGCGGTCGGAAAGATAACGTTTCAGGCAGGGCAGGGAGTATTCCGGTATGCGTGTCAGGCGTCGGAGCGTCGGGAGCCTGAGAGACTCCGGATTTCCGTCGGGCAGGGAAGGGAGATTTCCTGTCGCCT
>CAZVWN010000183.1:2322-4123 GCA_964631065.1 uncultured Acetatifactor sp.
AAGAAGTCCGCGAGGGCGGCGTATCGCATGGCGAGGCAGAAGAAAGGCAAAACGGCAGAGGAGAACAGGAAGGGGAAAATATGATAAAAGGTGTGGGAAATTCCCGGACGGGCAAAAAAGCTTCGGAGATATCAGTCGAAGGGAGACGCGGAAGGGAGCAGCCGGAAGATGAAATACATCTTCCGGAAGAGGACAAGTGGCAGCAGCTTCGGAAGATTTATCCCGTAGTCCATCCCTTCGGAGATGAGCGGGAGTACCTCTCCGTCAGTCCGTCAGATTTTGTCCTGTTTACCGCAGAGTCTTATCGCGCCGCAAACAACAGCTTCCTGCACCACGGTTTTTACAATTATCACCATCTGATTCTGACGAGAATGGAAAAAAAGGGAGAAACCTTTTATTATCTCGGTGTGCCGGGAAATTATTATGAACGGGAAAAGCAGGTTGCGGTTCTGTTCGGCTTTGAGAGCTTTGAATGCGCACAGGAGCCGGCAGAGACCGCAGATTTCGGATATTATATGATGAGGGTCCGGATATGAGAGGAATGTTGGCGGCATCATCATTGATGATGCCTGCGGATTGTTCCGTGCTTTGCCCATGGCATCATTAGATTCCTGTATCATCGAAGGGCGGAATAAAGCTTTCGGCAGCAGCGCCGCCCTCCTGCATAAAGCCGTTTTCAATGCCAATCCGGTCGGCAAAGATGAGAACGCGCCCGTATTCCTCGTCCGTGACCCGTCGGTTTAATTCCGGGATCTCTGCGACCTGCGGAAGCGGCGTATACTGGTTCATGATGCTGATATAGACGGAATTGCCGTAGGCGGTATGTAAGTAGCGCAGGATTTTCTTGGAGTCCGCAGTCTGACCGGGCAGGACAAGGTGGCGCACAATGATGCCGCGTTTCATCAGTCCTGTAGCGGGATCAAATTCCGGCGCGCCGGTCTGGCGGAACATTTCCGCGATCGCGGCAGTCGCCACGGAAAAATAATCCGGAGCGGCAGAATACCGCGCGGAGAGTTCCGGGGAATAATATTTGAGGTCGGGCAGCCAGATATCGACAAGCCCCTCTAAAAGCCGCAGGGAGGAAACCTCCTCATAGCTTCCGGTATTGTAGACGACGGGAATGGAAAGCCCGTCGCTTTTTGCGCGCTCCAACGCAAGACAGATCTGCGGGAGAAAATGTCCGGCGGTCACAAGGTTGATGTTCGCAGCGCCCTTTTCCTGTAATTCGAGAAAGATTTCGGAGAGACGACCGATCGAAATTTCCCTTCCGGCTTCTCCGACGGCGATTTCATGGTTCTGGCAGAAGACACACTGCATATTACAGCCTGAGAAAAAAACCGTTCCGGAGCCGCAGCTGCCGGAGATACAGGGCTCTTCCCAGAAATGCAGCGCCGCTCTTGCCGCGCGGATCCGGTCGGTCTGTCCGCAGAAGCCGGTTCTGCCCGAAGCGCGGTCGGCATGACAGCGTCTCGGGCAGAGGGTACAGTCTGACATGAGTTCTGTTATTTTTTCGGGAGTCATGGGAATCCTCCATTCCGGGAATGTTTCCTGTTCGGGAAAACGTATCCGCCCAAAGCCTGTAAGGACGGCAGTTTTTGGAAATGATGAAAACCGCACATCCGTATACAACTCCACCCGGCTGCCTTGCGGCACATGAAAGGTTCTGCTTAGTGCTGCTTTGTTCCCAACCTGACACGGTTCGCAGATTCTCATTGCGCAAGACCGAATTTCATCATCATACACGAATGTACGGCTCTATCAGTGTATCGGTTTTGACGGGATTTGTCAAGGATTTTTGCGG
>CAZVWN010000184.1:0-4111 GCA_964631065.1 uncultured Acetatifactor sp.
GCTTTCGTTACCCGGGATTCCTTACGCTTCGGCGGTTGCACCGGTGCAACTTCCCTCTTTTCCGGATTCAGGGATGCCCCGTAAAGCCGCCTGTAGAATTCCTCTGCCCCCGTCTCCTGCGGGCACAGCTCACGGACTGCTGCCGCCGCATCCGGAACGGTATACCTTTCCTTTTCCTGCGTTCTTACCACGGTCACGCTGACCGCCGCCTCCGTAACCGTCAGTGTCAGTCTTCCCATTCCCGGGATACGCGGCATATAGACCGCTTCCCCCTGCGGCGCAAGAGCGTCCCTGATGTCCGCATCCGTTCCCCCGCACGCCTCCCAAAGCTTTTTATAAAGCTCCGGCTGCTCCTTTCCGAGCTCCCACAGCGCTTTTATGAGCAGACTCCCTTCCGGCGGTCTGACGCTTTCCGACTGCTGCCCCGCCGCCTCAATCAGAAGCTCTATGTCCGATACCTTCCGCTCCTCTTCCACCTCCTCGCGGATCGCCTGTATCTCCGCCTTACTGTACGCCGGCGTCAGCTCCTCATTGATTTCGTCCGGAAGCTGCAGCATGATCGTGAGCTTCGCATACCCGAACGCCCTGTATCTCTCTTCCAGTCTGTCGCTGTATCCGTTCTCTGAAAATCTGTCGTTGATATGTATGAACCTTGATACCTGGGTCTTGTCCAGATGATACTCCGCCTGTGCAAATTCCGTTACCGTCTTATATCCGGATTCCCTTAAGATATCCGTATCCCTCGCCAGCTTTAACAGATAACCGATTCTTACAAAGCCCTCCGCCGCACGGTTCAGCTCCGTATCCAGCGTCTGCTTATACTCCTGATATCCCGCAAACCTTTTTTCCGGCATGTTTATTACGTCTCCCATCTAAATCACCTCCATCAGATCCTCCATGAGCCCGTCCAGCACACGGATATTGTTTTTTCTCTTCAGTTCGTCTATGTTTTCCTTTCTCAGGATCTCGCTCTGCCTTGCATATTCATGATCATTCCTGCTCATGCGGCTGCGGATCACCTTCTGCCACTCCCGAAGAAACGGCTTAATCTCCTCAATCCCCGGCTCCTCGTCATACGCTCCCCTGTGCTGGCGGATCGTACCGCCCGGCTCTACCTCGATCGTGTAAAACGGCTCGTCCGGTGACGACCGGCGGCGCAGGAAGCAGATATAGGTCTCACGGCTTACGATCCTGTCAAAATACCGCTCCGTATTTCCTACGCAGTGATGCAGCGCCATCCCCTCCGCCGTGATCTCCGCAAAGTCCTTCGGCACGCGGATCAGGTAATCCCCGGAAGCATATCCGTACTTGCGGCTGACCTCTTCCAGAATATCCTCGTATCCCGGATATTTCTGCCGCATCCGTTCCGCTTCCCGTGCCGCCGCCTCCGCGTTCTGTTTTCTGCGCAGCTCCTCCCGGCGTGCGTTATGCTCCTCAACCGCCTCGTCATGCCGTCTCTTTAATTCGCGCGGACGGTAAACCATTTCGTCATCCATGTTCTTTCCGAGCCGCGCCGCCATTTCCAGATAATCCTCATACTGCTTTAAGACCGACAGATATCCCAGCTTCGGATAGCTTTCCTTTTTCTGCCGGATGATATAATTCATCAGCTGCTGCGGGGTGAGGTGCCCTGCAATGGGAGAGCCCTCATAGTTCTCCGCCGGCAGCCCCGCCTTATGCAGCCATTCCATGCACTCCGCCGTTATCCTGCTGCCGTGCCTTTCCGACCATTGCAGCCATCCCAGCATCAGTCTCCCGCCGTTTTCCTGCCGGAGACGGTTTATGAGCTGTCCGTCCGAAAGCTTCAGAACCTCCCCGATGCCGTTTCCCAAAACGTTAAGCGTCTTACCGATATAACCGTTCCACGCCGTTATGCGCTGCGTCTCCTCGTCCAGCAGCCTGTAAAACCGCCCTTTTGCAAGATACTCCGCTATGCCCGTCCAGTAATGATTGCTCTCACAGAGCAGCCCGTTATAATCCGCCTTTATCCCTGCTGCCGCAAGCTGCGGAAAGACGTCCTCCCATATCTGAAACGCCGTGCCCGCAAGTCCCTCCCGTATCGCCTGTCCGTCCGGATACAGTCTGCCGGAGCGCCAGTGGCGGTTTGCCCTGTTTCCCGTCGACCAGTCCCCCCAGCCGTCGGCGTAATACAGCGCCACGGGATGCTTCATGCCGCGCTGCATCATCAGCCTTATCTGCTCGTCAAGGTAAACCCTCCTTCCCCCGCCGTTCCACAGAAATTCCACCACGAAATGCCTTAACACGCCCCGCTTTCCATTCATGTTGTGGATCATGTTCATCCTTACCTTGCGGCTCACGGTCTTCTTTCGTTTTTCCGCCGTAAGACTGCTGCCGCACAGGGGACATCCGATCACGTCATGCTGCCTGATCTTCTTGAGCCCCGTCTGCCCGCCCGTAAATTTCCGCCCACAGGCACTACAGTGCCATGTATCCGTCTCTTTGTCATAAAAGGCGTACCAGCCGACGTTCTCCGTGCGTATGATCCAGTCTATTACGGCTGCCCCGGGAGCCGGACAGCCGCTCATCAGCTCATTCAGTCTGCGCTGCCTTGCATCGGCGGCATCTTCCCGCTTTTCCCGTGCATACTGTCTCTCCATGGATGCGATCCGCTCCAGAACGCCGTTGTCGCAATAGGAATCCTTTGTGTTCTTCCGGATCAGATCCTTCTCGTTCTTCGGGATGTACCAATGACTGTCCCTGTTTCTGCATGCGTAAATCCCGTCACCTATGGCGCTCTCAATATTTTCGACGGTCTTCCCGGTCCCCGGGTAGTAAGTTCCGTACTCTCCCGTGTCGGGGTTCACGGCGTGTCTGCATTTCTGCCCGCCGTTCTCCCAGACGTCAAGGATCAGATAATGCTCCGACATCAGCGCCCTTATGGCGTCCTTTTCTCCTTTCGGGCATTCCGTGCAGGGCACGGCAAGTATTTCCTTCCACTTCATCCCGCCGCCTCCTTTGCAATCTGCGCCAGTCTCTCCACGGTATACCATGCGCCGGGCTTTATGATCTCCCCGTCCACCGTGACCAGCTTCGCCGCCGTAATCCTTCCCTCCTGCTCCACGATCAGCCCGAGGTGTGCGCCCCTGCATCCCCTTACCTGGGGATGCTTCCCCCGCGCTATGGCGATCCCGTCCCGGATGCTGATCTGCGCGGCGTGACCGTCAATGTCGATCATGTGCGTCTTTCTCTCCCAGCCGGAGCGCTTCGGATGCGACACCATATACAGCATCGCCGCCCTTGCGATCCCCCTGTTGTCCAGCTCCTGCGTCAGCGTCAGCCTTGTACACGCTATCCTTGTATCCTGCCCGTCCTCCGCTATGTCTCCCTCTGCGAGGGCCTCAAAATAGCGGTTCCCGGCGCCGAGACCGTAATACTTTATACAGTCAATCACATACTCGCACGCATGCAGTCCGTTTCTTGCGCACTTTGACGCTTCGGCGGTCGCCGCCTCATGGAGCACATACCGGAAATTTCCCGCCCCTTTTGTACAGCTCATGTCTTCGTTCGTCGCCTTGTAAACAATCATTTCTTCCCTCCCGTATAATAATCCAGCATAATCCTTTTCAGTTCATCCCTGCCGACCATACCGATCTGCGCCGCGCCGTCCGGGAGTCCTGCTGCCTTTATGATCTCCTTACTGACCCTTACACGGTTTTCGGATGCCTTTTTCAGTCCTGCCGCCATAATGTCCAGCAGCTTCTTTCCCGGGGAGAATACCGCCCGCGCAAGCGCATCCCCCTCCTCATCCGTCAGCAGCTGCACAAGGTAATCCTTCCAGTCGGCAAGCTGACTTGTCAGTCCGAGCTCCTCCGCTTCCAGCTTCAGCTTCCCCAGCGCCGCCATATAAGGCGTACAGAGTTCTTCCGTGTCTCCCGCCAGATAATCCTCCGCATCCTCCCTGTCAAGACCGTTTTCCACGGCAAGCGCGGTCAGCGCCTCCCCGTCTCCTTCCGCTTTCTGGGCTGCCGCCGCGCGGTTCAGCTCCTCCGGCGTGTTAAAAATCCCGAATCTGTGTTCCATCCTCTTCTCCTTTCCGTTGCACCGGTGCAACTTCCCGTTTTTCCGTTTACTTTTTCCGGCTTCCAAACGT
>CAZVWN010000185.1:0-4099 GCA_964631065.1 uncultured Acetatifactor sp.
ATCTGCGGATTTGATTTATAACGGACTTCTGCAATGCCTTGAAAAGAAATCTTTTAACCAAATTACTGTCACCGATGTACAGAAAGCATCCGGCGTGGCGCGGACGACCATTTACCGCTGCTTTGATAATCTGTCGGACATTCTTTATTGGCGGTGCGACCTTGCCTTTCGGGAAGCCCTGCTCTGTGGTCAGCCGAACGGCTTACCGGACGAATGGAAACTGATGCAAAGCTATTTTTCCTATTGGACAGCGCATAGCGACATTTTGAAACTGCTGATCGACATCAACCGGCAGGACATCATCTATGCCTGTCACATGAAAAACGCAAAGGCGTTGGAGCAGTCCTACGGCAAATTACCGGGTATGGACGAAACAAATGCGCGATATTTCATGGCAATCCGCACCGGCGTAACCATCAGTATTTTAAAAGCATGGCTGGACGGCGGACGGAAAGAAACTGCGGGGGAGCTCTTAGATATTCTTAAAGAGCAGCTTGCGTTTTTCTCCCCTCAGTCATAATCCACCTTCATCAGACACAGCCCCTGCGCCGGGGCAGTCGGACCTGCCTTCTGACGCTCCGGGTTTTCCAACGCCGCCCGGAGCTCTTCCTGCGTCATACGTCCGTACCCGATCTCAAGCAGCGTTCCGACCATGATCCGGACCATATTCTGTAGAAAGCCCGTCCCATGAACCGTAAAACGGATATATCCGCCCTCCCGCACGATCTCAATCCGGTCTACCAGACGCACCGTCGATTTTTTCATGCGGGGATTGACACAGAAATTGCGGAAATCATGCTCGCCGGTCAGAATTGCCGCCGCGCTCCGCATCTTTTCAACATCTGCCCGCCCGTCGAGACGGGTATAATATTTTCTGTCAAACACAGGCTTTACCTCGCCGTCAAAGCAGGTATAACAGTAAGTCTTTCCCGTTGCATTGTAGCGCGCGTGGAATCTCGCGCCCGCCTCCTTTACCTCGAGAACGGCGATATCGTCCGGCAGATACCGGTTTACATACTCCCTGATCTCTTCCACGGAAAGCGCCGTCTCCAGCCGCGCATTCGCCACCATTCCCTTCGCGTGTACGCCGCCGTCCGTGCGCCCCGCGCCGATGACCTCCGTTTCACTGCCGCACATCAGACTAAGGACGCTCTCCAGCTTCCCCTGGATCGTGTTCTGCCCGGGCTGCCGCTGCCAGCCGTAATATCTCGTTCCGTCATATTCGATCAAAAATCTGTAATTCTTCAAAATGGCACCTCGCATTTCGTCCGGTCGCTTTCGGACCGCTTCTGTCGGCATAACTATAACACACTATTTTCCGCCGGACAAGCACGAAAGCTTCTATTATAGAACGCCATGGACAGAATTGCGGCAACCGACCAGCCGACCGGCCATGCGCACCAGATCCCCGTTGATCCGAGCGCCGTCCGGGAGAGAATAAATGCCACGCCCACGCGCAGTATCAGATCCGTAAATGTCGCGATCATAAATTCCTTCATCAGTCCGGCACCCCTTAAAATCCCGTCTGCTGCCAGCTTCGCCGCAACCACAAAGTAAAACGGAGAGAGAATCTTTAAAAAGATAAGTCCGGAGGACAGCGCTTCGGCAGTCGGATTTTCTATAAAAAGCGGGATCAGATATCTGCCGCCGATAAAGTAAAGCAGGACAAGCGGCACGGAAAGAATCCAGACCATTTTCAGCCCCGCACGGAAGCCCTGTCTGACACGTTCCGTTTTCCCTGCGCCAAGATTTTGTGCGGCATAGTTAGAAATACCGTTGCCGACCGTTGTGAATGAGGTTATGACAAGATTGTTCAGCTTCACCGAGGCAGAATATCCCGCAATGACTGCCGGCCCGAAGCCGTTGATCATGCTTTGTATCATGATATTCCCGACAGAGATAAAGCTCTGCTGCAGCGTACTCGGTATTGCAATTTTTGCAATTTTACAGAATATTTTCAGATCGAATCGTTTATGCGGCCCGTCGTCAGGGATATTCCGTAAACGCTTTAACACAAAGAGGACGGCGAGGAAACAGCTTACTCCCTGACACAGGAAGGTTGCCCATGCCACGCCGTCTACCCCCATGCCAAAGCCCTCTACGAACCAGATATCCGCCGCAATGTTGGAAAGCGACGATACCGCCAGAAACAGGAACGGCGTTTTGGAGTCCCCAAGCGCGGAAAAAATCCCCGTACTGACATTGTAAAAGAATACAAACGGCAGTCCGTAGATATAAATGGTAAGGTATAAGGCGGAATCCGAAAAAATTTCGGAGGGCGTATGGATGAGGCGAAGCAGGGCATCACAGCCGAAAATACCGACCGCCATCAGAAGGAGACAAATCCCGGCGCCGGTAAGAAAAGCCGTGTAAACGGTCGTTTTGACATCCGCGTATCTTTTTGCCCCGAAAAACTGCGAGACAATGACCGAACAGCCGATGTTGCATCCGAATGCAAACGCAATAAAAATCAGTGTGATTTCATAGCTGTTGCCCACCGCAGCCAGCGCATTTTCACTGATAAATTTTCCTGCCACAAAGCTGTCCGCTATGTTGTAAAGCTGCTGGAAGATAATGCTGCCGAATAACGGCAGACAGAAAAGCCATAACACCTTTGTCGGATTCCCGACCGTTAAATCCTTATTCATATTTAAAACCGTTCCTCCCTTGCTTTTTTTCCTGTCGGACATTATACTACTCTGTGTTCCATGCGCAAAAAGCATATTGGCAATAGCGGGTATTACCGGAAGGAATAGAAGAATGGACATCACTTACGATTATTACAGAATTTTTTATTATGTGGCGAAATACGGCAGTTTTTCCAGAGCAGCCGAGATGTTGTTCAGAGGGCAGCCGAATATCACGAAAACAATCAATCATTTAGAGACGCAGCTCGGCTGTAAGCTTTTCCTGCGCTCCAACCGAGGCGTAACATTAACTCCGGAGGGCGAAAAACTGTTTCACCATGCGGAAATTGCTTTTGAAAATTTAACCCGGGCAGAAAACGAAATCCTGTCGGAACGAAATCCTGACAGCGGACTGATCTCAATTGCAGCAACCGAAATCGGACTGTACGGTTCCCTGCTTCCCGCCCTGACGGCATTTCATAAGGATTACCCGGGAGTACGGATCCGCTTAGAAACCCGGAATTCCCCGCAGGCAATGGAGGCCGTAAAAAACGGGATCGCTGACTTTGCCGTCGTGACGCTTCACGAAAAGCCGGATGCCGCTTACCGTATCCGTAAGCTCCGCACCTTTGCCGAACCGCTCTGCTGTCAGAAGGGATACCTGACCGGACATCAGGAATCCGTTTTTTCCCGCCCTTATATTTCCATCAGCCGGAATTCCGATACCTACAGATTCTATCAGGATTATCTGCTGTCATGCGGGATTCATAAGGAACCGGATATCGAGGTCGCTGCCGCCGACCAGATACTGCCTTTGGTAAAAGCGGGAATGGGGATTGGTTTTATTGCTGAATTTTTAGCCAAAGACGCTCTGCAGGACGGAAGCATTGAGGAGATTGTCCTGCCTGATCAGCCCCGGAAAAGATGGATCTGTCTGGTGGAGCACGGGAAACGCACGCTCAGCCGCGCGGCAGACAGACTGATCCGTTATATCTGATTGCTCCGGGAGAAACAGGATGACACACCATACAATATTTTTCATTTTAGGACTATTCAAAACGTCCGGAATCATGTATACTATAGGTATAGACGTTTACATCCGAAAATGACAGGAGGAAAATTACGATGAACGATCAATTTGACAACCTCGGTTCCCAGATCAAAGACCTTCGTATCCAGATGAAGCTGACGCAGGCGGAAGTGGCAAAGGCGCTGGAGGTAACCCCCGGCTATATCAGCAACGTTGAAAACAACAGAACGGCAATGTCTCTGCGCGTGCTGATCTATTATGCCCGTCTGATGAATGTTTCCCTGGATTCCCTGATCGGAAGCGTTGCTCCCGACTACAGACCCACCGCTCTGGATAACGAGCTGATGCACCTTTCCTCAAAGCTGGATGATAACCAGAAAGCAAAGCTGATCAAGACGATTAAGCTGTGGATGAAATAATCTGCCGTGGTGAAAAAGGTCAT
>CAZVWN010000186.1:0-4051 GCA_964631065.1 uncultured Acetatifactor sp.
AGGATTTTCAGGTCTCGCGCAAGGGTCGCGGAATCACAGCTGACATAGACAACCCTTTCCGGCTGCATTTTTAAAATTGTCTCAAGGCATACCATATCACAGCCCTTGCGCGGCGGATCGACGACGATAACATCCGGATGGCGCATATCGGATGCGGCTGAAGTCTCCGGCTCTTTCCCCGTTCTGCTTTTTAAATTACCTGCCTCTGTTTGAGAGCTGATACCCTCCCCGTTATAAAACGCCGGAAGAATCTCCTCCGCCCTGCCGACAAAAAACTCTGCGTTTTGGATGCCGTTCCGTTCCGCATTTGCCCTTGCGTCCTCGATCGCCTGAGGGATAATTTCCACACCGTATACCTTTTTCGCGCTTCCCGCAAGGAAAAGGGAAATCGTACCGATACCGCAGTACAGATCCCAGACCGTTTCTTTTCCGGTCAGTCCCGCATACTCCAGGGCAAGGCTGTAAAGCTTCTCTGTCTGGACGGGATTCACCTGATAAAAGGAAAGCGGGGAAATATGAAAGGTCAGTTCCTTCCCCGTAAAGGGATATCCTTCCTTCAGCATGTCGCGGACATGGATCGTATCGGAAATCGTATCACTTCCCCAGATCGTATGTATTTCTTTTCCCATTATGACATTTGTTTTTTCGCAGTTTAAGCTGATTGACACACTTGTCATATTTTTAATTTTTGTCAGCTTTTCCAGCAGTTTTTCCTGTTTGGGCAGGATTTTCCTGTCTGAATTGATAACCAGACAGACCATCAGCTCTCCGCTTGTAAAGCCCTTGCGGATCAATACATGGCGCACAAGTCCCTGTCCGGTAGTCTCGTCATATGAGCTGACATGATTTTCCTTCATATATTCCAGAATCCGCTCAAGAATCTCTTTATTTTCCGGAACGCCGAGTGCGCACTCCGTATTTGCAATAATGGAATGGGTTCTTCCCGCATAAAATCCTGTGATGAGATTCCCGTTTCTGTCTGTTCCGACCGGATACTGCGCCTTATTGCGGTAGTGCCAGGGCTCGTCCATCCCGATGACCGGCTCCATTTTTGCATCAACATATTCCGGCGAAAAACCGCCGATCCGGATCAGGTTATTGCGGATCTTATTCTGTTTGAAGGAAAGCTGTTTTTCATAAGAGAGCGCCTGAAGCTGACAGCCGCCGCACTGCCTGTAGCAGCTGCATACGGGTTCCACACGAAAAGGAGAAGGTGTCTCCACCTTCTCTAATCTTGCATACGCGTAATTCTTCTTACTTTTCATGATCTTTGCGAGGACAACATCTCCCGGAACGGCATCCTTGACAAAAAGGGTGAAACCGTCAACCTTTCCGATTCCCTCTCCCTCGCTGCCGATATCCTCGATTTTCACGGTTACATAATCATTTTTTTGAAATTCCACGTTTGCCCTCATTTCTATTTTACGTTATCCGTTCTGCTCGCGCGCAGATTGGATTCAAACAGTCTGTTATAACCGAACCAGCCCGTATTCTCCGCATTATTTTCCAGAATTTCCTTAAAGGTTTCCAGCTTCGCATCCGTATCATCCGCATAATTTAATGCAAGCGCTTCAATCAGAGCCGGAATTTTCGGCGAACCGAATTCGTACTTTCCATGATGCGCCAGAATGCAATGCTGTAATTCCGTCAATGTTCCATGCGGAAAACCTTCGATTCCTGCGGCACGCTCCGCCACCATCTGGGATCCCATGACGATATGCCCCAGAAGCTGTCCGTCGTCCGTGTAATCATTTTCGGGAAACCGGGAAATCTCCCTTGTTTTACCGATATCGTGACACATCGCCGCCGTAAGGAGAAGATCCCTGTTTAAAACAGGATAGGCACTGCAATAGTAGTCACAGAGCTTTGTTACGCTCAGCGTATGCTCTAAAAGTCCGCCGACGAAGCCGTGATGCACCGTCTTCGCCGCAGAGGACATCTGAAATGCTTTTTTAAACGCTTCATCCTTTTCAAAGAACGCCTTTAAAAGCTTTTGCAGATAGGGATTCTTAATGCTTCCGATCAGCTTTAACAGTTCCCCGTACATTTCATTGATATCTTTCGAGCTTACGGGAAGATAGTCCGACGGCTCATATTCGCCCTCACGGCAGACGCGGATTCTCTTGACGCTGATCTGAAGCGCCCCCTGAAAGCTGCTGACCTCCCCGTATACCTCTATGTAATCCAGCGTATCATATTCTCCGATACCGGGGTTGTTCGGTTCCCAGACCTTCGCGTCGATCGTTCCCGTTTTATCCTGTAAGATCACACTCTCATACGGCTTACCGTTCTTCGTCACTGCCGTCTGCTTATGCTTGCAGAGATAAATGTCAAATACTCTGTCTCCCTCTTTCAGATCCTTAATATACTTCATGCTTCCTCCCTGTCCTTTTGGCACTCTTGGCATCTTCTTAAAAATACGTTCCGAGAGTCCATATTTTTTATTCAGTCATTCACAAAAATCAGTCCCTGCTGCCGGCTTCTATAATAAAATTCATTTCCTTAAATTCTTCCTGTACCTTGCGCATCACGGTAATCTCGATATTCTGCTCCGGCTCAAATAGCATCAGGGAATTAGAATAATCATTAAAGGTCAGGACATTCTTCCCCCCTGCGCTGATAATGACGTCTCCCTGCTGGATACCCGCAAGCATCGCCGGGGAATCCATATCTACCTTCTTTACAAATGCTCCCTGCGGCACGCCCGTCTCTGTACTGATGTCTGCGGAAACGGTTACACCGGTAATCCCAAGATAAGGAATCCTGTTTCCATTGGACAGCTTTTCCATAATCCTGCGCAGATCCGTGATCCCGTAGGCGTAAATTACATTTTCAAGATCAGAGCCTGTCTTATTTTCCGTTATGATCCCTACAATCTGTCCGTCCAGGTTAAACAGCACGCCGCTCGCATTCCTGCTTCCGTTGATATCCGTCTGTAAAATCCTATAGGTTCTGTCTGTAGAGGAATGGACATAGCCTGATGAGGTAATCATTCCATAGCCTGCGGAATCACTGCCTCCCATCGGACTTCCCACCGCGATAACGGGAATTCCTGTCATATTCCCGCTGTTCGCCGTTCCAAGCGGCGGATAATTCAGATTCTCACCCGTCAGGCTTTCCGGAAGCTCTGTCAGTGCAACAGACAGAATTGCGAGACCGACATGACTGTCAGACTGCTTTACTTCCGCACTTACCTGCGTGCCGTTATAAAAGGTCAGTGACAGGCTCTCCGCAGAGGTCACGATTTCCGCATCCGTGAGGACAAGCAGCTCCTTTCCGTTGTCCGCGATCATGACTCCCGAAGCCTGATTTCTGCTTTCCTCTACATTATTAAACCAGTCAACGTTTGAAGTCACGGCCGTCACCGTTACCATATACCGGTTCAATTCAGCCGTATATTCCCGCATGGAGGCATAGAGCTGTGCATAATTTTCCTTATCCATGACAAACTTTGAAAAAATTTCTTCCAGCTGCTGCTTATCCAATGCAACACTCTCCGACTGCGGCGTAGGAGAAGGCGTCTCGGCAGGAGTCAGATTTTCCGCCAGCATCTCCTCCGGCGACATTTCCTCCTGATCCTCCGGAAAGACTACAATCTGCGGCTCCTCCTCCGGATACAGCCAGTTATTGATCCGCGGTTCCAGTACAAGAAATGTGACACAGGCGATCAGTCCGAAAATAACCGCCAGAGACGCCGTCGTGATCGTCTTTCGGATCAGCTTTTTTCTGTTTACCGGACGCTGCTTGATCTTTTCAATCATAAAATCGTTTCGCTGATTCTGTTCCTGTTCAGGCATATCTTTTCCTCGCTCAACCCCTTAACCCTTAAATATACAGGCAACTGCAAAGCTCACAAAATGCCGGGCGCAGACGTATCTGCAGCCGGACATACGGCTCTTTTCAGATTACCGGATACATATTTCGCGATTACCTACTCAAGTATACAGAATCAGAAGAAAAAAGTAAAGTTCACGCGTCAGCATTCCGATGCGCGTGCAAGTCTTTTACAGAAAAAGATACCTGCCATCAGCAGGATGGGAAAGCAGACTGC
>CAZVWN010000187.1:0-4038 GCA_964631065.1 uncultured Acetatifactor sp.
ATTGCAGAAAACCCGTCGGGAACAGACCCGCTTCCGAAGCATCCCCCGAAGGTTTCCTGCCGTTACTTATGATTGTGGAAAAGCACAGATTCCTTCAGATGATGAGATCTGCTTCAGACGCACGCGGATGTGCTGATATGCGCCGCGTGGCATACGGAAACGAAGTTTCCGGAAAATGTTTACAAACAATGCTTCCAAGATGAGTTTATCATCCTGGAAGCATGATTACAACTATATTTTTAGTATAACCGCAATTCCGGCGCACTATTCCGATACCCGGTTTCATTTTACTGCTCATCCAGATAGAGCTGTACGCGGTTGTCCAGCTTTTCTGCCGCCTCTTCGGCAGTACAGTATCCTTCAAAATATGCGTCCAGCTCCTCCGCAAAGATATCCGCAAGCGGCGTGACGGCGTAATTTGCGGGCTGCGCATGCCCGATCATGTAGTCGAAAATTTCCAGCTGCTCCCCCGTCAGCGGCTGCTTCAGATATAAGATCTCTCCCGAATCCAGGACAAACTGATTCTCCGGATTATTTCCGTCCTCCTTTTCGAGCATCACTTCCAGTATCTGTGCGTTCACGGGAAACTGTACGGGATGATTGACAAAGAACCCGTCTGCATTCTTTTTCAGATCGGCATCCTCTCCGATATCATATCCCGTATATAACGCCTGTGCCCGACTGCTCACCAGATATTTCAAAAAGGCGATACACCCTTCCTTTCCTTTGGCGCGGCTGTTCAAATAGATCTTATTCGTTGTCATATAGATCCCGCTGCCCTTCTCGGACGGATATCCGAGGATCACATAATCCCCCAGCGTCTGCGAAAAATTCTGAAAGCTTGAAAAGGTAAACTCCTCATTAAAGGGATGCGCGGCAAAGACCTCATCCTTTTCATAGGTATTGCGCCCGTCGGCAGCATATTCCCGGGCAAATTCCAGCAGCTCCAGAAACGGCTTCTCCGTCAGATGGCTCTTCCCCTTTTTCCAGTCAATATACGTCGTATCAGTCTCATCCCGCATTGCATACCGCATGACAATTTCCAGCTCGTTACAGGCAGGATCCAGAACCTTTGCATCGGAGGCACGCACGGCTTTCATCAGCTCCTCTATCCCGACAGTCTCCCGCTTCCCCGAAAGCGAACTGCGATATGCCGCAAAGTCGAGACTGCATTCATAGGGGATTCCATACAGACTGCCGTCAAGCTTACCCGTTTCCAACGCCGCAGACAGACAGCCGCTCTCTTCAAAGCCAAGTCCGTCAAGGCACGCAAGCCAGCCGCTCTCCTTCATTGCCGTCGGATGATAAAGCGCCCCTTCCTCCAGCAGATCCGCACCCTTTCCCGCCGAAAGCTCCATCTGCATGCGGGTGATAAAGGTTCCGATGCTCTCTCCCGGTCCGGGATACACGACCGTAATATAATAATCGCTGCTGTGCCGGTTGAAATCCGCGATCACGCAATTTAAGGATACATTCTGCATGGACATGGCAAGTACAATCTCTTCCCGCCCGGACGGAATCTCCCGTTTCTCAGGATCATAGGTCAGAAGAAAAAGCTGACCGTCCATTTCCGCAAGGATTCTCACTTTCCCGTCCTCACACGCCGTCAGACCATAAATATCCGTAAAGCTGTAGCCGTTCTCCATAAAGGAATACAGCTTTTCTTCGCTTTCCGCCGTCCAAAGAGCATACCGGTCCAGCAGCATCAGCTCCCCATCCACGTCAGCCGCATAAAACTCTGTTGCAGCAAGCTCCTTCGGAAAAACAGCATTCTGTTTTGTGCCATCCGCCCGCCACATTGCGGGAAGCTCTTCCTGATCCACGCCGTAAAAGAAAACGCCGTCCTCGCGCTGTATGGCGCCGTGAATCCAGCCGTCCGCCTGTACCGTTTCCGGCTCCGTATCTGTAGAAATCCTGACAATATCAGCCCTGTTCGTCCCTATGTCGGATATCCTTATGGAAGTATTGCTGTTCCGCCAGAGAAACAGCTCCGACCCGCTTAAGAAAAGCTGCTCCGACCCTGCGTACAGTTCTCCGGACAGTGCCCCGGATAACTCTGTTTCCGAAAGAAGCCGTCCCACACCGTCCGCCGAAAGCGCGGCTGCCCGCGTCTCCGTATCCGTATAAAGCAGACAGCAGAGCTCACCCGACGCAGAGAGAAAAGCCTGTCCGATATTCCGGTATGCGAATCCGTCCGCTGTCGTTCCGGCTTCCGGCAGATTCAGGCTTTCCCATTCTCCCGTCTCAAACGAATAAATCTGATAAACGCTGCCCGTCTGCTGATCCGCGTCCTTTATCGTCGCAAACTGTAAAATCCCGCCGTCGAAAAGTAAGGGCGCTTTCTGATGAAGGATCTCGCCGCCGCTTTGCGTAAATGCCGTCTGCCAGGAAGGAATCTCCTGCTCCTGTACCGGATCTTCCGCAGAATGCCGGACCTCGCCAAGCCGGTATTCGTTGACCGCGGATTCGCTTTCCTTTCCGCACGCGCTAAGGAAAATGCCAAGAAGCAATGCGGACAGACCGCATAAAAATCGTTTTTGTTTCATCCTTTCCCCCTTCTTCCCACGGACTTTTATGTCCTGCGTCTCCTGCTCCCGCACAGAGCCTTTCCGTGGCTTCCTGCCATCCTCAGACCCGCTGCGGCTGCTTCGCCGCTCTCGTCATCCGGTACAGCTCCTCTGTTGCAAGTCTCGTCTTCGCGACGACATCCCCGCCCTCCGTCGGAAAGCAGTAATACAGCGCCTCCGAATTACCGATGCAGATCATATCGCCGATCTCGTACCAGTAGTAATCAGAATAGAGACTGTAGGATGCCGACGGCTTCTGGCTGTAATCCAGCTTTCCGTCACAGCCCGTCAGATGAAAGCCTTCCGTGTCATGTCGCAGCCTTCCCGTTCCGACCCGGTAGATGCAGTTCATGTTTACCATCATGCAGATATCGACCGCAATATCCAGCCGGTAGCTCCCCCGGGCAAGCTCCTCTCTGACGCATTCCCGCTCCCAGCGATACCAGTCGGGAATGTGCGGAAATTCCGTCTCCCCGTCCGCCGCTTCCATAAACCCTGTCTCCGTCAGCAGATATTCCTTTCCGCAGTCTTCGCAGATCAGCTTCGTACCTTTTCCGCGCATTTTCCCCTCTGTCAGACAATGCGGGCATTTATACAGCACTCTGTTGAGACAGTCCGCGCGGAACGTCTCCGCAATCCGGATATTGTTTTCCTGCTGCCATCGGAAATTGTCAAACGTAAACTGCTCAGCCAGTATGGCATTCAGCTCTACAGCGCTCTTCTGCGCGATATCCTCAGGCGAGAGCAGATATTCCATATCCGCAGAGACGTCAACCTTGCGCAGCTGTAAATTATTATACAGCGGATCTCTGGCAAACGCCCCGTAGGTCTTTATCATCACGACCGGAACACCCAGCATTTTCAGGCATTTCCCAAGGCTTTCCGGAAGCGGCGTCGCCGTACCGTCAAAGCTGTAGCTCGCCTCCGGAAACATCAGGACGGAGGTTTTCAGCTTCTTTAACGCAAACATCATATCCCGGACAAGCACCATATCCGTCACAAACTTTTTCGTCGGGATGCAGCCGATCGCGTACATCAGCCGCTTTTTTCCGACAAAGCCGTCCGAGGTACAGACAATATTGAACGGACGCGGATACAGAATGGACGAGGCGATCTTTAAATCAATAAAGCTCGAATGATTCATCAGGATCAGGCAGGGCTCCTTCTTCCCCAGCTTTTCCATGCCGATCTTCCTGCATGAAAAATTCGTCTTCTTCAGATCAGGAACGGACAGAATTTTTAACAGTGTCCGAAAGAGCATACCCTGTCTGACCGGCAGCCTGTGCAGTCCGACCGGCTTCGCCAGCACTTCTTCATAACGCATTTCTTTTGTTTTTATCTTCATGTATTTCCGCCCTCATATTGTTACCCGCCGCCCGGTCAGCCGTTGACACATCCCGGACAGCTCATTTCCTGTAACAGTTTCGCATTTTTCTTCCAGTTTATCACGGAAAAGCCTCTGCGGCAACCG
>CAZVWN010000188.1:0-3974 GCA_964631065.1 uncultured Acetatifactor sp.
TAACGTTAAAAAAGGGAGAAGGACGCACCCTCAAGGCGGGCGGTATGTGGGTGTACGACAATGAAATCGCTTCCATTGCGGGAGATTTTGAAAACGGGGATATTGTCGGGGTCCGCGACTTCGACGGCTACTGTATGGGCTGCGGCTATATCAATACAAATTCAAAGATCACGGTAAGAATGCTTTCGCGCAAAAAGGATACCGTCATTGACGCGGCGTTTATCGAACAGCGCGTCCGGGACGCATGGAACTACAGAAAAGAGACCATTGACACCTCGAGCTGCCGTGTAATCTTCGGCGAAGCGGATTTTCTTCCCGGCATTGTAGTAGACAAATTTTCGGATGTGCTGGTCGTGGAATCCCTCGCCCTCGGCATTGACAGATGGAAGCTGACAATCGTGGACGCCCTGAAAAAGATTCTCGCCGAAGACGGTATCCGCATCCGCGGCGTTTACGAGCGCAGCGACGCAAAGGTACGGCTTCAGGAGGGTATGGAACGCAGCAAGGGCTTTATCGGCGAACCTTTTGATACGAAAGTAGAGATTCTGGAGAACGGCGTCCGGTATATCGTCGACGTGGAGGACGGACAAAAGACCGGCTTCTTTCTGGATCAGAAAAACAACCGTGCCGCCATCCACCGCTTCTGTAAGGGGAAAAAGGTGCTCGACTGCTTTACCCATACCGGCTCTTTCGCCCTAAACGCAGGAATTGCCGGCGCGGAAAGCGTGCTGGGTGTGGATGCTTCACAGCTCGCCGTGGATCAGGCGACAGAAAACGCAAGACTGAACGGTCTGGAAACGATCGTCCGATTCCAATGCGCGGATGTTTTTGAACTGCTTCCTTCCTTAGAAGCCGCCGGCGAAAACTACGATGTTGTCATCCTCGATCCGCCCGCCTTTACCAAATCCAGAAATTCCGTGAAAAATGCCGTGAAGGGCTATCGGGAGATCAATCTCCGCGGGCTGAAGCTTGTCCGCGACGGCGGTTTTCTTGTAACATGCTCCTGCTCTCATTTTATGGAGCCGGATCTCTTCGCAAAGACGATCCGCGAGGCAGCCGCCGGCGCACACAGACGGCTCCGGCAGGTTGAGTTCCGCACCCAGAGCTGCGATCACCCGATTCTCTGGGCTGCCGACCGGAGCTATTATCTGAAGTTCTATATTTTTCAGGTCGTAGAGGAACGCTGACGCATGCGCCGGAAAGGCAGGACAACCCCCGCCCCTTATTTCACGGTGATCCTGCCCTGAAGCTCCGCGTAACTGCTGCCGAGCTTCCCCTGTAAATTTTCCGTGATATACCTTGTAAGTACCTGATAATCCGATATGCCGCCCTCGATCAGATAAGTATTATCCATAAACCCTGTATAGCTGTTACCGCCCTCTTTTAAAATGTAGTCATAGGACGCTATGGTATATGTCTTATCTGATACGAGCGGCTCATATTCACCGTTCTCATTCAGCACTTCAATATCCTTTGCGCGGCGCTCTCCGCTCACCGCCAGAAAGCTGTCGTATTCATCTAATTCCACAGAGGACTCCACGGAAGTATCAATGACATATTTCAGTCCGGACACCTGTAAAAAGCTGCCGTTTTCCCCTGCTGCCATGCCGTTTTCTTCCGTCTCACTCTTCGTATACATACAGGCAATTTCCAACAGATCCGCTATCTCCTGCCCGGTTGCCTCGACAACGCAGAGGGTATTGCCGAACGGCTGTACCGCCAGCATATCCGCATAAGTAATGTCTCCCTGCGGAAGATCGGCACGGATACCGCCGCCGTTAATGATTCCGATATCGGCTCCGCCGATCTCACGGAACGCGTCCGCGCACAGATTGCCGATCGCCGTTTCCCTGCTCCGTACCAGCCGTATCCCGTTTCCGTCCGTGCAGGAGAGCGCAATGTCGGAGGTCGCAATGACGCTGTTCATTTCTGTCTCATACTGCGCCTGAATCCCCTCTATGTAGGAATCGCATTCCGTATCCGTCTCGCTGTACCCGCCGACAAGCTCCGTTGTAATCTTTCCATCTTTTCGGATGACCAGCTTCCCGATATTGGCGAGCTTCGTCCCGGTTGAGGATAACAGTACATCCTCTCCCTCGTTGTTTTCAATCTTCTCCCCCGCTATCACATGATGTGCATGTCCGTCCAGTACGACATCAATTCCGCTTGTCGCCTGTATCAGTTCGACCGAGGTATAGGGTGAGGATTCCTCTTCATCTCCCAGATGTGCCAGAACTACAATATAATCTGCCCCCTGTGCTTCACATTCCTCTACATATCCCTGCACACAGTCATACAGGGTCTGCCCGCCGTCTCCCTGTGAAAAATTATAGACGTATTCCCCGTCTTCCATAAAATACGCCGGCGTTGATTTCGTAAAGCTCTCCGGCGTCGTCACGCCGATGTAAGCAACCTTTATTTTCCCGTATTCAACAATTTCATAGGGTCTGATATCATCCAGCAGATTTTCTCCCGCACCGGAATAAGTGATGTTACAGCCAAGATACCGTGCCTCCGCCTTTTCAATCAGAGCAGAAAGCTGCGGCATCCCGTAGTCATATTCATGGTTTCCGGTGATCGCAAAATCATATCCGACCTGATTCATGATATCCACGATATAAGCGCCGTCGGAAACCGTACCGATAAAGTCTCCCTGTACCGCATCGCCGCAGTCTACCAGACTGACATAGGAGTAGGCTTCCTCGCACGCAGACTTATAAGCGGCAAGTCCCGCATAACCGATGTTCTCTTCTATCCCGCAATGTACATCATTCGTATACAGAATCACGATGTCTTCCGACTTTGTTTCCTTTGCGCCGCACCCCGTAAGGGAAAGCGCCAGCATCATGCCTAGTCCTGTCAGCCACATTTTCTTCATCTTACTCTTATCTCCATTCTGAGAACGTTTTTCCTGTCCGGGGAAGCACGCCGGAAATTTGTACACACCACTTTCCGTACCGCATCCGGGCTGATCGTGACGTCCTCGGCACAATCAGCTGTTGATACCGTCAGCAGTCCGTTCTTTATCTCACAAGAACGCCGCTGAAATACTGTTCCTGAAATGCAATCTGCGCATAGATTTCATCATCCTTAGGAAGAACGACATCTTCACGGATATTGCCCGCTTCATCGCAGGGAACTACGATCCATTTTGTCTCCACATCATCATATCTGTGATACACGGCAATGACTTTTCCCGTGTATTCCGCAACGGCCGCTTTCTCCCCCAACAGATAAATGTCCTGCTCCGCCCCGTCTCCGCCCGTTATCCCGGAGACATATCCGTAATTGACCGGATATCGCATATCCTTATGGCGCGGGTGACAGCTTCCCAGCGGACGGTCGATCTTTCCTTTGACTACCCTGCCCAAAATGTCCCGGTATCTGTCCGGCGGTATCGGATTTTCCACAAAACCGAAAATGTCCTTCATGTTGGAACAGCAGATCCCGCTTTGATACATTTCCCGGATTTCCGCCGGCGTGAGCCATTTTGTCTGAAGAACCTCCCGCGTTGTCGCCTTCCGTAAATCCGGCTCTTCAGTCGTCTCAAAATAGTAGGAATCTCTGATCCAGTTATGGCGGCGTCCGTCGTCGCATGCCGTCAGGACTTTTGTGGCAAGAAGCGTTGCCCTCTCAGGCTGCAAGGTAATGCCGACTTCCTCGTATACTTCCCGCAGGGCAGCATCCAGACTGCTATCCCCCGACACGGCATGCCCCGCGACCGTTTCCCATTTCAGCGGATCCGTATCCTTATCCGCCGCACGTTGGGATACCAGATATTTTCCCGTCTCCGGATTCCTGATCCAGACCATGACCCACAGATGAAATTCCTCCTCGGAAAGTCTGCCCTGTTCTCCCCGGATACATTTCTTCCCGGTCAGCTTCCTGTCCTTCGTATATACATCCCATACTTCACGCACTGTCAATCATCCCCCAACAATAATGCTTACGGATTGTTCCGCGCTTTACACTCC
>CAZVWN010000189.1:0-3955 GCA_964631065.1 uncultured Acetatifactor sp.
ACTTTACTTAAATTTTACATTCGCCGGTTTTGCATTTTACATAAGCCTTTTATGATCAGAAGAGTAAAAGCAATGTAAAGATGCAGAAGCGAGGGTGAAGTATGAGTGTATTTGATTTTCTGACAATGGTGGGCGGACTGGCATTATTCCTTTACGGTATGACGATGTTGGGAGACGGGCTTACAAAGGTGAGCGGCGGAAAGTTTGAGAGTATATTGGAGAAGCTGACAAGCAATCCGTTCAAGGCGGTGTTAGTCGGGGCGGGCGTAACGGCGGTGATCCAGTCTTCTTCCGCGACGACGGTTATGGTGGTCGGCTTTGTCAATTCCGGCATCATGAAGCTGCAGCAGGCGGTGGGGATCATCATGGGGGCGAACGTCGGAACGACGGTCACGGCGTGGATCCTTGGCGTGACGGGAATCGACAGTGAATCCTTCTGGATACAGATGTGTAAGCCGACTTCCTTTTCCCCGGTTCTGGCGATCGTTGCCGTTGCGATTCTGATGTTTGCAAAAAAGGACAGATTAAAAAGTATCGCGACGGTCATGCTCGGCTTTGCGATTCTGATGTTCGGTATGGATACGATGAGTGCGGCGGTGAAGCCGCTTGCGGATGTTCCGGAATTTACGGGCATTCTGACAAGATTTTCCAACCCGCTCTTAGGCGTGCTTGCGGGGCTGCTTCTGACCTTCCTGATCCAGTCCTCCTCGGCATCCGTCGGGATCTTACAGGCATTATGTATGACGGGAGCCGTGAGCTACGGGGCGGCGATTCCGATCATCATGGGACAGAACATCGGAACCTGTGTGACGGCGCTGCTGTCCTCGATCGGCGCAAAAAGAAATGCGAAGCGTGCCGCACTGATCCATCTTTATTTCAACATGATCGGTACGGTGGTATTTATGGCGGTATTTTATCTTGTCAACGCGCTGCGTCCGTTTGGGTTTATGACGGAGACGGCGTCGGCGTTGGATATTGCCATGATCCACAGCCTGTTTAATGTCGCGACGACGATCTGTCTGTTTCCGTTTTCGCGGCTGCTGGTAAAGCTTGCCTGTCTGACGATCCGGGAAGAGGAGAGGGAAGAGCAGCCCGCAGGAGAGGAGGCATTGCAGCTTCTGGATGAACGGTTTCTGGAAACGCCTGCTTATGCGGTAGAGCAGAGCCGCACGGCCGCTGTGACGATGGCGGAGCTTGCGGAAGAGTCGGTAAACTGTGCGATCAGTCTGCTGCGGGAATATGATGAGGAGACGGCAGCGCGTGTCCTCGGACTGGAAGAGCGGACAGACGGTTTTGAGGACGGGCTTGGAAAGTATCTGGTAAGGCTGAGTGCGCAGGATATGTCGGAGCAGGACAGCCGCACGGTAACGTCCATTCTCCACTGTATTACGGATTTTGAGCGGATTTCCGATTATGCGGGTTCTGTCAGGAATGCGGCGGCGGGAATGTATGAAAAGGACATGCACTTTTCGGAGAAAGCACAGAAGGAGCTGGAGGTTCTTGGCAGCGCAGTCCATGATATCCTGAAGCTGACGACGCTTAGCTTTGCGGAGGAGGATCCCATACCGGCGGGAAATGTCGAGCCGCTGGCGGAGCTGATCGAAGAGCTGGTTTTTGAGATCCGCAAGCGCCATGTCAGACGGCTCCGCAAGGGAAAATGCACGATTGAGCTCGGGCTGCTGCTGACGGATATTTTAGGCAGTCTGGAGCGTGTGGCGGGACACTGCTCCAACATCGCCATCTGCATGCTTCAGGAAAAGGGGGAGGATGTGGAACCGCACGCGTATGTCAATGATCTGAAGCAGGAGGATAACATGGACTTTCAGGGGAAGGTCGCTGTTTACAGAGAGCGGTATGTTCTGCCATAGGCTTGTCTTCCGGGAAGGAATAGGGTAAAGTGAGAGTGTACGCGGAAGCGGCTGCGTCTGCGGAATGGAGGGAAAGGATGGCGTTAATCTATATTGTTGAGGATGATATCAGCATACAGGAAATAGAGAGCTTTGCCCTGTCAAATGTGGGCTATCGCGTAGAGAGCTTCGGCTCGGCGGACGATTTTTGGCGGGCGGTGGAAAAGCAGCTTCCCGATCTGATCCTGCTGGACATCATGCTCCCGGACGAGGACGGGCTGAGTATTGTAAAGAAGCTGCGGGCGGATAAGGAGACGGTGCTTGTCCCGATCATCCTGGTTACGGCGAAAACGACAGAGATCGATAAGGTAAAGGGGCTTGACATCGGCGCGGATGATTATCTGACAAAGCCCTTCGGCGTGATGGAGCTGATCTCCCGCGTCAAGGCGATGCTGCGCAGGAGCGGCCACGGCATGGAAAAGGAGCAGCTGCTGCGGGCGGGTGCGATCGTGCTCGACAGGAAGCGGCATGCGGTCAGTGTGGACGGCAGCCCGGTAGAGCTGACCTATAAGGAATACGGGCTGTTAAAGCTGTTGCTGACAAATGCGGGGATCGTCACAACGCGCGAGGTCATTCTCGACCGGGTCTGGGGAACGGATTTTGAAGGCGAGTCCCGGACGCTGGATATGCACATCCGCACGCTTCGCCGCAAGCTCGGGGAAGCGGGCAGTATGATCCGGACGGTGCGGAATGTGGGATATCTGCTGAGTGAGGGTATGGAACGTGAAAAAGAGAATTAACAGATCATTTGCGCTGATCGCGCTGCTTGCCATCGGTCTGACAACGGTTCTGACTACGGTGGTGTATTACAATCTGTTTCAAAGTCAGGTCACATCCGATCTGAAGGATTATACGGCGCTTGTCAGAGAGGCGCTGTATCCGGAGACAGAGACGGCGGATAGATACCAAAGGGCATCAGAAAATCAGCTGTCGGCAGTCGGAGAGGCGCTTTCCGACCGGGAGATCCGTCTCAGCCTGATCAGCGCTGCGGGCGAGGTGCTCTATGACAATGAGGTTGCGAGAGGGGAGCTGGAGAATCATCAGGACAGACCGGAAGTGAGGGCTGCGCTTGCAAAAGGCGAAGGGCAGTCCATGCGGACTTCAAAAACCCTTGCGCGCAATACATTCTATTATGCCGTCAGGCTGGAAAACGGAAGCGTGCTGCGTGTGGCGAAGGATGCGGGAAGCATTATCAGCGTATTTGGCAGTGTGTTCCCGACGATTCTTTGGATTTTATCGGCGCTTATTCTGTTAAGCCTCGGCATGACGCATATGCTGACGGCCAGACTGGTCGAGCCGATCGAAAATCTTGCAAAGAATATGGATGCCGACGGCAGTCCGGAGGTTTATGAAGAGCTGACGCCCTTTATCGGCATGATACGAAAACAGCATCGGGATATCGTAAGGAATGCACAGATGCGGCAGGAGTTTACGGCGAATGTGTCGCATGAGCTAAAGACGCCGCTGACCTCCATCTCCGGATATGCGGAGCTGATTGAGACGGGGATGGCGGACAGTGGGGATGTTGTCCGGTTCGCGGGCGGTATCAGAAACAGCGCCGACAGGCTGCTTTCCCTGATCAATGACATCATCCGTCTGTCGGAGCTGGACGGCGACGGGGCGGAAGATGTCTTTGAGACGCTTGATCTTTACGGGATGGCGGAGGATTGCGTGAGCATGCTGCAGATGAACGCGGCAAAGAACGGTGTGACGCTTTCCCTTGCCGGAGAGAGCGGGAAGATACATGCAAACAGGCAGATGATGGAGGAGCTGCTCTATAATCTCTGTGACAACGCCATCCGCTATAACAACGCGGGCGGAAGCGTGGAAGTCTGCGTAAAAAGAGAGCAGCAGGGCAGGGAGAAGCGGATCGTGCTGTCTGTTGCGGATACCGGGATCGGGATCCCGAAGGAACATCAGGACCGGATCTTTGAGCGTTTTTACAGAGTGGACAAGAGCCGCTCGAAGTCTACGGGCGGCACGGGGCTTGGGCTTGCCATCGTGAAGCATATCGTGGCAAAGCATGATGCCCTGCTGGAGCTGGAGAG
>CAZVWN010000190.1:0-3945 GCA_964631065.1 uncultured Acetatifactor sp.
AGTTTACCACATTTTTAAGATATTGCAAAGGGGGAGGAAACAGGGTATACTGTACATACAGAAAATTTTTCGTTTCTTACAGGAGGTTTTTATGGGAAAGAATAAGGATTACGAAGATGAGGAAATGACCGTCGAGCTGGAGCTTGACGACGGAACAAACGTCAACTGTGCGGTAATCACGATCCTCACCGTTGAAAAGAAGGACTATATCGTTCTTCTGCCCTTAAATGAAGACGGAGAGAACGAGGACGGCGAGGTCTGGTTCTACGGATACCGGGAGAATCCCGACGACCCGAACGAGGAACCCGAGCTGCTCTATATTGACGACGATTCCGAATACGAGAAGGTCGCGGATGCCTTTGACGAGTATCTGGACGGCTGTGAATTTGATGAGCTGGTCGAGGAGGACGGGGAAGAATAACCCTGCTTCAAAAGCGGATTTAAAAATCGGGAGGGAAGTCCGGACGATGCGCTGTCACCGGAGAGGTAGAGCATCTCCAGACTTCCTTTTGCTCTTGTCATTGCCACATAAAAAATTCTCCGCTCCTCTTCCACCGTATCCTGCGCCCCGAACTCCCCGAGCGGATAAACCCTCTCATTACAGTCCGGAATCACAACCCTGTCAAACTCCAGCCCCTTTGCGGCATGCACCGTCATCAGGCGGATCGGTTCTGCCACGTTTCCTTCTGTACGCCCTCTCTTTTGTATTGCCTCGGTGTAAGCCGTCTGTGCATTTTTCCACTCTGCCGCACTTTTATAACCCGACGCATCCTTTTTCAGCCACTCCACAAGTTCCAGCCGCTCCCGCAGCTTTTCCGTATTTCCCCCGGATACCCGCCGCAGATATTCTTCGTACCCGACCGCTTTCAAAATATAGGAAACCGCAAGCCCCGGCGGCATTTTCCCATACTGCTTCATCTGTCTTTCCAGCGTTTCCAGCGCCTCTCTGCACTCCCTACAGCGGATTTTACCGGACACCGTTTCATTTTCCTTACACTGTCCGTAATATTCCCTTATCTGCGCCAGCGACCGTCCTTCTCCGACCGCCTCCCTGCTGATATAACGGGACGGCTTATTTAGGATTCTCAGCAGATATTCCCGTTTCCATTCTCCCGCCGCCAGCAGCAGATACGCCATGATATCCCTTGCCGGAAACGTTTCATAAATGCTTTTTGCCTCCTCCCGCATGGAAAACGGGATTCCTGCGCCATGTAAGGCGGCGGCGACACGCTGCATGGCGGAATTTGTCCGGAACAGAACCGCACAGCTTTGCCCGTCTTTTGCATGCGTTTTTCGCCAGTCTTTCAGACTGTCAAGCAGCCGGGTATGTTCCGATGCCTTATCCGGAAATCCCGTCAGCCTTAACGGTATCACACCTTCTGCATCTTCCCCGCTTTCGACGGCACGCAGCTCTTTTTCAAAACGGTTTCTGTTCTCTCCGATCACGGCAAGAGATGCCTGTACGATTTCTCTTCTACAGCGGTAATTGACGTTTAACAGGATCCGCTCTGCCCGAAACTCTTCCTGAAAAAGACGCATGACGGCGGGCTCTGCCCCTCGAAAGCCATAAACGGACTGGTCGTCATCCCCCACGGCAAATACATTATACGGCGCGGAAGCAAGCAGCTTTAAGACCGCGTACTGCACCGGATTGCTGTCCTGAAATTCATCAATTAGGATGTGTCGGAAACGCTTCTGCCAACGCGCGCGAAACGCCCCGTCCGTCTCTAAGTGTTTTTTACACAAAAACAGCATATCATCGAAATCGATCCCGCCCGCCATCCGCATTTCCCGGGCAAACGCATCCGTAAGCTCCTGAAAACATTCCCGGAAAGCAGCCGGCGCTTCTTTCTTCGCGCGGCAGAGGTCTCCCGTGTTCTTGTACAGGCTGACCGCTGCAAGAAGCTGCAGGATATCCTCTGCCTGTTCAGGCACATACAGATTTTCCGCCGTCTTCCGGCCCGTCTCCGTGTCACATTTCCTTTGTTCTTCCCGGAGCCGTTCCAGGACGCGAAACAGGATCTTCTTTCTCTCGGCAACGCTGAAAAGTCTGATCTGACGCGGACTTTCGGCATCCCGCAGGATATGATAAAAAACTGAATGAAACGTTCCGAAACAGACCGGATAAGGAAAACCGGAAAGCTCTCCAAAACGCCGCTGCATTGCCTCCGCAGCCTCTTTTGTAAAAGTGATCACAAGGATTTCTTCGGGCGAAACGCCCTGATCCAACAGATAAAGAATACGATTCGTGACGGTAAAGGTTTTTCCGGAGCCGGGACCCGCCAGCACAAGCAGCGGTCCCTCTCCGTGTGTCACAGCAAGACGCTGTGCTTCATTCATTTTCCTAAAATCAGGCTTCGGCAAGCTTTTCGATTCCCTTCCTGATTCTCCGGACAGTCTCCTCCCTGCCGAGAAGCTCCATAATCTCTGTCGCTCCTGCGGGAGTCATCTGCTTTCCGGATACGGCGATTCTGAGCGGCCACATGACATAACCGTTCTTTACCCCCTTCTCCTCCACATACTTTAAGAGCAGCTGATACAGCCCGTCATTACTGTAATCCTCCTGCGCCTCCAAAAGCGGAAGAACCTCCTTTAGTACCTGTAAGGAAGACGCGGTATCCGTCTTCATCTTCTTATGCGTATACATCGCGACATCATACTCCGGCAGCTGTTCAAAGAAATCCACCTGCGCCGCAATGTCGGGGAATACCTCGATACGGGTCTTCACCATCGCCGCAATCTTCTTTAAATCAAAATTCTTCGTCAGACAGCTCTTAAGATACGGCTCCGCCATCTCATAAAAACGGTCAAAGTCCATCGCCTTGATATACTCGCCGTTCATCCAGCGCAGCTTTACGATGTCAAATACCGCAGGAGACTTGCTGATCCTGTGATAATCAAACTCCTTTATCAGCTCGTCCAGCGTAAAGATCTCGCGGTTATCCTCCGGACTCCAGCCGAGCAGCGCGATATAGTTTACAACCGCTTCCGTGACAAAGCCCTGCTCCAGCAGATCCTCGAAGGAAGCATGTCCGCTCCGCTTGGACAGCTTCTTATGGTTCTCATCCGTGATCAGCGGAAGATGTACATACACCGGAACCTGCCAGCCGAACGCATCATACAGACGCACATACTTCGGCGAGGAGGACAGATACTCGTTTCCTCTGACGACATGCGTGATGTTCATGGTATGATCGTCCACGACATTCGCAAAGTTATACGTCGGATACCCGTCGGACTTGATCAGGATCATATCGTCCAGTTCCTTATTTTCCACCGTGATATCCCCGTAGAGCTCATCATGGAAGGTTGTCGTTCCTTCCGTCGGGTTATTCTGCCGGATGACAAACGGCTTTCCCGCCGCAAGGTTCGCCTCGATCTCTTCTTTGGAGAGACTAAGACAGTGCTTGTCATACACCGTGATCTCCTTGCCCTCAACCACCTCGGATTTTAAGGATGCAAGACGCTCCCTGTCGCAGAAGCAGTAATACGCCTCGCCCTTTTCGATCAGCTCCTTCGCGTACTTCATATAGATGCCGGTCTTCATTCTCTCGCTCTGCACATACGGTCCGTATCCGCCGTCCTTATCCGGTCCCTCGTCATGGACAAGCCCCGTCTTTTCCATCGTGCGGTAGATGATCTCCGTTGCCCCCTCGACAAAGCGCTCCTGATCCGTATCCTCAATACGGAGCATAAAGTCTCCGCCCGCGTGCTTTGCAATTAAAAACTCATACAGCGCAGACCGCAGATTTCCGACGTGCATCTTTCCCGTCGGACTGGGCGCATACCTTGTTCTGATCTTCATTGTTCCATTCTCCATTTTTTCGTTTCCTCAATCCCGTTTCTCTTTTCCGCCGCTTTCCGTCAGGTACGAAAAACGGCGGTCAGTGTGTCTATTGTATGCTTTTTCAAAGAAAAATGCAATCCCCGGATGCAGACTTTCCC
>CAZVWN010000191.1:0-3908 GCA_964631065.1 uncultured Acetatifactor sp.
ATCTTCAGGTTGTCTGGGGACAGGGATATAAGGTCGGATAAGGAAAAAAGGACAATGGCTGTTGCCACTTTTTTGTGGTAAAAAACGGATGTTTGTGCTATGATTGTGGCATGGAGGGAATGCAATGAAAACAGTATATATTGTTCTTTTTGCGATTCTGTCTGTCCTGACGGGCGGCTGCTGTGCCGCTGCGGTGAGGAAGAAGAGTGAATATTCCGGTGTGATCCTGCGGCTTTTGTTTTCCGGCATTGTCGCCATGGCTTCCTATATCGGCTTCTGGCTTTCCCGTCAGATGACATGGGCGCTGTTCTTTGCGGCGGTCTTTTTTGTCTGTGAGGACTGGCTGTTCGTCTGTCTGTTCGGCTATGTGTGCAGGGATACCGGCGCCGGACTAAAAAAAGGGATTTTCCGGGTTGTCATTCCTGCATTTGCCTGTCTCGACACGGTTTTACTGCTGGTGAATGTCCGGATGGGACATATGTTCCGGCTATCGGAGGCTGTCTCCCGCGAGGGACTTCCCTTCTGGAGCGTGGAATATCTGCCCGGCTATTATGTGCATCTGCTGTTATGCGGCGTTCCGGCGGTCGCGATCCTTTTGCTCCTGATCGTGAAGGCGGCGACAACATCCCGGATGTACCGCAGGATGTATCTGTATACGGGCATTCCGTTTGCAGCGCTGACCGCAGCCAGCGCCGTCTGTTACATAAGCGGCTCACCGGTCGATTATTCCGTATTTCTGTATGCGGTACTCGGCGGCTGTATCTGCTACGGTTCGCTGTATGCGGCGCCGAAGGGGCTGTTAGAGGATACGCTTGTCAGTGTGATCAAGGATTTTAAGAGCGGCATCTTCTGTGTTGACATCCGCGGGAAGTGCATTTATGCGAATGCGCGCGCAAGGGAGTTTCTTGCGGCGGACGACGGAGACAATGCGGTATTTGAGAACTTTTACAGAGACTGGCGCGAGCGCAACCCCGGCATTTCGGGAGATTACGGAAACTGGGAGGAAAACCGCGGGGATGCGGAGAATGAGATTTATTTTCTCATGGAGTATCAGAGACTGCGGGATCAGAAAAACGCGACGATCGGACACTGCTTCCGCATGACGGACAGGACGGAGGAGATAAGACGGTTTCGCGAGGAGCAGTTTCTCGCGACGCACGACAGGCTGACGGGATTATATAACAGGGAATATTTTTTCCAGAAGGCGGAACAGATTCTGCGAAGAAAGCCGGAAATACGGCGGTATATGGTCTGTACGAACATTCAGAATTTAAGGCTTGTCAATGATCTTTTCGGCGAAGAGATGGGGGACAGGGTGCTTGTCGATCAGGCATCCATGCTGAAATTTTCCAACTATGAGGACTGCATTCAGGGCAGGATCGAGTCGGATAAGTTTGCCATGCTGATTTCGGAGGAAAATTTCAGTGAGGAATATGCGGCGAAGAATCTTTCCAGACTACAGTATCTGATCAACGACTGTAATTATAAGGTACAGATTCTGATCGGCGTGTACAGGATCGAGGATCCGACGGAAGCGCCGCAGCTCATGTATGACCGCGCAAACATGGCGATCCAGTCGGCACAGGGCGATTATCAGAAAACGGTTGTCTACTATGACACGAAAATGCTTAAGCAGCTCGTCTATGAGAAGAATATTGTCAGTGAGTTTGATCATGCGATCAGCTGCGGACAGTTTCAGATGTATCTGCAGCCGCTGGTCAGGGCGGACGGAACCGTAAAGGGAGCGGAGGCGCTCGCCAGATGGAATCATCCTGCGCAGGGACTGATCCTGCCGCTTAACTTTATCTCGGTTGTCGAGAAAACGGGGCTGATCATCCGCCTGGATGAATATATGTGGGAGCATGCGGCGAAGAAGCTGCGGGAGTGGAAGGAGCTTGGCAGGGAGGATATGACCATTTCGGTCAATATCTCCGCGCGGGATTTTTATTATGCCGATCTGTATAAGAGCTTTATGGAGCTGACGGAAAAGTATGAGATCTCTCCTGCCGCTCTGAATATTGAGATTACGGAGACTGCGCTGATGTCGGATATTGACCGTCATATGGAAACGCTGAAAAAGCTTCACGATCAGGGCTTTGTCATTGAGGTGGATGATTTCGGAAGCGGGTATTCGTCCTTAAATATGCTGAAGGACATTCCGGCGGACGTGCTGAAGATCGACATGCTCTTTTTGCGGGAGACGGAGCATGAGAGCAGGAGCCGCGTGATCCTGCAGTCCGTTATTTCCATGGCAAAGCAGCTTGGAATGGATGTCATAACGGAGGGCGTGGAGACGAAGAAACAGCTGGACGCGCTGACGGCAATGGGCTGCGAGCTGTTTCAGGGCTTTTATTTCTCAAAGCCTGTCACGGCAGAGGAATTTGACCGAAAATACATAGGGGCAAAGACCTTTGACCGGATAGTATAAAGTAAGATCCGGGAGGAATGGAACATGAAACTGACGTGTTTTGCACGGCCGCCGAAATTTAAGAACAGACTGCTCATGATGGTGATCGGCGTCATGCTGCAGGGCTTCGGACTGGCGCTGCTGATCAAATTAAATCTGGGAACGGATCCCTGCTCCTGTCTGACGCAGGGGGTGATCCGGTATGTGCCGATCAGCTTCGGAACGGCACAGCTGTTATGCCATATGGTGACGTTTCTGTTTGTCATACGCTTCGACATGAGCCTGATCGGCTTCGGTACGATCGGCAATATGGTCTGTCTCGGTTACATCGCGGATTTCTGGGGCTGGGTATGGAACAGATGTCTTCCGGAGGGATTTTTTGCACAGCCCGCCGTGCGCTACGGACTGCTGCTTCCGGTGCTTGCCGTCTTTATCCTCGGCGCGGCAACCTATATGACGGCGGGGCTTGGAACCTCTCCGTATGACGGGCTGCCCTTCATCCTGTCAAAGCATATTCATAAGCTCTCGTTCAAGGCGGTCAGGATGCTCTGGGATATCGCCTTTATGGCGGCGGGCTTTCTGCTCGGCGGGGATGTCGGCATTGTCACGGCTGCGGTTGCGTTCTTTTTAGGTCCCGTGATCGCATGGCTGCAGAAGAAGCTGGAGCGGCTGATCTCGTAGGGATGAGGAGAGGGAGATCTGATGGAGAACCGGTTAGAGAGAACGGAGCTGCTGTTGGGCAGTGAAAATATCAAAAAGCTTCAAAAAGCGCGGGTCGCCGTGTTCGGGATCGGCGGGGTCGGCGGGTATGTCGTCGAGGCGCTGGCGCGCTGCGGGATCGGTGCGCTGGAGCTGATCGATCATGACGAGGTCGCAGAGAGCAATCTAAACCGCCAGATCATCGCGACGCTTGAGACGGTCGGCAGACCGAAGGTCTTAGCGGCGGCAGAGCGCATAAAGCAGATCAATCCGGACTGTCAGGTCAATCCGAGACAGATTTTCTTTCTGCCGGAGACGGCGGCGGAATTTGATTTTTCGGCATATGATTACGTCGTGGATGCCATTGATACCGTGACGGGAAAGCTGATGATCGTTGAGCGCGCAAAGGAAGCGGGCACGCCCGTCATCAGCTCCATGGGCACGGGAAATAAGCTGGATCCGACGGCGTTTCGGGTCGCGGACATCTACCGGACGAAGGTATGTCCGTTAGCAAAGGTCATGCGTCGTGAGCTTCGTCGACGCGGCATCGACTCCCTAAAGGTCGTTTACTCGGAGGAGGAGCCGCTTACGTCGGGGGCAGAAGCGTGTGCGCGGCAGCAGGACGGGGAAGGAAGCGCGGCTGCCCTGCGGGAGACGGGGGCGGAGGCGGACGGATCCGGCGCATTTCGGCGCAGACAGACGCCCGGCAGCGTCTCCTTTGTACCGTCCGTAGCGGGACTGATCCTTGCGGGCGAGGTCGTGAAGGACTTGTGCGGGCTGTGAGAGAACCCGGGCGTCCCCG
>CAZVWN010000192.1:0-3890 GCA_964631065.1 uncultured Acetatifactor sp.
TCGGTCACGGCGCAGGGAAGCTTCCGCGTGAGTTGTGTCTGCCGCAAAGATACAGGCGGAAGAGTGGAAAGAAGCTTCCGCAGCGCCGGGAAGTTATGTAGGTCAGAAGGGCAGCCACTCCAACAGTCCGAGGTGCTCCAACAGGATTTTGATACCCATGACGATCAGGATGATACCGCCGGCAAGCTCTGCCTTTGCCTTATATTTCAGACCGAACACGTTTCCGATTTTGACGCCGACGAGGGAGAGCGTAAACGTGATGATGCCGATAAAGGCTACGGCGGGAACAATCTCAACCTGGAGGAAAGCGTAGGTTACGCCGACAGCCAGCGCATCGATGCTGGTTGCAACGGCAAGCAGAAACATGGTTTTAAAGTCTGTCGCGTCGTTTGCGGAATTCTCCTCTTTTGACAGGGATTCCTTTACCATATTCGCACCGATCAGGGCGAGGAGGACAAAGGCAATCCAGTGATCGATGGAGGTGACATAGCTTTCAAAGCGGGTTCCCAGCAGATAGCCGACCGTCGGCATCAGCGCCTGAAAGCCGCCGAACCAGAGTCCGATGATCAGCGCTTTTTTCAGGGAGAGCTTTTTCATCGCAAGTCCCTTACAGATCGCAACCGCGAACGCGTCCATGGATAATCCTACAGCAGTGATGAACAGTGTCAGTAAACTCATATTTTTTCCTCCGTATTGTGTTATGTACGCCCGGAATGCTTCATCCGGAAGCTTCCGGGAGTGCATTTTTGGGAGCGGCTGCCACGAAAAAAGAGACTCCGATCAATTTAAGGATAGCTCCATAAACTGATCCAGAGTCTCATTATCGCAATAAACATATTGCCAGGCAATACCAGACGTTGACCGTCAATGTGTTGATATTGCCACAGCGCAAGGCTGCCAACTACTCCCTCTTGGATAGATCCGCAGCGCCATTGCCCTGCAGACGTGTTACAATCATAACCTAGTCGATAAAATTTGTCAACAGGAAATCAGGAAATGTTTTCCGGTAAGCGTCAGAATGCAAAAATTTAGGGAGCAGATCCAAGGATCCGCTCCCTAAGTTTTTTTCGTGTGTTCGCTGTCAGCCGGAAACCGTTATGCTACTACAGTAACGTTGGTAGCGCGGGTCTTGTTGCTGTTTGCGGGATCTGTCTCGGTATCGAAGGTAACCTTCTGACCTTCCTCGAGAGACTTGAAGCCCTCAGCATTGATAGCGGAGAAATGTACGAATACTTCCTCGCCGGTTGCATCGTTGGTGATGAAACCATAACCCTTCTGTGCGTTGAACCACTTAACTGTACCGTTATTCATGATGGTACCTCCTTAAAAATATAAAAATTTGTTGATTCTAAAACTAGGACAAAAAAATCACATATTTTTGTAAACCATCATCAAAGCCGAAATGACTTACAAAAATATGTGAGTTCAATGACTTTCATTTAGAATACAGTTGAAGTATAGCATCACTCTTTATAAAATGTCAACAATTTTTTTAGCAGAATAACAATCTTTTTTCCGGAGAGAATAAAAGTATTCAAAAAAAGGCGGGAGGACGGCATGGAAATCAGTTTTTGGTGGCTTACCCTGATCGCACTGGCAGCGATGGCGGCAGGGGTATGTCTGGGAAGAGTCAGCGCGGAGGGCAGTGTTTTTCGCGAACGGCAGGACGGGGAAGAGGATGCGGGGAAACCTTCGTTCCTGATCGGCAGTCCGGTGTCGGGGGAGATCGCGGATGTACAGGAGGGCGGGCGCCCCGCCGTGGTGATATGTCCGGATGCGGACAGGGTCTATGCGCCCGCAGCAGGAAGAATCCGAAAAATTTTTCCACAGGGGAACGCCCTTTTGTTTGATACCGAGTTCGGCGCAGAGCTGTATATCAGGGTAGGGGATTCGGAGGATGAGCTTCTCGACAGATATTACCGCCCGCGTATTGTACAGAATGAGGTGGTCGGGAAGGGAAAGCTGCTTTTGGAGTTTGACAGAAAGGGTCTCGCGGCACGGGGCGCGTCCGACAGCGTGGTGATCGCATTGGCGGCAGGCGCGGAAGAGGGAAATATTCTTGCGGATACGGGGGCGAGGGTACGGACGGGGGAAGAGCTGCTGAAGGTCAGGTAAGACAGTTTCAGGAAGAAAAACCGCCGTCAGGGCAGAGCGCATTTTTAGGTTGCCTGATCGCGGAGATTGCGGTATGCTTTTGTTATCGGCAGCGGACGCGGATAAGGACGGAACCGGCGCGGACAGCAGGATATCCTGCTGTCCGGCTGCGGAGTCTGGGCAGGCTTACCTGACGCGGACAGAAGGATACCGCGCCGCATGATCGGGAAATTCAGACGGATGTCCGGCACAGGGCTGCGAAAGCGGCGTGTCGGGAGAGACACAGAAGGAGGAGATACAGGGGATGAACGGCAGAGAACGAAAGACGGAGAAAATGTGGATTGCGGACAATGGGGACGGAACGTACCGCAATCCGATTCTGTATACGGATTATTCGGATCCTGATGCGATCCGGGTCGGCGATGATTTCTTTCTGGTCGCTTCCAGCTTCTGCAACACGCCGGCGGTGCCGCTTCTGCATTCTAAGGATCTTGTGAACTGGAAGGTGATCAATTATGTTTTGGAGAAGCTGCCGTTTCCGTATTATGACAGACCGATGCACGGCTGCGGAGCATGGGCGCCGTCGATCCGTTTTCATGAGGGCGTTTATTATGTATTTATCCCGATGCCGGACGAGGGCATCTTTATGTGTAAAACAAAAGATCCATGGGGAAAGTGGAGTGAACCCGTCTGTGTGCGGAAGGTGACCGGCTGGATCGATCCCTGCCCTTTCTGGGATGATGACGGGAAAGCGTATATGGTGACGGCGTTTGCGAGAAGCCGTATCGGGTTTAAGAGCATGCTGTATCTGTCGCCGATCGAGCCGGACTGTACGGGCGTTTTGGACGACGGAAAATTTATCTATGACGGTCATGAGACACAGCCGACGATCGAGGGACCAAAGCTCTATAAGAGGAACGGGTATTATTACATCTTTGCGCCCGCCGGCGGCGTCAAGCCGGGCTGGCAGACGGTATTGCGCTCGAAGAATATCTATGGTCCGTATGAGGAGCGGATCGTGCTGCATCAGGGAGAGAGCGCGGTCAACGGACCGCATCAGGGCGCATGGGTCAGCACGCAGTCCGGAGAAGATTTCTTTTTGCATTTTCAGGATGTCGGCAATGCGGGCAGGATTCTTCATTTACAGCCGATGCGCTGGGAGGACGACTGGCCGGTGATCGGCGTGAACGAAAAGGACGGCTGCGGAGAGCCGGTCATGCAGTATAAAAAGCCGGATGTCGGCGCGGTCTATCCTGCGGATGCGCCGGAGGACAGCGATTTCTTTGCGGGAGAGAAGCTCGGTCTGCAATGGCAGTGGAACGCAAATTACAGAGAGGAATGGTATCGCCTCGGGGACGGCGGGCTGACGCTGTATGCGCAGCAGGAAAAAGCGGAGACGCAGCTTTGTGATGTCAGCAGTCTGCTCTTACAGAAATGGCCGGCGCCGGAATTTGAGATCACGACCCGACTGCACCTGGGGGAAATGGCAGAGGGGGATGTCGCGGGGATGGTTTCGCTCGGCGGCTGTTATACGGCACTTGTCATAAAAAAACAGAACGGAAAGCTCATTTTACAGCAGAGAACGGGAAATTGGACGAAAGCGGATGAGGTCAGGGAAGCGTTACAGGAATGGGGGCAGGAGACAATTCTGATCCGGATGCGCGTGGAACGTGCGGAAGCGGTTTCGTTTTTTGTCAGCGCGGACGGGGAGACGTTTCTGCCGCTCGGAAGCACGGTACAGGCGACGCCCGGACGCTGGGTCGGCGTCAAGACGGGGCTGTTTGCGCTGAATGAGA
>CAZVWN010000193.1:0-3888 GCA_964631065.1 uncultured Acetatifactor sp.
CCGTCCTTCCGTCCCTGATTGCTGCCTTCACTGCTTCTGTCATACTGTTTCCTCCTAATTAAAAAAGTTTGTATTATGTCAATTATCCCGAATCTCCGCGACGGACTGCCGCTCTACCACCCGCGTATCAAACTCCACGGTATATTCGCCCTTTTTCCCGTCTATCATATCAAGCAGAATCTCCGCCGCCTTCTCTCCGAGCTTTTCCTTCGGATGCGGAAGAGACGTGATCGGCACCTCGCTGTGACGCGCCAGATCGGAATCATCCACGCTGATAACGGACACGTCCTCCGGCACGCGGATTCCTCTTTCCCGCAGCAGACGGATCAGCTGAAAAGCGATCTGATCATTATAACAGAAGAGCGCCGTACACTCCTCCACTCTGTTTAAAATCCTGTCTCTGCAATACCCCAGCTGTTTTGACTCATCCGTATCAATCCAGACCATCCGGGAATCCGTAACCGCAAGCCCTGCCGCCTCCATCGCGCGCAGATACCCCAGATAACGCATTCTCCCCTGCCCGTCATCCAGCTTCAGGATCGCACCGATATTCCGATGCCCGCGCTCTATCAGGAAATTCACCGCCTTTTCCGCCACCTCCACGTCATTCAATGACACATGCGGAACCGCCAGCTCCGGATAAAAGGTATTGACGAACAGCACCGGAACCCTGCGGTTTAAAAGCTGATGATACAGCATAAGGTTCGGATTCGGCAGACCGCTTTTTGTTCCCTCGACAATGATTCCCGCCACATCATCCCTGCTGATCAGATCCGTCAGCACATTTTTTTCCCGCTCCAGCGTATTGTTGGTAAAGGAAAGCTGCACCGAATATCCTCTCTCAAACAGGACACTCTCGATTCCCTGTATGGTCTTCGGAAAGATATAGCTGTCCACATAGGTCGTCAGCACGGCAATGCGGTTCTTCCTGCCCGGATTCTCCCTTTTGTCAGAACCGACATAGGTTCCGCTTCCCCTGACGCTGCGGACGACTCCCTGCTCCTCCAGAATCCCGATCGCTCTTCGCACGGTCTGTCTGCTGACGCCGAAACGCTCCGTCAGCTCATTCTCCGAAGGCAGCTTATCCCCCTGCTTCAACGCACCGCTTTCTATTTCATTTTCCAGATAACGGACAAGGTCTCCGTACTTCGTCTTTTTTTCTTCCATAACACAAGTATATGCCGGCTGTAGACCTAAGTCAAGATATGTCTGCAAATTTTATGATACATTTTGCAAGTTGTATGTAATACAACTTTTGTGTGCAATACAACCTGTCCCGCTTTTTCCATGTACACTTTTCAATCGCAGCAGACTGCCGGATTGCAGACAGGATCCGTATGTCAAAACGCCGCAGACCTACCGCCGTCTGCTCCCGGATTTCCGCGCAGACAAAACCGCATGGAATCCCCGCAGCTTCCCCGGCATATATATTAGCAATGTTCCCGGAAAAGGGGGAATCCCCTTGAAGACAAAGAAAAAACTTCTCCGCCGCAGGATACTGCCCATTACCGCCCTCCTTCTGCTTTTTTGCGGTCTTACACTGCTTCTCTTTACCTATGAAAAAGACGAAAAACGGTTTACCAACATCACGGCAAAGCTCTTCGTTGAAGAAATGTCCGCAAACACGCTGAACATGCACTATTCCCTTGCTCATCCGGCGGATTTCGGCATTTATGACTATAGTGTCACATTATCCGGCTACAGCCCCGAGGAATCAGCGCGCGGACAGCTTGCTCTTGAAAATACGCTTGCTTCCCTGTATGCCATCCGCCCGGAAAAGCTCAACGCCTCCGATGCCTATCTCTACAGACTGCTGACACGATACCTCGAAAACACCCTGACGCTGAACAGCTTTTCCTACTATAGCGAGCCGCTTTCCCCGTCCTCCGGCGCACAGTCGCAGCTCCCGATCCTGCTTGCAGAATATACCTTCCGCAGCAAAAAGGACATTGAGGACTACCTTGCAATTCTGGATCAGACCGACGAATACTTTGCCTCCCTGCTTCTTTACGAACAGGAGAAAGCGGCGGCAGATCTGCTGATGCCCGCCTCCTCCTTAAAGAGCGTGCGCGCGCAATGTGACACGATTGTCACATTAGATGAACTAGAAGCCGGAAGCCACTTTTTACAGACTACCTTTACCGAACGGCTGCAGCCGCTTATCGAAGAGGGAAAGCTTACGGAGGCAGAGGCAAAAAAGTATTCTGACACAAATGACAGATTGTTGAAAACCGTCCTGCTGCCCGCTTATACGGCGCTCGGAGACGGACTGCTTCTGTTGGAGGATCCGTCCATCCCCCTGACGGGACTTGCCGCGCTTCCACAGGGGAAAGAGTACTATGAAGCGCTGCTGATCTCTGAAACAGGCTCCTACCGTCCTGTCTCCGAAATACAGGAGCTTCTCACAAAACAGTTCGCCGCAGAATACGAAACAATCCGCAGCCTTCTGACACAAAATCCGGAAATCGCCGCGCGCTACGCACAGGACGAAAGCGTTTCCTTTCCACTGAAAAATGTTTCGACAATACTGGCAGACCTACAGGAACGCATGCGGGGAGACTTTCCTCCCATTACCGGAGAAACCGTCAATACAACGGTAAAACCCGTCTCAGCCAGTCTGGAAAGCTATTGTGCTCCCGCCTTTTACCTGACGGCGCCCCTGGACGACACTGCGCAGAATGTCATTTATATCAACCGCCGGAAAACACTGTCCGGTCTGGAACTCTATACCACTCTTGCCCATGAGGGCTACCCCGGACACCTCTATCAGACCGTATATGCCAACCGTCAATTGCTGTCAGACGGAGAACGTCCGGCAAAAAAACTGCTCTGGTACGGCGGCTATCTTGAAGGCTGGGCGCTTTACGTCGAGTTTCTCTCTTATGACTACGCGACCGCAGTTCTTCAGGAAAACGGTCTCGCGCAGGATGCGCTCACGGCGCAGCTCGAAAAGCATAACCGCAGTCTCCAGCTGTGCCTCTATTCCCTTCTTGACGTTATGATCCACCACGAAAACGCCTCCTTCAGCAGCATCGCAAAGGTTCTGGAGGGCTTCGGCATCACGGACAGCGACGCCGCAAAAAGCGTCTATACCTATATTGCTCAGGAACCCTGCAACTACCTGAAGTATTACCTCGGCTACCTCGAAATTCTGTCACTTCAGGAGGAAGCAGGAGCGCTCTGGGGAGACACTTACACGGACTATCGTTTTCACTGCTTCTATCTTGACAACGGTCCCGCCGACTTCCTTTCTCTGCGGGAGCAGTTGGAGGCAGCCGGTAATCCCTGACCGCAGGACATGGGAATACTGCCGGAATCAAAAAAGGGCGAAGCGCCGTTCTACGGCATTTCGTCCTCTTTATCCTCCTGCGGAATAAGCCCCTTCCGGCGCAGATACCGTAGGAAACCCTCGCAATTCTGCCATCAGCCTGATTTGTCAGCCTGATCCTCCTGCGGAATAAACCCTTTCTGACGCAGATATGCCAGAAACCCGTCGCACCCCTCCTGTACATCACGATAGGTTGCCTCAAAATCTCCGGTATACCACGGATCCGCGATATCCCGCCCGGATCCGGCAAAGGATAAAAACTTATAAACCTTCCCCTCCGGATCCCCGTTCAGCATCCTGTTAAGATTTCTGATATTTGCAGTATCCATACCGATAATGTAATCAAAGTCATCATAATCCTTTCGGGTGATCTGCCTCGCCCTGTGAGGCACTAAAGGAATACCAACCTCTCTTAATTTGTTTACCGTGCCTCTGTGCGGAGGATTCCCGATTTCCTCCGTGCTCGTTGCGGCGCTGTCTATGATAAACCGATCCGCCAACCCTAAAAGGTTTACTTTATGTGCAAATACGCTCTGCGCTAAGGTGCTCCTACAGATATT
>CAZVWN010000194.1:0-3876 GCA_964631065.1 uncultured Acetatifactor sp.
TGATGAAAATTTTGATGAGATCGCAGGAGCGATCGCGGAAGGAATCCTGATAACGCTGCAAAGCGGCTGAAGAAACGCGGAAGGCATACGATGGAAGTGCGGCAGTCTTGCAGAAACAGAAAATCTGTCGGTGCTTTACCCGGTTTTTACCAAAGACTTACCTCACCGTGCTATCGGATTTTACATTCTCTTTGTTACACTGTTTTGGAAGACAGAAAAATCTGTCAGACAAAAGCGGGATTCAAGCCCGGAAAATGGAGGAGATTATGAAAACAAAGAGAATCAGCGCAGTATTTGGGGTGTTTACGGCAGCGGCAGTTCTGCTGGCGGGCTGCAACATGGCGGAAGACGGACGGGCGGATGTGACGCAGACGGGAACGGAAAGCATGTCCGCAGCGGATGCGGTGAGCGGAGAAGCTCTAGGGAAGGAAGAATTGACGGGGTGCATCCGGCTGGTTGGCAGTACGTCAATGGAAAAGCTGGCAAATGCTCTGGCGGAGCGCTTTATGGAAGAATACCCGGATGTGACCGTGACGGCGGAGTTTGTAGGATCCGGCGCGGGAATTGAGGCGGTGATCTCGGGCAGTGCGGACATCGGAAATTCCTCCAGAAACCTTAAGGAAGAAGAGAAGAATAACGGTGCGGTGGAAAATGTTGTCGCGATCGACGGCATTGCGGTCTGCGTTGACCCGGCAAACACGGTGACGGGGCTTACCAAAGGGCAGCTGACGGATATTTATACCGGAGCGGTTACGAACTGGTCTGAAGTGGGCGGCGCGGATATGCCGATTGTCGTTGTCGGACGGGAAGCGGGCAGCGGTACCAGAGGGGCTTTTGAGGAGATCCTTGGGGTGGAAGATATCTGTGTCTACGCAAATGAGCCGGACAGCACGGGAGCTGTCATGGCGAAGGTTGCTTCCACGCCCGGAGCGATCGGATATGTCTCACTGGATGTAGTGGATGACAGTGTGTCTGCACTGGCGCTGGACGGCGTGGAGCCTGAGGCGGAAAATGTCAAGGCGGGAAAGTATTTTCTGAGCAGACCTTTTGTCATGGCGACCAAGGGTGAGATTTCCGAACAGAATGCGCTTGTCCGTATGTGGTTTGACTTTGTTCTCGGCGGGGAAGGTCAGGCAGTCGCTGAAAAGATCGGTCTGGTCACCGTAAAGTAAGTTGTCCGTGAGAGGGAATGGGATATGCGCATACAGCATGAAAAGAAAGTAACGGACAAAGCTTTTCCGGGCGTTTCGGGAGAGGAAAAAAACAGGAGAGCCGCAGAATATGCGGCGCGGATCGTATTTACGATCTGTGCCATGACTGCTGTTTTTGCCGTGGGTTCCATCACGCTTTATATGATCCTAAACGGCGCTCCGGCGATCTTTAAGGTGGGATTAAAGGAGATACTGTTCGGAACCGTCTGGAAGCCGACGGCGGCAAAACCGCAGTTCGGAATAGGCTATGTCATTCTGACTTCCGTCGTGGGAACGGCGCTGGCGGTTCTGACCGGCGTGCCGGTCGGTATCCTGACCGCGATATTCTTAGCGGAAATTGCGGACAGGCGTCTGGCCGGTATCGTAAAGCCGGCAGTTGAACTGCTTGCGGGGATTCCTTCCGTGATCTATGGACTGCTCGGCATTTATCTGTTGAATCCGCTGATGTACAGGCTTGAGTTAAAGGTCTTTGCCGGATCAGAAGCACATCAGTTTACCGGCGGGGCAAATCTTTTGTCTGCGGTGATTGTCCTTGCCGTTATGATCCTGCCGACAGTTATCAGTATCAGCGAGACTTCAATACAGGCGGTTTCTCCGGGCATCAGGGCGGCATCGCTGGCGCTTGGAGCGTCTCCTGTACAGACAATTTTTAAAGCCGTTCTTCCGGCGGCAAAGCATGGAATTGTCAGCGCGGTTGTGCTGGGGGTGGGAAGGGCAATCGGGGAGGCGATGGCGATCACGCTTGTTTCCGGGAGCAGTGTGAACGCGCCCCTGCCGTTTCATTCCGTCAGGTTTCTGACAACGGCGATTGTCAGCGAGATGGGATATGCACAGGGGACACACAGACAGGTGCTGTTTACGATCGGTCTGGTTCTGTTCGTTTTTATTATGATAATTAACATCGTGCTGAACCGGGTTCTGAAGGAAGGAGCGAAGACGGATGTCTGATTCGACTTTATATAGAAAAAGAAGGAGACCTGCGGAGACGATTCTGCTTGGCGCAATCTATGGAGCGGCATTTCTTTCCGTGTGTCTTTTGACGGGCATCATCGGATATGTATTCGCAAAGGGAAGGCACATACTGACACCGTCCTTTTTTACGGGCGTGACGAGCGCACTGAAAGGGACGGTGGGGATTGCGGGGAATCTGCTCAATACGCTTTACATTATCATCATGACCCTGCTGATCGCAACGCCGGTCGGCGTGGGCGGCGCCATTTATCTGAATGAGTACGCAAAACCCGGAAAAACGGTACGGCTGATCGAATTTACGACAGAGACGCTCGCAGGAATCCCTTCCGTTATTTTCGGACTGTTCGGTATGGTTTTCTTCGGGAGTGTGCTCGGACTGGGATATTCGCTGCTTAACGGTGCACTGACACTGACGCTTATGGTATTGCCGCTGATCGTCAGAAACACACAGGAGGCGCTTCGCGCCGTACCTGACAGCTATCGCAGCGGTGCGCTGGGACTGGGAGCGACGAAGTGGTATATGATCCGGACGATTCTTCTGCCATCGGCGATGCCCGGCATCCTGACCGGTGTAATCCTTGCCGTGGGACGCATCGCAGGAGAGTCGGCGGCGCTCCTTTTTACGGCGGGAAGTGCGAGGATGCTGCCGAAGCTTACAGGCTCTTTTCCGGAAAATATTGCAAAGCTGCTGCATAAGACAATGGAGAGCGGCGGAACGCTGACAATCGAGCTTTATCTTCAGATGCAGAACGGTGCATATGAGACGGCGTTCGGTATCGGCTGTGTACTGCTTCTGCTCGTGTTGGGCATCAATCTGCTTCTGAAGCCGCTGACAGGGAGTTTTCGCAAATAACGAACACAGGAGAGTAATTTTATGGAAAAAAATAAGATAACCGTGCGGAACCTGAACCTTCATTATGGCACGAACCACGCGCTGAAGAGTGTAAATATGGATATGAAGGAGCATGCGATTACTGCCTTTATCGGTCCCAGCGGCTGCGGAAAGTCTACGCTTTTGAAATGTATCAACAGAATGAATGATACGGTTGGAAATGTGACGATTGACGGCAAAGTCCTGCTGGACGGAGAGGATATTTATGACAGGCGGGTAGATACCACGCTGCTTAGAAAGAAGGTCGGTATGGTGTTTCAGCAGCCGAACCCGTTCCCGATGAGCATTTATGATAACATTGCTTATGGACCGAGACTGCATGGAACGAAGAGCAGGAAAAAGCTGGACGGGATCGTGGAGAATGCGCTGCGGGGAGCGGCAATCTTTGATGAAGTGAAGGACAGGCTTCAAAAATCCGCCATGGGACTGTCCGGCGGACAGCAGCAGAGGCTCTGTATTGCCAGGGCGTTGGCGGTGGAGCCGGAAGTACTTCTGATGGATGAGCCGACCTCGGCGCTGGATCCGGTTTCCACGCTGAAGATCGAGGAACTCATGGAGAGTCTGAAAAAGCAGTATACCGTGGTGATCGTGACGCATAATATGCAGCAGGCGGCGCGGATTTCGGATACAACTGCGTTTTTCCTTGCCGGAGAGCTTGTGGAAGACGGGGAGACAAAGCGGCTGTTTTCCTGCCCGCAGGATAAGCGGACGGCGGATTATATTGAGGGACGCTTCGGATGACAGACACTTTACTTAAATTTTACATTCGCCGGTTTTGCATTTTACATAAGCCTTTTATGA
>CAZVWN010000195.1:0-3834 GCA_964631065.1 uncultured Acetatifactor sp.
GGAGGAGAGCCGGAGCCGGAACAGGAAGCGCAGACGCCGGTGCAGTATGAAGTATCTTCTCTTTTGATTGATTTTGGGGATTTTGCAACGGGGGACGCTGTTCTGACGGAGGATGCCGTGTATCATCTTGAGGAGCGGGACGGATACCGGTGTATCGTGAAGTATCCGTTTGCGGCGACGGTGGAAAATTCGGAAGCGGCGGGCGAGACATGGATCGTGTTTACGGACGGCGAAAGACCGGAGACCTTCCAGAGAACGGCGGAAGGAAGCTTTTATTGTGCGTTCAGCGCAAAAGCGGAAGAGGACGGGGCAGCGGTCTCCCATTTCCTACGGAAGTATGATGCGGACGGCGGGCTGCTTTGGGAAACGGAGATCGCGGGTCTGGACGAGCTTCTGTTAAAGCAGCTGCTTTTTGCGGACGGGAAAATATATGCGCTCGGGTTACAGAGTATCTCCGTATTGGAAGAAGACGGCACGCTGTCCGGGCAGACAAAGTTAAACTGCGATCTGGCGGACGGCGCCGGATTTGCGGACGGAAAAGTCGTGGTTCTTTGTTCTGCAAAAGGGGCACAGGAGCTTGTCATACTGGACGAAACGCTGCGGGAAATCGAAAGAAAGCCCGTGGAACAGGCGCAGTATCTTCCGAACTGTGAGCAGACGCTGTACCTGAAGCAGGGAGAAAACGTCGTCAAATGGGGAGCGGAGACAGAGGAGACGCTGATCGGACTTTCCATGCAGGAGCTGGATGCTTATTCCCTCTATGCCATTCATTCCATCGGGAACGGTTATGTTCTTCTGACCGGGCTTGCGGATACGGAGCTGATTTTTTTAACGACGGAAAAGCTTACCTGGGAGCAGACAGACTCTTCGGAGCAGAGCGGCGCCGACGGGCAGGAGCAGACGGCGGAAGCCGCTTCGGAAGAAATACTTCCGGACGAGGAGAAGGAACAGCTTCTGTTTGCCATGCTGAATTATCAGATGTACAGCGGGGATATCACGCTTTTTAACAAGGCGGATCCCGTGTATCATCTGAATGTAAAGAAATATACGGATTTTTCACAATATGCGATACAGCTTGGCGCATCCATGACGGCAAAGGATGCGCCGGATCTGATAGAGCTGACGGGCGGCGCCGTGAATGCGACGTACCACAGCTATATCCGGAACGGCTACCTTGAGGAACTGACGTCTTATCTGGAAGCAGACGGCGATCTCGACCGGGCGGAGCTTGTGGAAGCTGTTTTGGAACAGCAGACGGTTGACGGGGGACTTTATACGATTCCTACAGGGTTTACGATGCAGTGTCTTGCGGTTTCTTCTTCGCTTTTAGATGGGAAAACGGGTTGGAGCATAGCGGAATTTCTGGATTTTCTGGAGGAATATCCGGATGCCTGTGCGTTGGCAGGGATTGGCGCTGCGGAAAATAAGACAGAAGTATTGCGGCTCGTTTTGCAGGGCGGACTGACAGAGTTTGTCGATCTTGAGAGCAAAAAGGCAGCGCTTGACTGTGCGGAGTTTCAGGCGGTTCTTGCACGGATTGCAGACTTAAAAATCAGCGACAGCATTTCTCTTTCACAGGAAGAAAGAGCGGCGGCAGGAGATCCGGTTGTCTGGGTTGCAACATTGTCAAAGCCGAGGGATTTACAGCAGCTTGAGTGGAAAAACGGGGAAGCGGTAACTTTGATCGGCTATCCGGGAGCGGACGGCGGAAATATTCTGGAGGTTTCGGGAAGGCTGGCGATCAACCGCAATTCCGGACAAAAAGACGGCGCATGGCAGTTTATGAAATATCGCCTGATGCAGGAGCCGGATGTCGGAAAGATGACGGCATTCAGCGTCAGAAAAGATCTGTTGGAAGAATATCTGTACGCGGAGGCGAATCCGGTTTACCAGACGGATGACGAGGGAAACTATGTACTGGATAAGGACGGGAAAAAGGTAGAGGTTTATTCTACCTTTGACGGGATTCCGTATTATGCGATAACGGAGGAGCAGATTCAGAAGATTCGCACGGCGATTGACAATACGTTTATGGTGGATGAGATGACGCAGACGATCCTTGCGGATATTGTTGAAGAGGCGGCACCGTATTTTCGCGGGGAAAAGGCGCTGGAGGATGTCGTCAGGATCATACAGAGCCGTGTACAGCTGTATCTGGATGAGAGAATGTAAAAGATGCATTATTTACGGTCTCCTGTCATATCTTTTTATAGGATATGACAGGAGGCTTTTTTCTATGGATCATGCAACGGCTACATACGATTTATACCATGATATTCAGCAGCGCACGGGAGGAGAAATCTATATCGGGGTACTCGGACCCGTCCGCACGGGAAAATCGACCTTTATCAAGCAGTTTATGCAGGAAATGGTGCTTCCCTATATGGAGGATGAGCACGCGAGGGTCAGGGCGCAGGATGAGCTGCCGCAGAGCGCGGGAGGAAAAACGATCACGACGACAGAACCGAAATTTATTCCCAATGAGGCGGCAGAGGTTTCCTTAAACGGAGACATCTCCGTGTCGGTCAGGCTCATTGACTGTGTGGGATATATGGTGGAGGGCGCAGCGGGACATATGGAGGAAGACGCGGAGAGGATGGTAAAAACGCCGTGGTCTGACGAAGAGATTCCGTTTACGCAGGCGGCGGAGATCGGAACGGATAAGGTGATGAACGACCATTCCACGATCGGACTTGTCATCACGACGGACGGCAGCTTCGGAGAAATTCCGCGGGAAAATTATCTGGAGGCGGAGGAAAAGACGATCCTCGCCTTAAAGAAGCTGAAAAAACCGTTTCTTGTCCTTGTCAACAGCAGGAAGCCTTACGCGGAGGAGGCGAAGAATACCGTTGCAGAGCTGGGAGAGAAATATGCGGTTTCTGCGATGGCGGTGAACTGCGAACAGCTCAAGAAGGAGGATATCAACAGGATTCTGGAGAATGTGCTCTATGAATTTCCGATTTCCGCCATGGAATTTTATATGCCGAAATGGGTGGAAATGCTCTCGGAGAATCATAAGATCAAGCAGGAGCTGCTTACGACGGTCAGAGGCTTTATGAAGGAATATACGACGGTTCGTGATGTGATGGAAAAGCCGGTTGTGTTTGAGAGCGCATACATAAAGCGGTGCAAGACGGATACGGTTTCTCTGTCGGACGGCTGTATCAGGATTACGCTGGATGTGGAAGATTCCTATTATTACGAAATGCTTTCGGAGCTGGTCGGCGAGACGATCACGGATGAGTACCGCCTGATCGGCATGCTGAAAAACTTCGCCGAGATGAAGCACGAATACGCAAAGGTGCTCGAGGCAGTAAACATGGTGCGGCTTAAGGGATATGGCGTCGTAACGCCGGAGAAGGAAGAGATTGTGCTGGAGAAGCCGGAGCTGATCCGGCATGGCAATAAATTCGGTGTAAAGATTAAGGCGTCCAGCCCGTCCATCCATATGATCCGGGCGAATATCGAGACGGAGATCGCGCCGATCGTCGGGACGCAGGAGCAGGCGGAGGATCTGATCGCGTATATCAACCGGACGGATGAACAGAGCGGAATCTGGGATACCAACATTTTCGGAAAAACCGTGGAGCAGCTTGTGGACGACGGTATTGCGGCGAAGGTCGCCGTGATCGGCGAGGAGAGCCAGCTGAAACTGCAGGATACCATGCAGAAGATTGTCAACGACAGCAACGGCGGGATGGTCTGCATTATTATCTGAATTTCCGGATGGTCGGTCGAAAAAGGTCTGTCGTATGAATGCTAAGACAGCTGCCGTCCTGTGAATCCGCAGGGCGGCGGCTGTTTCTTACGGCGCACGAACGGGGATTTGCGCGG
>CAZVWN010000196.1:0-3647 GCA_964631065.1 uncultured Acetatifactor sp.
AAAACCGAATCATAAGGAGGAAGAACCATGATTTACAAAAACCCCGTCATTAAGGGCTTTTACCCCGATCCCAGCGTGTGTAAGGCGAACGGAAAATACTATATGGTGTGCAGCTCGTTCCAGTATTTCCCCGGGGTACCGCTGTTTGAGAGCGACGATCTTGTAAACTGGAAACAGATCGGGCATGTGCTGACAAGAAAATCTCAGGTCATGCTGGACAAGATCAACAGCTCCGGCGGCGTGTTTGCACCGACGATCCGTTATAACAACGGACGTTTCTATATGGTGACGACAAACGATACCACACATGAAAATTTTTACGTCTATACGGACGACATATACGGTGAATGGTCCGAGCCGGTAACGGTGGCGCAGGGCGGGATTGACCCTTCGCTCTATTTCGAGGACGGCAGAACCTATTTTATGAGCAACGGCAGCGATGACGACGGTGTGGACGGCGTGACGCAGTGCGAGATCAATGTGGAGACAGGCGAGAAGCTTTCCGGCAGCAGATGTATCTGGCACGGTGCGGGCGGACGGTTTCTGGAATCGCCGCATCTGTATAAAATCGGCAGCTATTATTACCTGATGGCGGCAGAGGGCGGTACGGAGTACGGTCATATGATTACCTACGGGCGCTCGGCATCCGTCTGGGGACCTTTTGAGAATTATGCGAAGAATCCCGTGCTGACGAACCGCAATAAGGCGCCCTTTATCCTACAGGGCATCGGGCACGGCGATCTTGTCGAGGATTACAACGGCGAATGGCACATTTTCTGTCTCGGCTTCCGGCAGATCCATCCTTGGATGGCGTATCATAACCTCGGGCGCGAGGTCTGCATGATCCCTGTCCGCTTTGATGAAAACGGCTGGTTTACGGCGGGAGAGGATGGAACGTGTGCGGAGAGCTATGAGCTTGCGGGCGATTTTGTACAGCGTTTTCAGACACGTTACACGTTTGACAACGCGGATAACCGGGTTGCATGGTGCTATCTGCGGCATCCGCATGAGGAGAATTACGAGTTTCGGGAGAACAGTCTCGTACTCCGCGGAACCGGGATCACGCTCGACGATACGGATTCCCCGACCTTTGTCGGACTGCGCCAGAGAGAGTTTTGCTTTGAACTGACGACGGAGGTTTCGCTCGACCGGGGCGAGGCGGGCGTAACGGTCTATATGTGCGAGGACGAGCATTATGAAATCGCGCTCAGAAAGGCGGAGAACGGTTTTGAGGCAGTGCTGAAGCTGAACATCGGCGGCATTAAGCATGTACAGTCGCGGATTCCTGTCAGCGGAGAAAGCGGCACGCTCAAGGTAGTTGCGGACAATCTTCACTATCACTTCTATTTCGGAGATACTTACCTTGGAAGCGGTCAGACGAAATATCTGACCAGCGAGGTCTCCGGCGGCTTTACCGGCGTGATCGCCGCGCTGTATGCGGTCGGGGACAACACGGCGGTATTTACGGATTTTTCACTGGAATACAAGGCTTAAGCCCCAGGACTCTGCACCCGTTTTTGCTTTCGCAGTACGCAGACGAGAGATAAAACGGATTCCCTTTTTGGCGGGAGAAGGAAACAGACGTAAGGAACCGACAGCCGCAGGAAAGAAGGGTTACCTGTATTTTTGTATAAGCATACGCGATTTCGGGCAGAATAAACCCGAAAGAGGGCATGGCGAAAGGTCGGGCAGACGCTCCGTAAAGCGGGCGGCTGTTCCGGCAGAAATTCACGCCGCCATGCCGTGTCTGCACGGGCGGACGGAGAGGAGCGGATATGGGTGACGATACGATTAAGCTGCTTAGAGAGTGCAATGCCGGGATTAAGATGGGTGTTTCCTCGCTGGATGATGTGATGGAGCATGTAAAGAGCGAGGGGATGCGGGAACTGCTCGCAAAGAGTAAGGAGACGCATACGCGGCTCGGCAATACGACGCATGAATATCTGGAAAAATATCACGACGACGGGAAGGAGCCGGCGGCGATGGCGAAGATGATGTCAAAGCTGAAGAGCGACGTGATGCTGGGGATCGACGAGTCGGACGCGAAGGTCGCGGATCTGATCACGGACGGCTGCAATATGGGGATCAAGAGTCTCTGCCGTTATATCAATCAGTATCCCGCCGCAGAGGAAAAGGTCGTGAAGCTGGCGCGGGATGTCGCGGAGGCGGAGGAGACACTGGTAAAGGAGCTGCGGCAGTATCTCTGAGAGAATGATACGCATCTTTGGCGAATATAGCTAAAATTGACTGCCCGCTTTTGTTCATTTCTGAAATTGACAACGGCGGGCATTCTTATTATAATTTGCTTAACTGGTTAAGCAAATGGCAAAACCAAAAAATTTTACCCGTTTGCTTAACGGGTTAAGCGGCAAAAATAACCGTTCCCAAACGGTGCTGCGGAAACCGGAACATGTACTCCCGGAATTTGCGAAAGGAAGTATTCCGCGGGTACATAAAACAAAAAAGGGAGGAAAAAGGGAATGAAGAAAAAAGGACTGACACTGTTACTTGCTGCGGCTATGACGCTTTCCATGGCGGCATGCGGAGAGACACAGACGGACGGAAGCGGCGCGGGGGAGAGCAGCGCTGTTGCGGAGAGCTCTTCCGGTGAGGAAAGCAAGGCGGCAGACACCTTCAAGGTAACGTTTTACGACACGGACGGAACGACGGTGCTGTCTGAGGAAGAGGTGGCAGCCGGCGCGACGGTGACAGAGTATACGCCGGAAAAAGAGGGTCAGGTCTTCATGGGCTGGTATGCAACGCCCTCACTCGGACATGAATTTGATTTTTCACAGCCGATCACGGCGGACACAAAGGTCTTCGCGGGCTTCCTTGAGAATGTTGAGGATACGAGAAGCTTTGCGATCGTGGGAAGCGGAAAGAGCCCGCTGCTTGCGGCTTCAAGCTGGGGCGGCGTGATCAATGAGGAGCACTACATGACAAAGACGGACGGAGAGAACGTTTATACGATGACGGTCGATCTCTGCGAGGGGGATGAGTTCCAGTTCGCGATCAACAGCTCCTGGGAGGATCAGCACGGCGGCGGTTATCTGGAGAGCACGGATGCGGACGGTGTTACTTATTTCAGCGTATCCGGCGGACTTTCGGACGATACGAAGAAGGCAAACATCAAGTGTCTGAAGGACGGAAATTATACCTTTACGCTTTCGACACATCCCGGAGAGGATGTATATGACAGCCTGACCTTTACCTATAACGGTGAGATGCTTGAGGCGGTAGGCGAGATGCAGACGACGTATTACATCAAGGGTGCGATCGTGACCGGATGGCAGGATGATTATGATGAGAAGTATGCGTTCACGGAAGAGAACGGCATGCATACGCTGGTGATCGATCTGGACGAGGGAGACGAGTTCCTTCTGACGACGCTGGTTACGGCGGAGGACGGAAGCTCTTCCGTGGGAAATGAGTATGTCCGCTTTACCAACATTACGGACGAGGAATCCTTACAGTATGTCGATGGAACGGAGAGCGCGAATATCCTGACGAAGGCTGCGGGCACTTATACCTTTACCTATGATCCCGCTTCCGCACAGCTGACGGTAGGGTTTGCCGCGAAGTAAGACGGGAGAAAAAGTTCATGGCTTACAGCCGTTGCCGGCACGCGAAAGCAGGGTTTGCAGAAG
>CAZVWN010000197.1:0-1472 GCA_964631065.1 uncultured Acetatifactor sp.
AGGCCTCCGACGCCTTTAATGCAGGTTCGATTCCTGTCGGATGCATTTTACATCACCCTGTTCTATAATAAATTGAAAAGAACTGACAGTCGAAGAGCCGCTTGCGGCTTTTTGCGTTTCTGCCGTTGTTTTTGTCCAAACGGACGGGAGCGCGGAGGGAAACTGTTGAACCGGTGAAATGATTGTCCGCAGCGGCGGACATGGAGGTGTAAATTGGGAAAGGACAGCCGAAAGAAGCTCCGTGACTTTATCGTGAAAAACTGTAGGATCGTGTTTCCCGTGCTGGTAGTGATTCTTGCGGCGGTTACGGTCGTGATCGCGCTGAATGCCAATCGTGCGAAGGAGCAGCCGGAGAATCCGGAGCAGTCCGCAGCGGGCAGTGAGCCGCAGGAGGAAGAACAGGCAGAGGTCAGACCTTCTGCTGCGGAGGTTCCCCTTGTTGCGAATGAGGATTCGGATATCTATACGCTGGTTGCTACTTATTATAATGCGATCGGTACGGGTGAGACGGATACGCTGCAGTCCATCTGCCGGGGGATAACGGAAAATATGCTGCTGTATTACGGAGAGCTGTCTCAATATATCGACCATTATTCGGATATTGAGATCTATTCCAAGCAGGGTCCGGAGGACGGAACGGCGATCGTTTACGTCTATTATAAAATGGGAATCGTGGATTACGGAGAGCTGCCGGCATATGAGACGCTTTATGTCTGCACGGATGAAAGCGGACAGCGCTTCATTAAGGATGAGAGTATTTTTTCCGATGAGGAGATTGACTATATCCGGACTGCGAATGAGCAGGTCGACGTTGTGGAGTTCAATAACCGGATCAATGTGGAGTATAATGAGCTGATCGGGGAGAATCCGGGGCTGCTGGAGTATGTGGGACTTCTCAGCACACAGCTTAAGACGCGGGTCGGAGAGATCCTTTCCGATCAGGTAGCGGAGAACAGCGGTACGGACAGTACGGGAGAAAGCGGAGAAGCCGGAGGACAGGACGGCGATTCGGATTCCGGACAGACGCTTCCGGAGCAGCCGACGGAGACTCCGGTTGAAACCGGTCCGCAGTATGCGACGGCGGCGACAACCGTGAATGTCAGAAGCTCAGACAGCGAAAAGGCGGATAAGCTCGGCAAGGTTACGAGCGGCACAAGGGTTGAGGTGCAGGAGGTCCGGGTAAACGGCTGGACAAAGATTCTGTACGAGGGTAAGGACGGATATATTAAGTCGGAATACCTTCTGCTTGAGGAAAGCGCCGCAGGACTGACAGCAATCGGAACGGTTACGGCGACGACGACCGTTAATGTAAGGGCTTCGGCGGATGAATCCGGCGAGAAGCTCGGTATGCTGGCTGGCGGCTCTTCCCTGGATCTGCTGGAAGAGGTAAACGGCTGGTGCAAGGTAAATTATAACGGTCAGGTCGGATATGTAAAGTCGGATTATGTGACGAAGCAGTAAATGTGGGGGCG
>CAZVWN010000197.1:1572-3631 GCA_964631065.1 uncultured Acetatifactor sp.
GCCGGATGGCATAATTTACAGAGAAAACGGGAAGCCTTATTTGGAAAAGAATAAGGCTTCCTTTTTTGTGCGGTAAAAGAGGGAGGCGGATGGAGGAATGCGCGGTGACGACACAGGAAATAGCGGTATACAGGGAGATCCAGCGGAATACGGAGAAGGGAATCAGGGCAATCGGCGCGATAGCGGATAAGGTTTATGATCCCGCGCTTGCGCTGCGGCTGTCAGAGCAGACCCTGCAATACTCGGAGCTTTACAACGAGGCGGCGAAGCAGCTGATCGCGGGAAAGGCGGAAAACTACCGGAGCGGTTTCTTAGAGGATGCGGGGCTTAGGGCAAAGCTGCATTACGGGACGCTTCTCAATACCAGCTCCGGGCATATTGCAGAGCTTTTGATCAAAAATAATACGGAAAGCGTTCTCGAAATGGAGAAAGCATTGAAGCATCATGAGAATATCGGGAAAGATACGGCGGCGCTCGCGAAACGGATGATCGCGTGCGGGGAGCAGAACGTCAGCTGTCTGAAGGCGTATTTGTGATTTTGTATAAAATATCTAAAAAAACGGGGAAAATCTTTTACGGTTTAATGCAATAAAGTACGTTGTGAAATTGAAAAAGAAGCGTTATAATAATGCACAGGACAAGGCGTCCTGTGTTTTTTTATCCATGGATGTATACATGTATATCCATATACCATAATAAGGAGGAAGTTAGAATGTCGTACGTTGATGAGGTTTATGATCTGGTAGTAGCCAAGAATCCGGCACAGCCCGAATTCCATCAGGCAGTGAAGGAGGTTCTGGAATCTCTTCGTGTCGTGATCGAGGCGAATGAAGAGAAGTACCGCAAGGATGCTCTTCTTGAGAGACTTGTAACGCCTGAGAGACAGCTTTTGTTCCGTGTTCCCTGGGTGGACGATAAGGGGCAGGTACAGGTAAACAACGGTTTCCGTGTACAGTTCAATTCCGCGATCGGACCCTACAAGGGAGGCTTAAGACTTCATCCGAGCGTAAATCTTGGAATTATTAAGTTCCTCGGCTTTGAGCAGATTTTCAAGAATTCCCTGACCGGGCTGCCGATCGGCGGCGGTAAGGGCGGCTCCGATTTCGATCCCAAGGGAAAGTCGGACAGAGAGGTTATGGCATTCTGCCAGAGCTTTATCAATGAGCTTCATAAATACATCGGCGCGGATACGGATGTTCCTGCGGGAGATATCGGAACAGGCGCAAGAGAGATCGGTTATATGTACGGACAGTACAAGAGACTGACGGGACTGTATGAGGGCGTGCTGACAGGAAAGGGACTTTCCTACGGTGGTTCCCTTGCAAGAACGGAAGCAACCGGCTATGGTCTGCTCTATCTGACGGCTGAGATGCTCAAGTGCAACGGAAAAGAGCTGGCAGGGAAGACGGTTGCAATCTCCGGTGCGGGAAATGTTGCAATCTATGCGATCCAGAAGGCACAGCAGCTCGGCGCAAAGCCGGTAACATGCTCTGATTCCACAGGCTGGATCTACGATCCGGAAGGAATTGATGTTGCGCTCCTCAAGGAGGTAAAGGAAGTAAAGCGTGCGAGACTGACCGAGTATGCGGCTGCAAGACCCGGTGCACAGTATCATGAGAAGCAGAACGGCGAGCGCGGCGTATGGAGCGTTAAGTGTGACGTTGCCCTGCCCTGCGCTACGCAGAACGAGCTGAACCTTGATGACGCAAAGATGCTGGTTGCAAACGGCTGCTTCGCGGTTGCGGAAGGCGCGAATATGCCGACTACGATGGAGGCGACCGAGTATCTGCAGAAGAACGGCGTTCTGTTCTGTCCCGGAAAGGCTGCAAACGCCGGCGGTGTTGCAACGTCCGCACTGGAGATGAGCCAGAACAGTGAGAGACTTTCCTGGACCTTTGAAGAAGTAGACGCAAAGCTTCAGACGATCATGGTAAACATTTTCCATAACCTTGACGACGCGGCGAAGAAGTACGGCATGGAGGGCAACTATGTTGCCGGCGCCAACATTGCGGGCTTCCTCAAGGTTGCTGAGGCGATGACGGCACAGGGAATCGTATAA
>CAZVWN010000198.1:0-3606 GCA_964631065.1 uncultured Acetatifactor sp.
CGGCGCTCCGCCCATGAAAATTAACACGCTTTGTCCCGTGCGCAAGCGCCCGGACAGTTGCGTGTTAATTTTCATGGCTGAACTATAATGCAAACTGACTATTATAGAGGTTGGCGTAGAAGCCGCCCTTCGCAAGGAGGGTTTCGTGATTCCCCTGTTCGATGATATTACCGTCTTTCATGACAAGGATGATGTCCGCCTCCTGAATGGTTGAGAGTCTGTGGGCAACGATAAAGCTTGTCCTGCCTTCCATCATGGTCGCGAACGCATTCTGGATCTTCAGCTCCGTTCTGGTATCAATGGAAGAGGTTGCTTCGTCCAGAATCAGCATCGGCGGCAGACAGAGCATCACTCTCGCGATGCAGAGCAGCTGCTTCTGCCCCTGCGACAGACTTCCGCCGTCCTCCGTGATCAGAGTGTCATATCCTGCCGGCAGACGCTTGATAAAGCTGTGCGCATGCGCCGATTTTGCCGCCGCGATCACTTCCTCGTCCGTCGCCTCCGGCTTTCCCATGCGGATATTGTCACGGATCGTTCCCGCGCGAAGCCACGTCTCCTGCAGAACCATTCCGTAGCTTGTGCGCAGACTTCCGCGTGTGATCTGCCGGATATCGTTTCCGTCAACCTTGATCTCACCGCTGTCCACATCATAAAAGCGCATCAAAAGATTGATCAGGGTCGTCTTCCCGCATCCGGTAGGTCCGACAATGGCAACCCGCTGTCCGGGCTTTACTTCCAGATGAAAATTCTCAATCAGCTTTTTCTCAGGCACATAGCTGAAAAAAACATTCTCCAGCTTTACATTGCCTTTCGCATCCGTCAGCGTCTTTGCATCCTCTGCATCCGGTATCTGTGCCTCTTCGTCGATCAGTTCAAAGATACGCGCCGCACAGGCAAGCGCATTCTGCAGCTCCGTGACAACGCCGGAAATCTCATTAAAGGGCTTTGTGTACTGGTTCGCATAACTTAAGAAACACGACAGCCGCCCCACGCTGATTCCGCCCCGTATCGCAACAAACGCACCGAACACGCCGACGCCCGCGTATACAAGGCTGTTGACAAATCGGGTACAGGGATTCGTCAGCGACGAGAAAAAGATTGCCTTGAGGGAACAGCTCTCCAGTCTGCCGTTGATCTCTGCAAACTGTTCTCTCACCGCCGCTTCCCTTGAAAACGTCTTGACAACCTTCTGGTTACCGATCATTTCCTCGATCAGGGAAGTCTGTTCCCCTCTCGTCTCGGACTGCAGCTTAAACATCGAAAACGTCCGCGTCGCGATAAATTTAGCCACCAGGAACGAAACAGGCGTAATACAGATGACTACCAGCGCGATCGGTACATTTGTCACCAGCATAAAAATCAGCGTTCCAAGAATCGTCAGCACACCGGTAAAAAGCTGGGTAAAGCCCATCAGCAGTCCGTCCGCGAAGGTATCCACATCCGCGACGACACGGCTGACGATATCTCCGTAGGCGTGCGCATCCAGATACTTTAACGGCAGGATCTCCAGCTTTTTAAACGCATCCTCTCTGATATCCTTTACCACATGATAGGTGATATGATTGTTACAGGTATTCATGACCCACTGCGCAGCCGCCGTGAGCACAATGGCAATCCCGATCTTTGTCATAATGGCAAAAACTGCCTGAAAATCCACTGCACCCTTCCCCAAAAGCAGATCCACGGCATCTCCCGTAAGGATCGGCACATATAATGTCAGCACGACCGTTACCGCTGCCAGAATCAGGGAAAGCGCTACCATCAGCCGGTATTTCCGGATATAAGCAAGCACCTGCTTCATGGTTTCTGTCTGCCCGGCTCTCTTTTTCTTTGTTTCCGGATCACGCATTCCTATCGCCTCCCTTCCCCGCAGCCTTCAGTCTCTCTTCCGGATACTGCGAATAATAAATTTCCCGATATACCGCACAATGCTGCATCAGCTCCTCATGGGTTCCGATGCCCGCCATCTCGCCGTCGTCCAGCACAAGGATCTTATCCGCATGACGGATCGTAGACGCCCGCTGAGAAACAATAAAGGTCGTCGTCCTGCCGGAAAGCTCCCGCAAAGCGGTGCGCAGCCTCGCATCCGTCGCATAATCCAGTGCAGAAGCGCTGTCGTCAAGAATCAGAATCTCCGGCTGCCGCACTAACGCCCTTGCGATCGTCAGCCGCTGCCGCTGTCCGCCGGAGAGATTCTTTCCATTCTGGGAAACCTTCGCGTCAAGCCCGCCGTCTTTTCCCTCGACAACCTCTCTTGCCTGTGCAATGTCGATCGCCTTCCACATTTCCTCCTCTGTGGCATCCGGCTTTCCCCATTGCAGATTGCTGCGGATCGTTCCCTTAAACAGAACCGCCTTCTGGGGCACAACGCCGATCCGTCCGCGCAGCGCATCCTCCGACAGCTCTCTGATATCCGTTCCGTTTAAGCGGATCGCGCCCTCCGTGACGGGATAAAATGCGGGGATCAGATTTACCAGAGAAGATTTTCCGGATCCCGTACCGCCGATGATACCGACCGTTTCTCCCTTATTTACCGTAAAATTCATATCATGCAGTGTCTCCGCACCGGCTCCCGCATAGGTGAGAGAAACATGCGAAAACTCCAGAAACGGTACTGTTTTTAGCTCTGCCTGCAGCTCCGCTTCCGACAGCCGTCTCTCTTCATTCCGGATATCAAACACAGCCGCGACACGGTCTGCACTCGCCAGCGCCTTTGTGATCGTAATGATCAGATTTGCAAGCTTTACCAGCTCTACCAGAATCTGTGACATATAGTTGATGATGGCAATGACCTCGCCCTGTGTCAGCTTTCCGATATTGACCTGAACCGCTCCCGTATAGATCAGTGCAATGATCGCACCGTTTACGATCATGTACGTTACAGGATTCATGACCGCGCTGATCTTTCCGACAAAGATCTGACTGTCCGCCAGCGCTTTGGTATGCTGACGGAACTTTCCCGCTTCCTCTTCTTCCTTATGGAATGCGCGGATCACACGCACACCGGTCAGATTCTCCCTTGTCACACCGAGCACTTTATCAAGATTCGCCTGTACCTTCTTATACAGCGGCATCGTCCATAGCATGATGCCGAACACGACGACCGCAAGCAGCGGAATCGCCACAACAAAGATCAGTGCGCTCTTTACGTCGATTGTAAATGCCATGATCATCGCACCGAATACAATGATCGGAGAGCGCAGGAACAGACGCAGCACCATATTGACGCCCGACTGTACCTGATTGATATCGCTCGTCATACGGGTGATCATGGTGGAAGTTCCCGCCTTGTCAAGGTTCGTAAAATCCAGCCCCTGAATGTGATCAAACAGCGCCTGTCTAAGCTGTGTGGAAAATCCCACCGCCGCCTTCGCAGCGAAAAACTGTGCCGTTACGGAAGAGAGCAGACCGACAACCGCAAGCGCGAGCAGACACGCGCCCATCTTCCCGATATATCCCATATCCGAGCTGAGAATGCCCTTGTCGATGATATTTGCCATGACAAGCGGCACCAGAAGCTCAAAGAAAGCCTCCAGCAGCTTAAAAAGCGGCGCCAGTATGGATTCTTTCCTGTAATCCTTCAAATACTTCATCAATCGTCCCATT
>CAZVWN010000199.1:0-3526 GCA_964631065.1 uncultured Acetatifactor sp.
GGGAGCAATCGAAAACGGCATGCAGCCAAAGACCTTACCAAAGAAGTAAAGGGCGCAGAGCCTTGAAAACAGGAGGTTTTTAAGAAATATGGAAAGCTATAAGCAGGAATTTATCGAATTCATGGTAGACAGTCAGGTTTTGAAATTTGGCGAGTTTACCTTAAAGAGCGGCAGAAAGTCTCCGTTCTTTATGAATGCGGGAGCTTATGTGACGGGCGCGCAGCTGAAAAAACTGGGTGAGTATTACGCACGGGCGATCCACGATAACTTCGGGGACGATTTTGACGTACTGTTCGGACCGGCGTACAAAGGCATCCCCTTAAGTGTGGCGACGACCATCGCGTACAGCGAGCTTTACGGGAAGGAGATCCGTTACTGTTCAAACCGTAAGGAGGTTAAGGATCACGGCGATGTCGGCATCCTGCTCGGCAGCAGCTTAAAGGAGGGAGACCGGGTCATCATCATCGAGGACGTTACAACCTCCGGAAAGTCGATCGAGGAGACCTATCCGATTCTCATGGCGCAGGGAAATGTCGAGGTAAAGGGACTGATCGTTTCCCTGAACAGAATGGAGAAGGGACTCGGCGGCAAGGTCGGCGCGCTGGCGGAGATCAAGGAGAAATACGGCTTCGACGCGCATGCGATCGTAAACATGCAGGAGGTTGTGGAGCAGCTGTACAACAGACCCTATAAGGGAAAGATCTACATTGACGATCCGCTGAAGGCGGCAATCGACGAATACTATAAAATATATGGATGCTGAGTCTGAAAGGAACTGTTCCGATATCGGACGGATGCCCGCTCGAGGCGGACACGGGGTGCAGAGATGAACGAGGAAAATGATATTCTGATAACAGGGGAAAGAAAACCGGAAGGGAGTAAGATCATGGAACAGAAGGTATACAACACAATGAAAGCGGCAGGAGCGAGCAATATTGCAGTGGGCATTGTCAGCATCGTCTTCGGACTTGTGACAGGAATCCTGCTGATCGTGACCGGCGGTAAGCTGATCGCGCGAAAGTCCAAAATTTTATTTTAAGGGTTAGGAGTGTGCAGTGGGCATTTCCCGGGATGGACGGCATCCGCAGGGAATGCCCTTTTAGAGTTTTTATGAAGAAAAGAAAAGGGTATATTTTTACGGACAAAAGGCATTCCGACCGCGCCATCATGTCGCTGATCCTTGGCATCTTAAGTCTCGCCTCGCTGGGGATCGTCATTTTTCTCGCCGGCAGAAACGGCGGAGAGGCGGCGACGGGATTTGGCTTTACCGGCGTGCTGGCATTTCTTTTTTCGCTGGCGGGGGAGATCCTCGGGCTGATCACGGTGCAGGATAAGGGATATTACAGGCTGTTTCCGGTTCTGGGAACAGTGGTAAACTTTTTTGCGCTTGTCTGCGTCATACTGATTCTGTATGCGGGGGCAATCCTGTAAGTCCGGCATCTCATCATATAGATATTATAGAAAAAACAGGAGAGTATCATGGAAGAAAAAATAGTTTCAAACGGTGTGCTTGCCGAGCGGTATACGCTTGCCATGCAGCGGATCAGACAGATTCCGGAAGAGGATAAGGCGGGCATGGAGGAGAACTGCCGGGATTATTTTGAAAAGACGGCGGCGTTTCTTATGCTGCTCGATGAAACAAAAGCCTTTCTTGCGGCGGACGGGTTAAAGACGGCGGAGCTGTCCGTACTGGAGGAGAGAAATCATGCGCTGTATGCGGATATCCTTCCGGAGCATTATGCAGAAAGCTACGGAAATCCTGCCTACGCAGTGCAGCGGCTGGGAGAGCGTTACGGTGCGATGCTTGCGCATCTGTATTACAGGCTGCGCGGGCTGATCAGCGCGGTTTATGAAAACCGCACGGAGGATCTTGTCGTCGGACTGGAGCTGTTTCTGGAGATATATACGGCGTTTGTCTACGCGTATGCGGAAGCAGGAAGCGCTCCGGATGCGGGTGAGATCCGGGATATCCTCTACTGGCATGTCAGCGATAATGCAGACAGGGAGGAAGAACAGAACATTAGCGGGATGGTGAATCCCGAACTTAGGTATTATACGGACATTATTCTGGACAGCGACCTGACGGACGTGCGTTATCTGTACCGGTATGGTCTTTATGTCTCGGAGAATGAGCGGAAGATGGCGGAATACATGGCATCGCTTCCGGAGGAAACGATCGCGACGATGGCGGATACTTATACGGAAGGATACCGCATAGGCTTTGAGGTGACGGGGAAGGACCTCTCCCGCAAGTCTTCAACGGCGCTTTACTATCATCTGGGCTTTGAGCGCATGATGCGGCGTGCGGTGGAAAATCTGGACAGACTGGGGTTGAAACCCATCGTCAGCATATCTATGGTAGAGGGCGGTACGGTAAACAGGCAGTATCAGTATGACCATAAGGACGATACGGCGTTGTTCCTTGACCGGAATTATGTAAACCGCCGTCTGGAGGTACAGCACACCGCCTTTGAAGCCTATAAGGCAGAGGCGAAGGGGTATGCGGGGCCGGCGGTCGTGGAAACCTTCGGGGAAGCGGATTTTGATCCGAAGAACAAGCCGGAGCGGATAAAAATGTCGGATGAGCAGAATAAGCTCTGGGTGGAATACCGGACAAAGTACAGCGAGATGAGGAAGCAGTATATCATCGAAGAGGAGAGAAGCTTTACGATCATTGCATTCCCTGTCCCGGAGATCGGCGAAGTGTTTGAGGAGCTGTTCCATGAGACAATCCGGCTGAACACGCTGGATTACATGCTGTACCGGAATGTACAGCAGAAGCTGATCGACGCGCTGGATACGGCGGATTACTGCGAGGTAAAGGGCTGCGGAGAGAACCGGACGCAGCTGAAGGTAAATCTTTGGAAGCTGAAGAATCCGGAGAAGGAGACGATCTTTGAAAACTGCGTCGCGGATGTCAACATTCCGGTCGGCGAGGTGTTTACGTCGCCCGTGCTGGAGGGGACGAACGGCATCTTACATGTGACGAAGGTATTTTTAAACGGACTGGAGTACAGAAATCTTGCGCTGACGTTTCAAGACGGCATGGTAACGGATTACAGCTGTGATAATTTTGAAAAAGAGGAAGACAACAGGAGCTTTATTAAGGAAAACATCCTGTTCCGCCATGAGACGCTGCCGATGGGAGAGTTTGCGATCGGAACCAACACGACGGCTTATGTGATGGCGAGACGGCTCGGCGTGGAGGCAAAGCTGCCGATCCTGATCGCGGAGAAGACGGGACCGCACTTTGCGGTCGGCGATACCTGCTATGACGGAGATGAGGATATTGCCGTTTATAATCCTGACGGCAAGGAAATTGTTGCACGGGAAAATACAAAGTCCGCGCTGCGCAAGGAGAAGCCGGAGGAGGCTTATTTTAACTGTCATACGGATATCACGATCCCCTATGACGAGCTGGGCGAGCTGACGGCGGTAAGAAAGGACGGCAGCAGGATTGCCATTATCCAAAACGGCAGATTCGTGCTCCCGGGAACGGAAGTGCTGAACGAGGCGTTTGCGGAGA
>CAZVWN010000200.1:0-3511 GCA_964631065.1 uncultured Acetatifactor sp.
CATTATCAATACAGCGGCTCGCATACGTCGCGAGTCTTCCCTTTCTGTCATCAAACGTATTTACCGCCTTGATCAGTCCGATGCAGCCGATGGAGATCAGATCGTCCATATCCTCGTCCGCATTCTGATATTTCTTCGCGATATGTGCCACCAGCCTCATATTGCGCTCGATCAGCATATCCTTTGCCTGTTTTGCCTCTTCCGCAGTACCCTCTCGCAGCAGACGCAGACATTCCGCTTCTTCTCCCGGAGTCAGTGGTTTCTGAAAGGTTTTCAAGACAGCCCCCCGCGGATTACTCTTAACAATAATCTATGTTCCGCCAAAGACTGCCGTGCCTGTCACGTCTGCAAAAAGCGTTATGACAGCAAAAACTGCGCCATCACATAATTGCTGACATCCAGTCCCCGCTCCGTCAGCGCAAGCCGCCTGTCCTCTCCGGACGGCTGCCATACCAGAAGCCCGTCCCGCAGATTTTCCGCGATCACGCTCCCATAAACTGCCGTCAGAGACGTTCCGAACTGCCGTTCAAATTCCCGCGCCGAAACACCCGCCGTCATCCGCAGTCCCAGAAACAGGGTTTCCTCCATCCGCTCTTCCTCGGTAAGCGTCTGCACCTCTTCCCTGCATCCGACAGGATCTCTCAGATAGACATCCATATGCCGCGTATTACAGAAACGCCTTTCCTGAAACAGCGATGCCGCGCCGATCCCGAATCCTGCATATTCCTCTCTGATCCAGTAGCCGCAGTTATGTCTGCACGCAAACCCAGGCTTCGCATAATTCGATATCTCATACCGCTCATACCCCGCTGCGGCAAGGATCCGCTTCGTCTCCGCGTACATCAGCCTGTCCGTATCCTCGTCCGGCAAGGAAATCTCTCCCCGCCCTTCGCGTTCCCAAAGCTCAGTTCCCTCCTCAAGAATCAGACTGTATGCGGAAATATGTGCCGGCTGCGGATTTAAGGCAAGCACCCTGTGTAAGGTATCACAATAACTTTTCAGGCTCTGTCCCGGAAGCGTGCTCATAATGTCAACATTGATATTCGAAAATCCCGCCTTTACGGCAAGCTCATAGGTATCCAGAAACTGCTGCCAGGTATGAATCCTGCCGATCGCCGCAAGCTCCGCATCATCCGCAGACTGCAGACCGATGCTGAGACGATTGATCCCGGCCTTTTTGTAAACGGCAAGTTTTCCGGCATCCACCGTTCCGGGATTCACCTCTATCGTGATCTCCGCGTCTTCCGCCAAAGGATAACACTCCCTGACGGTATGAAGCAATGACGCAATCTCCTCTGCCGCTACCGCAGAGGGCGTTCCGCCGCCGATAAAAACAGACGTCACTACGTCTTTGTCTGCCGCATCCTGCTTTCCGTTTCCGCCGGAATACTCCTGCGCGCGCCGCAACGTCTCCCGGCGCAGGGCTTTCATGTACGCCGCCTTTGTCGCATCATCTGCGGGCGCGGATAAAAAATCACAATAATAACACTTTCTGACACAGAACGGAATATGAAAATACAGCTCCATACTAATTCTCGTCCAGCTTGAGCACGCTCATGAATGCCTTCTGGGGAATGGAAACGCTGCCGATCTGACGCATCCGCTTCTTACCCTCCTTCTGCTTCTCAAGCAGCTTCTTTTTACGGGTTATATCGCCGCCGTAACATTTCGCAAGCACGTCCTTGCGCATCGCCTTTACGGTTTCCCGCGCAATGATCTTACCGCCGACAGCAGCCTGAATCGGAATTTCAAAAAGATGTCTCGGAATTTCCTCCTTCAGCTTCTCACACATCTTTCTGCCGCGCTCATAGGCGGAATCGCCGTGTACAATAAAGGAAAGCGCGTCCACCTCTTCATGGTTGACGAGAATATCCAGCTTTACAAGCTTAGACGGCTCATATCCTTTGATATCATAGTCAAAAGAGGCATATCCTCTCGAACGCGATTTTAACGCGTCAAAAAAGTCATAAATAATTTCATTCAGCGGAAGCTCATATTTTAACAGCGCGCGCGTTCCTTCGATATATTCCATCCCGAGATAGCGCCCTCTTCTCTCCTGGCAAAGCTCCATGATGGAACCGATAAACTCACTCGTCACCATGATCTCCGCACTGACGATCGGCTCCTCCATATGCTCAATCTCTGACGGATCCGGCAGATTCGAGGGATTCGTCAGTTCAATGACTTCTCCGTTTGTCTTATAGACCTTATACACAACGCCGGGCGCTGTCGTCACAAGATCCAGATTATACTCTCTCTCCAGTCTCTCCTGAATGATCTCCAGATGTAAAAGTCCTAAAAATCCGCAACGGAAACCGAAACCGAGCGCGATGGAAGTCTCCGGCTCATAATTCAGCGAAGCATCATTGAGCTGCAGCTTTTCCAGTGCATCCCGCAGATCAGGATATTTTGCACCATCTGCCGGATAAAGACCGCAATAAACCATGGACTGCACCTTACGGTATCCGGGCAGCGGCTCCGCACAGGGATTCTTTGCATCCGTCACGGTATCCCCGACAGCCGTATCCTTGACATTCTTGATGGATGCCGTAATATAACCTACCATGCCCGCCGACAGCTCCTCGCACGGGAAAAACTGTCCGGCACCGAAATACCCGACCTCGACAACCTCTTCCTCCGCTCCCGTCGCCATCATCCGGATCGTCGTTCCGCGCTTCACGGTTCCCTCCATGATACGGCAGAAGATAATGACACCTCTGTAAGAATCATAGATGGAATCAAAGATCAGCGCCTGCAGGGGCGCATCCGGATTCCCCTTCGGCGCCGGGATCTTCTTTACAACCTGTTCCAGCACCTCCTCGATACCGATACCGTTCTTCGCCGAGATCAGCGGCGCATCCTCCGCCTCAATGCCGATGACGTCCTCAATTTCTTCCTTCACCCGTTCCGGATCCGCACTCGGAAGATCGATCTTATTGATGACCGGAAAAACATCCAGATTGTGATCCAGCGCAAGATAAACGTTCGCCAGTGTCTGCGCCTCTATCCCCTGCGCCGCATCAACGACAAGGATCGCGCCGTCGCACGCCGCAAGGGAACGGCTTACCTCATAATTGAAATCAACATGTCCGGGCGTGTCGATCAGATTAAAGATATACTCTTCTCCGTCCTGCGCCTTATAAACCGTCCGCACTGCCTGCGCCTTGATCGTAATTCCTCTCTCCCGCTCCAGCTCCATATTGTCGAGAACCTGATCCTGCATCTCCCGCTTTGTCAGAAGTCCCGTCTTCTCGATGATCCTGTCCGCCAGCGTCGATTTGCCGTGATCTATATGCGCCACAATACAAAAATTGCGGATTTTACTCTGATCCATTGCTGCCATTTTTCTTTTCCTCCCGCTGTTTCTCCTTCTGATTATAAAGTAGAACCCGGAAAGTGTCTATCAAAATTTCATTTTCCGTCTGCCCCGGACAGCGCGGTGCTTCCGTCTTCGGAAAGATATTTCAGCACATCCTCTTTCTTCATGTTCACGGCTTCGGCAATCTGCTCC
>CAZVWN010000201.1:0-3491 GCA_964631065.1 uncultured Acetatifactor sp.
TAAATAATGTAGAGATTATAGGAAGGGAATCGTATTAATGCGAAAAAAAAATAGCATAGGTTTTCTCATTGGTCATTGCAATGTCACTAAAAAGTTTTTGCTTATCAGCATGGTAGTAGTTGGAGTGGAAAGTCTGTCGAGTGTGGGACTGATTTATTTTGAAGGAAAGGCAATAGATATCATTGCAGGTACAGATTATGTTGTAGAAGAAATCATCACGGTTTTCTTAACTGTATTAGGATTTATTTTTCTGCAGTGGATATGGAGTGTGGTGGTTCCATATATGTTTAAAAAACATGCTATTGCGCAAGGAGCAAAAATTAGGGATAGATTTCAAACATCACTGGTGAATGCGTCGATGACCGATGTTAGCAGATTGGGAAAGGGCGACATTGCAATGAAGTCGTCTGTTGAGATTGGGCGGGTACAAAAGTTTTTAGCGGATGATTTTTATATAGTGTTAAAAAGACTAATGATGGGATGCGGTGCGGTTGTTTTGTCCACGATATTCGATTGGCGTTTAGCACTATTAGAATTTGCCAGTGTGCCGTTTATTGTAAAAAAGAATATGGACTGTGAAGAAAAATTAGATGAGAATTTCTACATGATAGATGCGTATTATGGTCAAATGAGTGACTTGTTTACTAATGTATTGTGTTCGATGAAACTTATTAAATCATATTGTGCAGAATTATTTTTTGAGAATAAGATCTCGAATTTGCTAAATGATGTTCAAGCGGAAAGTATTCGAAATAATAAAAAAATAGTAGACGTTATGAATAGGTTAATCGGGCTCAATTTAATACCGATGTTTATTCACTATTTTGCAGGAACATTTTTTATTCTATCAGATTGGATTACATTAGGGGAATTTGTTGCCTTTGCATCGTTAAGGGGATGTGTTACCAACTTTTTGATGTATATACCCACATTTATACCAAAGGCTAAAGCAGCAATAGCATCGATTAGAAGAATTGAGGAAGTAACTCAATTAGACGAAGAAACTGAGTTGATTGAATGTACAGATATGCATGAACATATTGCCTTGGAAGGACAAAATTTGCAATTTTCGTATGAGGGACAGATTATTTTCAATAATGTAAATGTTACTATCTTTTCTAATAAAATTAATCTGTTAGTGGGGAAAAGCGGGATTGGAAAAACCACGTTATTAAATGTATTGAGTGGAATTTTTTTGCCAAATAACGGAAGGGTGATTTATAATAACAAAATTATTAAAACACAGGGACAAAGGATGAATATAGCGTATGTGGGACAAGAACCTTTTTTACTCAATAGCACAATAAAAGAAAATCTGGATATTATGAATAGGGCATCCATGGATAATATAGTTACTATATGTAGAAAGCTAAATATTCATGATGCTATTATGGAATTGCCGAATCAGTATGAAACAGAAATAGGAGGAGATGCAGGGAAAGTATTGTCTGGTGGACAATTGCAGAGATTAGGATTTGCAAGAGCGTATTTAAGTGAGGCGGATATCATTTTTATGGATGAGCCATCTTCTGCACTGGATGTGAAGAGTGAACAACAGATGTTGAAGTTAATGAAAGAATTGAAGAAAGAAAAGACATTTGTAATAGCTACGCATAGTGAAACGATGATTCCCGAAGGAGACTATATATACTTATTGGAAGGAGGTAACGTTTCAGCAATTGATCATATTGATTCTTATAAAGAACGATTAGCGGCAATTAATTGATTGCTGATGGCGGAAAATAATGATAAAAAACATAATTGTAATTTTGAGACATTTAAAGAAAAGTAAAAAGTACTGGATTTCGACTCAGCTGGTTTCGGTTTTTCTTCAGTTTATAATAACCTTTGTGTTGGCTTATTGCCTAGAGAGGTTTTATGAGAATATTACCAAAAAAGATAGTGTCCTTATCGCTTTGCTCGTTTATTTAATGTTTAGCTACTTCTTCAAAGTGACAATGAATTATATTGAACAATATTTTATGGTGAATTCTCAAACAATGATTAAAAATGATTTGTATACAGAGAAATTAAAGGGAATTGACAAAACGGATAAATATGTGTGGGATTCATCTAAAACATTTTCGGAAATTGCTCAAAATGTAGAAGTGGTAGCAGAGCTTATTGGAAATAGTATTACATATTTTGTGTCTTCAATAGTTTTGCTGTGCATATATATGTTTACGATATTTAAAGTGGACGTTATATTTGGCATAACTTATTTTTTGATTTTTTTATGTTCGACAGTAATTCATATTATGTATTATTCTAAAATGGACAAATACAAAGTTGAGCAACAGAAATATATTGGACTTAGTAATTCTCTTTGCTCGCAATTTATAACAGGAAGCGCGGAAGTAAAGGCATATGGTATTAAAAATAGAGTACTATTTCAACATAGCACAATTGTGCAGGGCATAAAAGAAAGCCAAATGAAATATGAAAGTTTATATATGAAGCATGAGCTTTGGAGCAATTTGCTATATTATGTGAGTGAGATTTTGCCGATTGTATTAGGTGTATTTATGCTATTGATAAGCCCCATCGGTATAGGGAAAATAATGTTTTTGACACAGTTCACGCAATACTTAAGCATATATATGATGGATTTTAGCGACTCGTTTTGTCAAATAAAGGTTTCTAAAGGTATAATATCTAATTTTTGCAGACAACTGGATATCTGCGAAAAAAAAGTTAATCATATTGAGTTATCTTCCGAAGGGAGGAAGTTTATTATAGAGATAAACAATATGATGGTGAGTTATGGCAGACATACTGTTGTAAAGAATTTTAATTTAAAATGCACAGCCGGACAATCTATCGCGATTCTTGGTGAGAGCGGCTCTGGAAAAACATCAATTCTTGACGCGATAATGCAGTTTGTAGAATATGAAGGTGAATGCTATTTTTTGGGAGAAAATATGAAAAATTTATCGGATAAATTTGTACGAAAGAATATTTCATATCAGGATCAGGATAATATATTGATGGATGTAAGTATCTATGAAAATATATGTATGGGTGATTTTTCTATTCCCAAAGTGGAAGTGGAGAAAGTGTGTAAACTGGTGGATGCGTATGATTTTATTTGTGATTTGCCTGAGGGGTTTGATACAAATATTAGAAAGGCCGGTGTTAATTTTTCGGCAGGACAAATTCAAAGAATTTGCTTAGCTCGAGCAATGTTGAGAAAAGTGCCGCTTTTGCTGTTGGATGAACCCACAGCATCATTAGATATCGTCACGGAAAATAAAATCCTCAAAGAGTTATTTAATAAAGAGCAGGCATTGATAGTTACAACGCATAGACTTGCTATATTGCAAAAGGTTGATTGGATTATAGTTTTGAACGAAGGAAGTATTGTGGCAGAAGGTTCATATGGACAGCTATTGTCACAAATAGAAAATTTTATCAAATTATATGAGATACAATAAATGGATGACTTATATACGAAGGTATTTTTTTGATATTAAATGACTCAAGGATAGAAT
>CAZVWN010000202.1:0-3426 GCA_964631065.1 uncultured Acetatifactor sp.
CTTTATCCAGAATAGAAAATGGAAGCCAGAAACCTTCATTGAAAATAGAAGAAGCTTTACTGGAACGTTTAGGGCTTAGCACAGAAAATCTTGTCGTCTATGCAGATGACAGGGAAGTAAAAAAACACAGACTCGAGAGCACCATTCGCACGAGAATGATGCATTTTGAGGATGCAGGAGATCTGTTGGCGGAATATCAGAAATTGCTGGAGAAGAGAGGAACGGAATGCGTATTGGAAGAGCAGTTTCTGATAATGTCTTGGGCAATTCAGGATTTTTATCAGCATACGGGCGAGAGTGGAGATATCTGTAAACGGTTGACGGAAGCATTGTGTCTTACGATTCCGAAATACAGTGAAAGTACGTTGGAAGATATAAAACTTTTGACGACAACGGAAATAGAAATTTTGAATAATCTGGCATTGGCGTATGCAAGAGAAAAGGAAGAGGAAAAGGCACTCCGTATTTTCAGATATCTTGCAAAACTGTTGGAGCGGGATATGAGTGACGGAACGACGGCGCATAGACATTATAACATGATTCTTGGAAACCTTGCCAGACAGCTGCTCTATGCGCAAGAGTACGAGGAGGCGGAATTTTTTAGCCGGCAGGGGATTAACTATTGCAAAAAACGAAAGAGACTGAATGCGCTGCCGGAACTGTTGTATTATAACGCGGCGGCAAGTTTTTATATGGGAAGACCGGAACAGGCGGCAGAACGGTATCAACAGGCGATTGCGTTATTTCAGCTGCTGGACAGGCAGGACATGGCGGAAGCGATTCAGGAGGAACTGTTCCATATAGGAAATCAGTCATCCTGACAGATGCTCTCCATATCTAAAATTAAAGCCTTCTCTCGAAAGATAATTGCGTCAGACGATATGGTGGATATCTCAGAATCGGAATATACTTATAGGTGTTTTTTAACTGGATAAAAAACACAACAAAAGGTTATTGCTGAGATAACATAGCGTGCAGATTGAGAAGGGAGAAGTGGGCAGAATATGTCGGCAAAGAGGGTACTCGGGATGGTTCTGGCGGCGGTGCTTGTTCTTACGGGCTGCGGAACCGGGGAAGCACAACAGGCGGAGACGGCGCGCGGAGAAAGCGTCGGGACGAAGGAAGTAACGGGGGATTTTTGGGAAGGACAGTGGATTTTAAGCGGTGAGCCGGCGGAGGCTGAGAACATGTGGTCGGTTGCGGAGTATGCGGAAGGGTTTCTGCCCGAGGCAGCCGGAAGAACCCCGGGGCTTCGCTTTTCCTGCGCCGATGCGTCCCGGTATGCCGTGCTGACGGAATATTACAGTCTGCATGACGGAGAGCAGACAAGAGAATTTTTCCTGACGGAATATGATACGGATACCATGAGCGGCGTGACGGAAAGCTTTTCCTTAAAAGCATCCGAAGCGCAGGAGACAGGGAATGCAGAGGTGTCCGATGCCTTGTCCGCGTTGGATGAGATGCGCGGAAATATTGTCGGCATGGATGCCGTAAACGGTGTGTATACCTTTTTTGTGCAGATACAGGATGACAGCGGGGAAGCCCTGCAGCTTACGGCGGTCAGTACAGACAGGAGCGGAACGGTCACGAAAGCGGCGGCGCTCTTTCCTGCGCTTTCGGAGAACGGTTTCCGGCTGTCCGCAAACAGCTTTCCGGGAGAGTGCCTTGCAGACGGCGCAGGGAGATTTTATGTCAGCGACCCGGAGCAGCGGACGGTTTATGTACTGGATTCCGAGGGCGCGCTTTTGACGAAGCTGGAAGCGGGCGGGGAAATGCTTTCCTGCTGCGGGCAGCTGCCGGATCACACACCGGTCTTTTTGTATACAAAGGGAGAGCAGACAGCTCTTACCGCGTTTGACGGAGAACAGGCGAAAATTCTGTACCGCGGGGAGTGGGATGGCGGGAGAAGACTCTGCTTCGGAGACGGCGGAAGGATTTTTTATTTACAGGGAACAAAGCTGCTTGCATGGAATACGGCGGACGGCAGTCTGCGGATTCTCACGGATCATTTTCCCGTGGATAACTGCGAGGCGTTTTTTCAAAATACGGCGGGTGAGCTGCTGATCGCATTTTGGGAAAACGGAGAGCAGTGCTTAATCCGGCTGAAGGACGAGCCGGAGAAGGAAAGCGTAAAAATAGAGCTTCTGACGCTTGTTATGGATGAGTATGTGAGCAGATGCGCGGCGGAATACAGTAAGCGGCATCCCGGTGTGGAAATCTCAGTACGGACGCCGGACGGAGCGGCGGATGAGGTATTTTTAAACAGGCTGGCACAGGAGATTGCGGACGGGAGTGCGCCCGCGCTTTTACTGCTTCGCCGCGGGCAGCTTCTTACCTTACAGGAGAAGGGACTGCTCGAAAATCTGGACGGGGTGCTGCCGGATGAGACGAAGGCGCAGATCTTTGAGGGCGTTTTGGAAAACGGCATGGTTGACGGCGCACTGTATGGAATTACCTATGAGGCGACGGTTTCCACACTGCTTGTTCCGGAGGAGACCTGGAGCGGGGAAACCTGGACGTTAGCGGATGTGGAGGCACTGCTTTCAGCGAAAAAAGAGGCGGAGGAGTTTGCGGAAAAGGGGTATGACACGACGGCAGCGCAGATGCTGTACGATCTGGTGCTGGCGGATGTTTCCGCTTCGCCGTTTCTGGACGCGGAGAACGGAAGCTGCTGCTTTGACTCTCCGGAATTTGAAGCGGTGCTGAAGCTCAGTAAGACCTATGGAAAAGAGACGATCGTAAACGACAGCCGCACGGAAAAAGAGAGGGCAGAGCTGCTGACGGAAGGAAAGGCGCTTGCGTATGTGTTCGATGGCGGTCTGATTGCGTTTAGCAGGGCGATGGCGTCTCTCGGGGAAAATTATCGGAGCGTAGGCTACCCTTCGCAGTCGGGAAGCGGGAGCTATCTGAATTTTTATGGCGGGTGCGTGGCGGTCAGCGCGGGCGCGGCGAATCGGGAGGTCATTGACGATTTCCTTCTGTATCTGCTGAACGCGCAGACGCAGCAGCGCTACGGCACAGACTGGGTCAGAAAGGATGCTTTAAGCGGTTCTGTGAGAGATCGGGTAGAGATTTACGGGGAAAAAGACCCGGTTCCGGTATTCGTAAAGGGCGGTACGGAAATCATTGCGCTCTCCGGCAGGGCGGACGGGACTTCTTATCTGCCGGAATACTTAGCGCTTCTGGAAAAGAGTGTGCCAAGGCAGACGCAGTGGGATACGGTGACGGGCATTGTACTCGAGGAAGCGGCGGCGTATTTTTCGGGAGATAAGAGCGCGCGGGATGTCGCGGCAGTGATACAGAACAGGGTGCAGCTTTTATTGGAGGAATGAGCAGGGAAATCCTGACGGCATCCGCAGGAACGGAAAGGCAGCGTTTTTTGCGTAAAAGTGGCTCGACAGGGGCAGGAGAAGATGTTAGACTTAG
>CAZVWN010000203.1:0-3388 GCA_964631065.1 uncultured Acetatifactor sp.
CAGAAAGCAAAATGCTGAATACCTGACAGCATCAGAAAATCCTCTTCCTCATACTCCATCTGCTCTATTCCTTACAAATACAGCTAACGCCTTCCGGCAGCTTCTTAGGCACTTCTACCTCATAATCCCCGAAGCTTCTCGGAATTTCCACATTATGCTTACGTTCCACCTTAACGCTTTCAAATAATCTGTAGGACGGCGCACATCCCAATTCACTGTCGTGCTTAAAAATAATCAGCTTACGCACTGCCATCTTTCCTCTCGCCGCAGAGTGATCATTTTCAAACATATTCAGAATCGCCTCCCACAGCAATTCAAGATCTTCTTCCGAAAATCCCGTTACCCGCTTCGCAAGATTCGCGGAAATGTAACCTTCTGCACGATACAGTCCGTAAGGAACAATATACTTTCTTCCCATTTCCGTTCCCTTTTTCTGCGCATCCTCTTCCGTTGTAATGGCAACTCTGGTAATCGTAATCTCCTGCGGCAGAATCGGATCTACGGAACGTGCGAAACCGATTTGTACCGGTCCCCGGATCTGTCCACAGTTCAGATTGTCTTTGACAAACGTCGTCATCACGGCGCCAAAGGTACGAATATCATAGAAGTTTCCGCACATAAAATCACGCACTTTTCTATCTAATTCCGGATTCTCCTTCTTCATCGCCTTAATCTCCGACGGACTGATCCCAAGCGAGGCATACGCTTCCCTGTCGCTGCGGTTTAACGGAACGCTTTCCTTTACATAAATACGATACCCTGTTGCATCCTCCTTAACGGTTTCCACATAATTTCGGATTTTCCGCTTCAGGCATACATCCGTTACCAGACCGTGTCCGCTCTCCGGATCGATCCGCGGCATATTCCCCGCATCCGGATCGCCGTTCGGATTTCCGTTCTCCACATCAAATAAAACCACGAAATCGTATCTGTTACGAATTGCCTCTCCCATGTTACTTCTCCTCCTTTTTCTGATAACGTTTCTGTGTCTGGTGATAATATCCCAACTGGAAAGAACCCTGCTGCGGCAATGTCAGTCTTACGGGGTATTCCTCGCCGAGCTTTTCCATGATCTCCGCCATTATGCTCTGAAGGAAAATCTTTTTTCCTTCCTGTTCCTTCGGCAGTTTCCGCAAATGCTTCTGCGCCAGACCGACCAGCAGCGGGAAAATGTTTGCCGGGGTCGATGCCGCTGAATTGAAATACCGGTCTTTGATTGTCGTATTGATATCCGGATTTGCCGCCTCCTGAATCTGTTCCAACACGGAAAACAGCCTTCCGAGATGATACGGTACACTACTGCTCTGTTCATTTAATGCCACTTCCAATACCCCCTCTTCTTCTGCACATTGCACATTTCTGTTTTTTAAATAATACGCTTTAATGATCGCAGCCCTTCCCCGGGTAACTTCATGATCCGCGCGGATACGCTGTGTAACTCCGTTAAGCAGCGTTGCCGGATAATACCCGCCTGACAGAACCGCCCGCAGCGTGTCCGCCGCCATCTGCGGTGACGGACTTTTGTTCCTCGCATTCTGATTAACCGTTTCCTGCATCAGACTCCATATGTTCAAATATTCCCGTTGATCATACGCCGGTCGTACAATCTCCAGTCTGCGATAGTGTTCTCCTATATGCTTCAACAGACTTCCAAAAGAATCCTGTAGAAAAAATCTCACGGAAAGTCTTGCCGCATTCGGCGCTATTCCAAGAATATAGAAATGCCTGTCCATTTCAAGGAATTTTCCTTTCCACTCCACCTTTCCTCCCTCAAGCGCCGCTCTCAGCACTGCCGCCAGATCACTCTCCGTTACCTCATCACTTTCTCTTATCCCGAAGAGTGCGCAAATACCGCTTTCCTGATAAGCCGATTCTCCGCCGTCTGCCCAACAGACAACCGTTGTATCGCCAATCGTCCGCACATGCTCCCTGTCATTCAGCAGATGATTCAACGCAGCTCCATAGGCATTCGCCGCATATTCTCCTACCGGCGCATTGCTCCCCTGCTCTTTTCCGTAAGAGCAGAACGCCGGCGCGTTAAAGGATACCAGAGAAGTACCCATTGCCTGTGCGCCGTAGACACCCTTTATCACCGGGTGCAGCGTCGCAGTTTTTTCTCTTTTCCCCGTGACCAGACAAAGCGTCTTCTGCTCTGCTTCCGTATTCTGAAAATATCGCTGCCAGCACCTTCTGATTTCTTCATCTTCCGTAACAGGGCTGCCCTCGAAATAAAAAAGAATGGTTGCCCCCGAAAACAGTTCTTTCTGATTTTCAGCAATATAAGTAACTTTTCCCGCCTCTTCCGGATTCCACTCCTGAACAAACCGTTTCACTGCTCCGGCGGCAGAAGACTCCGCTTCCTCCAGAATCCGCAGATGCAGTTCCCGGAAATTTTCAAAACACCGTCGGCTTCTTTCCGGTTTTCCTTTCCCGTCAATTCCAAAAACATAGCCTGAATTGTCACACAAAAAATTTGCCTTTATATCCACCGATCGCTTAACCGTCTGCGGCACTTCCATGCTCCGTGAAACGTAAACCGTCCTGCCTTTATTCTCCCTTGGCACTTTTAAAGAAATCAGATCCACTACTTTTCCGTCTGCATCCAGATTTAAGGCGAAGGAAACCTTTACGCTCTCCCATCCCGGAACCGGGATTTCTCCCATTTCCTGTAAATCCTCGTAATGCTTTACCAATGCCTGTAGGATCACATGATCACCTCGCATTCTCTCAAATCCATCACACCGTTTTTAAGCCGTGCCCGGAAAAAACGCGGACGTATCTCCCCCGCACTGTAATCCATATCATACAGCATATAGCCGAGATCTTTCGTAAGCGGAACCGTTTCCGGCGCACCGCCCTCCCACTCTCTGAAACAGGCAGGGAATTCCCGACAGCCGAGATAGGGCTGTTGAAAACACTGTCCTTTTTTCAGTCTGCGCTTAACAATATCCTGTACTTTCCCCGGATTATCTCCCGGATTCGCCCCCACTCCTATTTCAAAGTGCGCCTCAATGACATAGCGGACATCCCGCAGAATCAGAGAAGTTCTCTGATTGCGTTCTGCAGCTGTATCAAGGTACAGTTCTCCCGTTTTTCCTGTCATAACCGTTCTCACGTTGTTCGCGGAAATTTTTGACTTCACTTCATTTCTTTTCATGCACATCATCCGGATGCCGCCTGACTCCGACTGCCGTTCCGTCTGAATCGGATGCATTACATGGATTCTGTCAATGGTCCACTTCAGGCTGGGATGCCAATAAACGCTTTCTAAAATTCCACGCGCAGCGGAAGGTGTGATCACATCATAGGATACTCTCTCCGTTTTGAGCTCCGGTCTGGAAAAGCATGCAAATTCGCCCCATACTTCTACCCTGACTGACAAATTTTC
>CAZVWN010000204.1:0-3379 GCA_964631065.1 uncultured Acetatifactor sp.
TGTAAGCACTTACATTCAATGCGGGAGTACATTTCAGCCTATGGGAGGGTACGGATATGCAGATGCCTGTTTTTGAGAAGTATATTGACGAGCTGATCGGGAAGAGTACGGTGCAGCTTCCGGTGTGGAATATCGAAAAAGCAAAGGCGGGAAAGGCGGTCGGGTGGAATTATATTGACGGCTGTATGATCCTTGCACTGCTGGAGATTTATGCGGCGACCGGAGAAAAGAAGTATTATGAGTTTGCGGATGCGTTTATTGATTACCGGGTAAAGGAAGACGGCTCGATCGCAGGGTATTCCGTGGAGGAGTATAATCTGGACAATATCAATGCGGGAAAGACGCTGTTTCTGCTGTACGGGATAAACGGAAAGGAAAAATACAGGAAAGCGATCGAACTGATCTACAGTCAGGTACAGGGACAGCCGAGAACGCAGGAGGGGAATTTCTGGCATAAAAAGATATACCCGGATCAGGTATGGCTGGACGGTATGTATATGGCGCAGCCTTTTTACATGGAATATGAGACGAAGTTTCATGACAGAAAAAATTATGCGGATATCTTCGCGCAGTTTCGCAATGTAATCCGTAGGATGCGGGATGAAAAAACCGGGCTTTATTATCACGGCTATGATGCGTCGCGGACGGTTTTCTGGTGCGATAAGGAGACGGGGCTGTCTGAGAATTTCTGGCTGCGGGCGCTCGGCTGGTATGCCATGGCGCTTCTGGATACGCTCGACAAATGTGATCCGGGCGCGGAATTTGGGACGGAGTATGAGATGCTGCGGAGCGCTTTCGTAGAGCTGATGGAGTGTATGCTGAAATTTCAGGATGAAAGCGGTATGTGGTATCAGCTTCCGGCGCTGGGCGGGAAGGAGCCGAATTACTTAGAGACGAGCGGCAGCGCCATCATGGCATATTCGTTTTTAAAGGGCGTGCGGCTCGGATTTCTGCCGGAGGCGTATCGGGAATATGGAAAAAAAGCGTTTCAAGGCATCTGCGACAGATATCTGAAGGAAACGGAAAACGGACTGAACCTCGGCGGGATCTGTCTGGTGGCAGGGCTTGGACCTGCGGACAATCCGCGCAGGGACGGCAGCTTTGCCTATTATATGTCGGAGCCTGTCGTGGAAAACGATGCGAAGGGCGTGGGACCGTTGCTGTTGGCTTACACGGAGCTGAGAAGATTATAGGATGACGGAAATTTTGACCGCTGCGGGGAATCCGCGGCGGTCGTTTTGTATGCGCAGATATCTGAAAATGATATATTTTTTCTCTTTATTATGGGTTTATATTACCACAAAACCGACTTTTTTTCAAGACTTGTAGTGTATTGATATATGAGGTAAAATCACCGCATCATAGAGAGTGGAGGAATTAGTGTGGAGGATTATTCAGTTGCTTTATCCCAATATAGGAAACAGGAAGTATTACGAAGTAATGAGTATACGTGTCAATTTGGATTAAGTCTGTCAGAACAGGATATTGAAGAATTGATGATTGTTCGGAGAGAATGTTTACAGGAACATCAAAGGGTTGAATTTGGAAAAGGCGTGCTTGAAAAGCTGATATATGCTTTTTGTGATTCATCTTATGTGTATCAGGAAAATTATGTGGATACGCTTTCAAGGTTGCAGGATATTTTTTATTTGTATAAAAATGAGTCTATGGATGAGTTAACAGATGATGAGTTGATCGGATATATGAGAAAATCATTTGATGAAACATGTCAGGGTTCGTTAGATTATCTGGAGGAAACCTGTTTAGAGGAATTTGCCAGAGATATCCGGCGTTCCACACACAAATTCATAGGGAGGTACGGGGCGGAAAATGAATAAGGATGAAGTTACAGATATGTATTCTATGGAAGATTTAATTCCTATTGTCGGAAGATTGACGGAACAATTCACATCACATGAAAGCAGTTCGGTAACGTATGAGAGAGCCGGACAATTTATGGAGGCGGTAATATACTGTATTGCGCATTGGGACTATGAAACGGAAAAGGGTTTGATCGTATCTGTGCCGAGTGCGGAAGCGGCATATAGGATTGGCTATGAAGCGGTTATAAAGAAAGTAAAAAAAGCGCAGGAAAAATATAATCAGTTGTTGAGTTTTTTTGATGACTATGGTAATCGCAATTATCGCGATACTGTGGAGAAAGCCCTGCCCGGTTTCTTTCTGTATTATGATGTAAAATATGCTCCCATGGAAACGATGATTACCATGGATTATCCTGTATTTGGATTGGATATGAACATGGAAGGAATTGATATGATTGCACAATACATAGATGCAATTTGGAAAGAACAGCAATATCTTAATAAATTTCCAAGGGAATATGTGGTTGAGGAATTGAGGCTGTTTCATCCGAAGTACGAAAACGAGTTTTTCAATATAAAGGAAATAGTAGAATTGCAAATGAAGCAGGAATAAAGAAGCCGTGAAGAAAATGATTACCGAAAGCGTTGACTTGTTACCGAATGCGTTGTATAATGATGATGTCGAATTCGATAAGCTGTTATTCTTTAGGAAATTGCAAAACTTGTGTTTATCAGTTTTGCAAACGATTGATATTCAGGAGGTATTGTTATGTTTATGGAAGAACGTCAGCAGGAAATAGCAGACACGCTGAAAGCAAACGGTAAGATCACCATTTCTGAAATTACAGATAAATACGGGATATCCGATGAGTCCGCGCGCAGGGATCTGCGGATGCTTGAGCAGAGAGGAGAGTGCAGGAGAACGCATGGCGGTGCCATTCTGACAGGACAGGTCAGTGTAAGACCTCCTGCGGACCGGAATTTTGAAGAGATGCCGGTCTTTGCTAATTACAGGGAAATTTCCCGTGCTGCAGCAGGAAAGATCCGTGAAAATGATACGGTATATCTTACGGGCGGTTCCTTCGGATATATTATGGTTTCGTTTTTGCCTCGCAATATCCGGTACACAGTGGTTGTAAATTCCGTTGATATCGGCAGGGAACTCAGAAGTTTTGAAAACATCGACGTATATATCGCCGGTGGCAGGATGCGGCAGAGCGGTTCGCTGGTTGACAGTCTGGCAAATGAATTTGTAAGCAGAATGCATTTTGATCTTTGTTTTATTACCGGAGCCGGTCTGACGGCAGAGTTTGGTCTGTCCAACGGCACGGATGAAACGGCAGCATTCCAGCGCACGGTAATGAAAAACAGCCGCAGCAGATGTCTTGTGATACCGGGAACAAAGATCGGCGTCGATTCTTTCATCAAGGTGTGTGATGCGGATGCTTTTGATTCCATTATCACGGACCGGGATTGCCCGGAAGGGCAGCTTGCCGCTCTTGAAGAAAAGGGCGTTGAGATTACGGTTGTTGAGAAGACGAAGTGAAACTGTTGCA
>CAZVWN010000205.1:0-3366 GCA_964631065.1 uncultured Acetatifactor sp.
CATACAATTTTTATGGCATGGGAACACAATCCCAACCTCGACAATCGTGTTCCTGCCAGGGAGCTGTGTGTCTGTTGCAGACTGTATGGAGCGTCGGTACTTAGATCCTGTACTCTAGGATCTTATGTACCGCTACGCGAAATCCCAAGCGAAAGCGTGTCTGCAATCAGACATACAGCTCCTAAGGCAGGAGAACACGATCCCAACCTACGAAATTGTGTTCCCGGCGGGAACCCACGGGTTTCCGCAATCTCCTCTTCACCCGAGCGCAACATCCAGCACCATCATCAGCGAAAACCCCGCGGCAACTCCGATCGTTCCGATGTTGGAATGCTCTCCCGCCTGTGATTCCGGAATCAGCTCCTCGACAACAACATAGATCATCGCGCCCGCCGCAAAGGATAACAGATACGGCAGCACAGGAACCACCCGCGACGCAAGCAGGAGCGTGAGCAGGGAACCGAGCGGCTCGACAACTCCGGATAATACGCCGTACAGAAACGCCTTCCCTTTGGAAGCTCCCGCGCTGCGAAGCGGCATGGAAATGATCGCTCCCTCCGGGAAATTCTGGATGGCGATGCCGACGGCAAGCGCGAGCGCCCCCGCCATGCTGATGCCCATCCCGCCGAGCATGGCGCCCGCGAAGGTAACACCGACCGCCATCCCCTCCGGCAGATTGTGCAGCGTCACCGCGAGCACAAGCATTGTCGTCTTTCTAAAACCTGATTTTACGCCCTCCGGCTTCTCACTGTCAATATGAAGATGGGGCACAAGACTGTCGAGCAGCAGAAGAAACCCCATGCCGAGCAGAAAGCCCGCTGCGGCAGGGAGCCAGGACAGTTTTCCCATTTCCGCGGACTGCTCGAGGGACGGGATCAGAAGCGACCAGACGGACGCGGCGATCATCACGCCGGACGCAAAGCCTAACAGCAGCTTCTCCAGCTTCGCGTGCATCCCGCCTTTCATCAGAAAGACCATCGCCGATCCGAGAACCGTTCCCAGAAAGGGAATTACAAGAATCATGATATCTGCCATGAAATTTTTCACCTCTGCTTCATTTTATGCTGTACCCTTCAAAGCGTTACGCCGGACATGCCCTGCTTTTCTTCACCTTCAGACATCTGACCGCATTCAGCACCGCGATCACCATAACGCCGACATCCGCAAAGATCGCCAGCCACATATTCGCGATGCCGACCGCGCCGAGGATCAGGCACACCGCCTTGACCGCGAGTGCAAATACGATATTTTCATAGACAATGCGCAGACACTTTCTCGAAATCCGGATTGCGAGCGCAAGCTTCATCGGATCATCATCCATCAGCACGATATCCGCCGCCTCGATCGCCGCATCAGAGCCGAGCGCCCCCATCGCAACGCCGATATCCGCCCGCGAGAGCACAGGCGCGTCATTGATCCCGTCGCCGACAAACGCCAGCTTTTCCCTTCCGGTTTTTTTCGCAAGAAGCGCTTCCACCGCCTCGACCTTATCTCCCGGAAGCAGTTCGCTCTTCACCTCATCAATTCCGAGCCGTACCGCGACCTGTTCCGCCGCCGCAGCGCCATCTCCCGTCAGCATCACGGTTCTCTTTACGCCCGCTGCCCGCAGCGCGGCAATCGCTTCCGCCGCGTTTTCCTTTACGACGTCCGCAATCAGGATATACCCCGCGTATACGCCGTCAACCGCAACATGGACAACCGTCTGCCCCGCCGGGGGCTGCGCACAGGAAATACCCAGCTGCTTCATCAGCTTCTCATTGCCCGCCGCCACTCTTTTTTTATCCACAACCGCCGTCACGCCATGTCCGCCGATCTCCTCTGCTTCTCCTACCCTGCTTAAGTCCGGTTCAAAGCCGCACGCCTCCTTCAGGCTCTTTGAGATCGGATGGTTGGAATAACTCTCCGCATAAGCAGCATAGGAAAGCAGACTGTCCGCAGCATGCTCTTCCACTGCTTCCCATGCCGGGGACGGACAGATTTCCGTGACCTGAAAAACGCCCTTCGTCAGCGTTCCCGTCTTATCAAACACCACATATTTCGTTCCTGCCAGCGCTTCGAGATAGTTGGAGCCCTTGACGAGGATACCGCACGCGGACGCGCCGCCGATGCCGCCGAAAAAGCTTAACGGGATCGAAATGACAAGCGCGCAGGGACAGCTTATGACAAGAAAGGTCAGGGCGCGGATCAGCCAGACGCTCCAGTCTGCCGGATTCCCCAAAAGCAGATTCACCAGACAGGGGAGAACCGCCAGCGCCAGCGCGCTGTAGCAGACCGCCGGCGTATAATATTTCGCAAACTTTGTAATAAAGTTCTCCGTGCGCGCCTTTTTCATACTCGAATTTTCTACAAGCTCCAGTATTTTAGACACCGTGGATTCCCCGAATTCCTTTGTCGTCTCAATCTCCAGAAGTCCCGTCATGTTGACACAGCCGCTGATCACCTCACCGCCCTCGCCGACGGCTCTGGGCACGCTCTCCCCTGTCAGCGCCGAGGTATTCAGCATAGAGCTTCCCTTCCTTACAATCCCGTCGATCGGAACCTTCTCGCCGGGCTGTACGATAATGCGCGTACCGATCTCCACATCCTCCGGATCGATCTGCACAAGCTCTCCGTTTTCCTCACGGATATTCGCGTAATCGGGGCGGATATCCATCAGGGCGCTGATATTCCTCCGACTCTTTCCGACGGCGACGGACTGGAACAGCTCGCCGATCCGGTAAAAGAGCATAACGGCAACGCCCTCCGCAAACTCTGCCTCTTCGCCGCGCAGCTCATGGTATACCGCCAACAGCATCGCCCCCACGGTTGCGACCGCCATCAGGAAATTTTCATCAAAGATCTCGCCGTGCAGCACGCCGAGCGCCGCTTTCCGTAAAATATCATAGCCGACAATAAAATAGGGAATCAGATACAGCAGAAATTTCAGCATCCCCTTAGCCGGCACAAAGTAAAATAATACCATCAGAACCGCCGCCAGGACGACTCTGTATAAATTCTTTTTCTGTTTCTTTGTCATGCCCTTTTCCTCATAAGCTTTTCTGAAGCCGTCTTTCCCAAGCTTTTATGATAAATAGATTTCGCAGTCATCCTCGACCTTTTTGCACGCCTTCACAACCGCTTCCATGACCGCTTTTTCCTCCGCGCCGTCCGCAAACTCCACCTTCATCTTCTGCGTCATAAAGCTCACCGTCGCATTGCTGACGCCCTCGACCTTTTTCGCCGCCTCTTCCATCTTTAATGCACAGTTTGCACAGTCTACCTCGATTTTATATGTCTTTTTCATCACAGCACTCTCCTTTTTTAATTTTTGAACGTTTGAACGACTGTTCATATGTTTATATTACCACAGCTTATGTATTTGTCAAG
>CAZVWN010000206.1:0-3279 GCA_964631065.1 uncultured Acetatifactor sp.
CGTCACTTTTCCCGCCGTCCGACGTTCCCGCACTCTCCTGCGTCAGATTCTCCTGCTGCCTGTCCGCGATGCCCGCGCATCCTCTTACCGTCAGAATCACCGCAACGGTCAGAAATACTGCCGCCGCAGGAAATACACATTTCTGCAGAAGCTCTGCCCGTCTCTTCTGCCGCTTCATCTCCTCAATCCGCCGTTTTCTCCGCAGACTCCGCTCCTCATCGGACTCTGTTCTGTTCTCTTCGTTCATATATCTTTCTCTGTTACCTTTCCTGTTTATCCTGTTTCAATGCCCCCGCAGAAGCATATCGCTTCCCCTCACGGCTGAAGCGTCAGCACATTTTTCATATTTGCGTGCAGCTTCTCCGTCAGCTCCAGATACCGCGTCTTCTCTTCCTCCGAAAACTCCCGGAAACGCACTGCCTCAAAATCCCGCTGCGCATTTTCCAGCTCGCGCAGCACCGGCTCCGCCTCCGGAAGGATCACAAAATTTCTGCTGCCGCGCTTTCCCGCCTTTTTCTCCTGCTGCTTTTCACCGTTTGACTTTTCGCCGTTTTTCTTTTCAGAAGCTTTCTTTCCCTTTTCCGCGCGAACCGGCTCGCAATGCAGCAGCTGCCGTTTTTCCAGTCTCTGCAATGCGATGCCGACGCTCCGCTTCGTCATCCCCGTCAGGTCGGAGAGCTGTCCGATTTCCGTCACGGCAAATCCCCTGCTCAGATACAGCAAAACCAATACTTCGCCCAGCGTAAGCCCGTTTCTGATCGCAACGATCTCACAATATCTCTCCCAGAGCTTTCTGTAACGGTAAAAATCCATCGCGATTCCGTCCGTCTCCACCGCCTCCGGAAGAGCGTAAGACTGACGCTCCTCTCCAAGCCTTACGCTTCCCGGCAGGATGGACGGCCCGACAAAGCCGTCCCGCGCCGCCGTCAGAAAGAACTTATAGACATGAAAGCGGATATCGTCATAGCTTTCCTCATCATATATTTCCTTGAAAAACTGATTATAATATTCAAAGACATTCAGCTTCATGCGGATCGTATTGTTGATGCTCGCGCCCTGACTGTTTACGAGGCTGCCCTTCGTCCGCACATAATAATAAACCGGCGCCTGTAAGGCATAAATGCTCCGACAGTGACGGATGTATTCCAGATTAAAAATAAAATCCTCGCACCAGCTGATCTCGGGATCCATCCGCAGATGATACTTCTCGATCAGGGAACGTTTAAACAGCTTGTTCCAGAGCACGCCATAATAAAAATCCGCCGGGTTTTCCATCATCTGCTCCGCGAACTCCTGTCTTGTCAACAGTCCTTCCCGCTCGATATCCCCTTTATGAGAGAGATTTTCCCCGACAACACGGTAGAAGTCCGCGATCACCATATCGCAGCCGCTCTCCCCGGCGCTGCGCACAAACAGCTTCGTCGCCTCCGGCGTCAGCCAGTCATCGCTGTCTAAAAACTGGACATACTCTCCCTGCGCAAGCTCCAGCGCCTGATTCCTGCTGTCCGATACGCCCGTATTCTCCTTGTGGATCACGCGGACTCTCGCATCCTCCCCGGCAAATCTGTCGCAAAGCGCCGCCGATCCGTCGCTGCTCCCGTCATCCACTAAAAACAGCTCAAAATCTGTATATTCCTGTCCCAGCACGCTGCCCACACAGCGCTCGAGATACTTTTCCGCATTATATACCGGTACAATAATCGAAACCAATGGATTCATTTTTTCTGCTCCAACATCCGCTTCCGCGGACACATTTTTCGTTTACGGGTATCCCCCTAAGACCGCGCCGTCCGTCTGCCGCATTGCTGCCCGTCCGCTATCACCCCAAGGAAACTACCGCGGACATCATCCCCGTTTCCGGATATGCCCCCTGCTCACCCGTCTGCCGTACTGCTGCCCGTCCGTTAACGCCGGAAACATGCCGCCGCAAGTATCAGTCCCGGCTGCCCGCATTCATCCTGTCCCGGAAACCGCGTTCGCACGCTTCAAACCATGCATAAAAGTCTTCCTCTCTAAATTCGCAGAAGAAAAAGGAAGTCAGCAGCTCCATGTTGAGCTGCTTTGCACGCGCGCCGTCCTCCTGCCCCGCTATTTCGCTCTCCACATCCTTTAACAGCGCATGCCAGCGGCACAAAAAACGGTGATGCTTCTCCTGATCCGGCGTGTCGATCCATCTGCTGACCTTTATCTTCGAGCGGTTTTTCGCCTCGCACTCTCCCGTCTGTAAAAAGAAACGGAAATCGCCGTTCTCATAGATGCGCCCGAGTGGAAACAGTCTGCACACTCCCGGGCGGAACGCATGCACGCTGCATCTTCCCGCCGCGTCAAGAAAGGCACAGCTTTCCTCCTCTCCCGTCATCGCAAGATGCGGCAGGATACAGCCGTCCACAACACCGAGCGCCGCTTTCCCCTCCGCGAGAAGCTGCTGCAGATTTTTTCCCGTTCCCTGAAAAAGCCGCCTTACATCATACGGATCCAAAATGACCGTGTCTCCCATCCCCGTACAGCACTTATGGCAGCCCGCACAGCCGTGACAGTCTGCCTTTACCATATCGTGATATCCGTACAGCCGGCCGTCCGAAATCTCCTCCAGACTGACATTCCGTCTCATCGCCGCACCTCCCCTGTCCGCCGCTTCTTAGTATAGCACATTGCCCCCGCAACTGCCATAACAGATTTTAGATTGATTTTTCCGCCAGTCGGCGAAAAATGATTACAACAGATCCTTTGTTTTCCGCGCAAGATAAAGCGGAAGATTGGTAAAATCGCCGTCCTTGCGATAGCCACGCTTAGAGAAGCGGAAAGCGTGTTCCGGCCTGTTCTCTGCAATGTACTTCTTGAAAGAAGGAGCTTTCTTTTCTTCACCGCCTTTGGCTTCCACCGGAATGATCTCTATGCCGTTTTGCAGAACGAAGTCGATTTCGCTGCCCTTATCGGCGTAATAGCGGGGTTCTACCTCAAACTGCCCACGGAGCTGCTGTAAAACATAGTTTTCGGTGAGCGGTCCTTTGAATTGGTAGTCCGTTTTCAGTAAAATCGCTGCATTGTCGATACCCGCCATGTGCTTGAGCAATCCCGTGTCAAAGATAAAAAGCTTGAACTGATCCGGCTTATCAAAAGCGCGCAGCGGATGCTCCGGCTTGGAAACATTGTAAACACGGTTCAACATACCGGCCGAGACCAGCCATTCGATTGCTTCTTCAAAATCTCTTGCTCTGCCGCCTTCACGGACAGCACCGTACATAAATTTTTCATTCGGCTTTGCGAGCTGGGCAACAA
>CAZVWN010000207.1:0-3258 GCA_964631065.1 uncultured Acetatifactor sp.
AGTGCCGGAACCTCCCTCGGAAAGCAGACTGTAATCAACTATGTAGGATACATGACGGATTCCTATCTCATTTTCCCACTGGCGAATTATGCTGCGAAGCTGGTAGAAAAAGAGACCTCTCCTAAATATTACTTCATGGATACAGGTCTCGTCGGGCTGATGCTGCTGGATTGTAAGTCTGCACAGCTCGAAAATCTTATTGCCATAGAACTCCTCAGACGCTACGGGCAGGAAAATGTATTCTATTTTGAAAGCACTGTTGAAATTGATTTTTATGTTCCTACCGAAAAGCTTGCCATACAGGTAAGTCTGCAGGTTCTTGATGACATGGATACACGCGAACGCGAAACCGGAGCTTTTATTAAGCTTCATAACTTTATTCCTGACTCGAAATGCCTCATTATTACAAACAGCGAAGAAGCCACGCTGGATTGTGCCGGAATAACCATTTCTGTCATTCCTGCCTGGAAATGGTTATTGAACACCGGTCATCCCGGCAGTTAAGGATGGTCAGTGGCGGTTATTATGCGAATTACGGCGGGGTAACGCCTAAATACTGCCGTCACCCCGCCGCGCCCCTTATTCCTCCGGCGCGTTCTTTAACAGCAGATTCGCAAGAATGCCGAGGATCAGCGCACAGGCGATGGACGTGATCGTGACAGCGCCGAAATTCAGCGTCAGTCCGCCGATACCCGCGATCAGAATGACGGATACGACGAACAGATTCTTGTTTTTATTCAGGTCGATCTCCTGAATCATTTTCAGACCGGATACTGCGATAAATCCGTACAGTGCGATGCAGACGCCGCCCATGACGCAGGAAGGAATCGAGTTGACGAACGCGATAAACGGCGAGATAAAGGAGATTAAAATCGCGCCGACAGCCGCCGCCATAATGGTCGCAACGGAGGCGTTCTTTGTGATCGCAACGCAGCCGATGGACTCTCCGTAGGTCGTGTTCGGACAGCCGCCGAAAAATGCGCCGATCATGGAGCCGACACCGTCTCCGAGAAGCGTCCTGTGAAGTCCCGGCTTCACTAAAAGATCCCGCTCGATGATGGAAGAGATATTCTTATGATCCGCGATATGCTCCGCGAATACAACGAATGCAACCGGAATGTATGCCGCCGCAATGGTGAGCAGATAAGACGGCGTAATCTCCGAAACGCCCTTCGCCGCAGTCAGAAACGTAAAATCAGGCAGACTGACAAAGGTTGTCAGCGTTACGCCGTCTGCGACAAGGTTGGTAAAATGTGAGAAATCCAGAAGCTTTAATCCGTCGATCCCGGCGACATTTCCGATTACCGTACTGATCAGACAGAACATGTATCCTGCGAGGATGCCGATGATAAAGGGAATCAGCTTCGCGGTCTTCTTTCCGTAGGTCGAGCAGAGCATCGTAACGGCAAGCGTTACCAGTCCGCCGAGCAGCGCCGCAAAAGGATAAGCGATTGCGACACCGTCCACCTTGACGCCGCCTGTCGTAAGATCGCCGACCGCATTTCCCGCAAGGGAGAGACCGATAATGGCAACCGTCGGTCCGATTACGACGGCGGGCATCAGCTTATTGATCCATTCCACGCCGACAACCTTAACAATTGCCGCGATCAGAACATAAACCAGACCCGCGAAAATGGCGCCGATGATCAGCCCCGCATAGCCGAGCGACATAGAGACACCGCCCGCAAATGCCGTACACATGGAACCGATGAACGCAAAGGATGAGCCGAGGAACACGGGGCTCTTCTTCGCCGTAAATGCAACATACGTCAGCGTTCCCACGCCCGCGCCGAACAGCGCCGCCGCAGAGCTCATCCCGTTCCCGACGATGATCGGAACGACAAGGGTCGCCGCCATGATCGCCAGAAGCTGCTGGATGGCGAATACGACAAGCGCGCCGAACTTCGGTCTGTCTTCCACCTGATAAATCATTTTCATTGTTTTTTCCTCCGTTTTCTGACACCCGCAAAGCTTTTTCCGCAAACGGACACGCTCCCGGGCGTTCCTTAGGTAAACTGCCGAACTTTCCTGAAAAAGTCTATCACAGCTTGGAAGATTTGTAAACCGTCGGTCGGCTTACAGCCTCCGGATTTTTCACTATTATTTCACTATTACTTCACATCCGGTCCCTGTAAACGCGCAACACATTCCCGCAGAAAATCCGGTCCAGCTCCCCTTCCGTAAAGCCGTCCTTTTTCAATGCCTCCCAAAGCAGCTCCATGCTCTGCGCACCGGGAAGCTGCGCATGCGTATCAATCCCGTCAAAATCGCTGCCAAGCCCCAGAACCTCAATTCCCCCGACATTTGTAATATGCCGCGCATGGCGGACAACTGCCGCGATTGTTCCGGGATTTTCCGCTCCCGCAGGGCGTTCCTCCAGAAAATCCGCACAGAAATTCAGTCCCGTTATCCCGCCACGTTCTCCGAGCGCGCGGATCATATCGTCCGTCAGATTCCGCACGGCAGGACACACGGCTCTCGCATCCGAATGACTCGCGACAAACGGCTTCTTCGTCACCGCAAGCACATCATAAAACCCGGCATCCGAAAGATGGGAGACATCCGGGATCATGCCGATCCGCTCCATCTCCGCAACAAACTCCCGCCCCTTCTCCGTCAGGCCGTTTTGCAGCTCCGGCGTATGCAAAGCAGCCGCCCGCTGCGCGAGGGAAGCGTTCACATTCGGGTTTCCCAGCTCATTCGGAAAATTCCATGTCAGTGTCAGCATCCTCACGCCCCATTCATACAGCGTATGCAGCTTTTTGATCTCGCCCTTACAGACGGCGCCCTCCTCCACGGTCAGTACCGCAGACAGCTTCCCCGACCGCTCATTCGCGGCGATATCCGCATATTTAAAGACCGGCGCGACAAGCTCCTGATTTTCCGAAAGCTCCCGCCTGTAGCATTCGTATAATGCGCAGACCTCCTCCCACGGATCTTTACAGCTTTTCCGATTGACAAAGAGTGCAAAATTCTGCAGCAGATATCCGCTTTCCCTCATCCGCATCAGATCGACATGCCCGCTGTTTTCCCGAAGCTTCTCCGGCTTTCCCTCCCGCTGCATATTCAGCAGTCTGCTGATGGTATCACAGTGCATATCCGCAATCCGCATTCCTTCCGCCCTTCCTTTTCTATCCTTTCCTTACTACAGAACCTTTTAATCCTTTGCTTATTTTTATTCTTTCCTATCCTTTTTCATTCCCTTTTTCTGCTTCCGATACCCCCGCATCTCCGTCACCATCCGGCGCAGTTTCTTCA
>CAZVWN010000208.1:0-3208 GCA_964631065.1 uncultured Acetatifactor sp.
TTCCGCAATAAAACCTTTTCCTTTGTTCTTATCCATCGTTTGTGTTCCTCTTTCTGTCTTGTAATAAAGTGAGTATACCATATCTGCTCCGCGGCGGCAAGGGTTGACTAAACCGGTCAGGCGCACTCTCCGCTTGCCGTTTCGGGAAAAATGAGATATACTCAAAGGTAACTACAACGCAAGAGGTGTCAACATGACAAAAAAGGAAATCTCAGAGATCAAAAAGCTGCTCACGCAGAAAAACTGCTCCATCACGCGCATCTGCGGATGCTATGTGGACGGTGAAAAAAATAAAAAAACCGAACTGAAACAGGCGTTTCTGGCTCTGCCGGAGGAAGAGATGTTCAAGTATTTTGAAATTCTCCGCAAAACCCTCTCCGGCACCCTCGGGAAAAATCTGCTGACGCTGGACTTTCCCTTAAAGAGCGAGGAAGAGGGCGGCGCGCAGGAGTTTCTGCTGCGGCTGCGCGACAGTAAGCTGAAGGACGACGCCCTGTTAGAGGAATACTACGACAGGATCATTGCAAACTATGAGTATGTCGGCAACTACCTCATTCTGATCGTCCATGACGTCTACGACGTGCCGGGCCGCACCTCAGACGGCATCGAGATGGAGGACGCTTCCGATGAAATTTACGAATATCTGCTGACCTGTATCTGTCCCGTAGAGCTTTCCAAGCCGGGGCTGTCCTACAACGCCGTAGAAAATACGTTTCAGAACCGCATCCGCGACTGGGTTGTCGGACTGCCGGAAACAGGCTTTCTCTTCCCGGCGTTTACCGACCGCAGCAGCGATCTGCACAGCGCCCTTTATTACTCCAAGGATCCGGAGGAGCTAAAGGAAACCTTCGTTGACGGTCTGCTCGGCTGCCCGCTCCCGCTTTCAGCAGGGAATCAGAAGGAAACCTTCCAGACCCTGATCGAGGAAACGCTCGGCGAAGACTGCGGGATTGAGCTTGTCAAGAATATCCATGATAAGCTGACCGAACTGTCGGAGGCACACAAGGAAGAGCCGGAGCCTCTCCGCCTTGACAAAAATGAGGTCAAAACCATCCTCGCCGACAGCGGCGTCTCCAATGAACGGCTCGAGGAATTTGACCGCCATTACGATGAAACGGCGGGGGAAACCACCTCACTGCTCGCCGGAAACGTCATGAATACCAGAACCTTTGAGGTAAAAACGCCGGACGTCGTCATCAAAGTCAGTCCCGACCGCACCGACCTGATCGAGACGCGCAATATCAACGGACTCGAATGCCTTGTGATCCGTCTCGACGGCGGCGTTATGGTAAACGGCATCACCGTCCGCCCCGGAGCCGGAGAGGAAGAAGACGAAAACGACGAATAAAGCTGCTCCGGAAGGACATCAGACACCCCTACACAATATGCTCTCGGAATCTTCTGATTGAAGCAGTTCGAGCGTACCTATCACGCAGACAGGAGGATATTTATGTACAAGAATGTATTCGTTGACCAGATCGGTTATCTGCCCGGCATGAAGAAGTATGTCACGATCCGCAGCGATGCCCCGGTCGCCTTTGAAGTGCGAAAGAGCGACGGCAGCGCAGTCTTTCACGGCATTGCGGACAAAAAAATCGAAAACCCTTCCGCGAAGGAGACCGATTATATCGGTGACTTTACCGCAGTCCGTGAACCCGGACGTTATTACATCCTGACCGAAAATCACAGCGAATCCGATACGTTTGTCGTTGACCGTCAGGTTTATACGGAAGTTTTCCAAAAAGCCATGAAATTTTTCTATCTCCAGCGCTGCGGCTGCGAGCTTCCGAAACATTTTGCCGGAAAATATGCGCACTGCGCCTGTCACACGGGAATCGCTTCCGTTTACGGCAGTACGGAAAAGAAGGAAGTGACCGGCGGCTGGCACGATGCGGGAGACTACGGACGCTATGTGGGACCCGGCGCGATGGCTGTCGCACAGCTCCTCTATACGAAGGAACGGAACGGGCTGCTCTGCAGTCTCTATAACTGCCCGAACCCGGAAACGGCAGCCGGCAATATCCCCGCTTATCTGGAAGAGCTGAAATATGAGCTGGACTGGATGATGAAGATGCAGCGTGAGGACGGCGCGCTCTACCATAAGGCTACCTGCCGCAGCTTCTGCGGATTTATCATGCCGCAGGACGAGACGGAGGAGCTTGTACTCAGTCCGGTATCCGTCACGGCAACCGCTGATTTCGCCGCAGTCTGCGCGATGGCAGTAAGATTTTATCAGCCCTACGACGAGGCATATGCCGCAAAGCTTGAGCAGGTGTCCCGCAGGGCGTATGAGGCAATGAAATCCATGCAGCTTCCCGGCGGTTTTCATAATCCCGACGGCATCGTAACGGGAGAATACGGGGATGCGGATGATACGGATGAAAGATACTGGGCGGCAGCCGAGCTCTACAGGGCTTTCGGCGATGACGGATACCGCGCGGACTTCGAGGCGCTCGCCGCAGACAAAATCCGCCACGGTTACGGCTGGGTAGAAATGGGCAGCTACGGAAACCTTGCCTACCTCTACTCCGGGCGTCCCACGGACGAAGCCTTGAAGAACGCCATCAAAGCCGACATGGTACGGCTCGCGGATTCCCTTCTGGAAACCGTATGCGCGGACGGCTACGGCACCTCCCTCACCGCCGACGGGTATGCCTGGGGCAGCAACTTAAACGTCGCCAACAACGGACTGCATCTCTACGACGCATGGCTGATCGCAGAAGACCGCAAATACCTCGATGCCGCTGCGGAACAGCTGCATTATCTGCTTGGCAGAAACCCGATGGGACTCTGCTATGTCACGGGCTGCGGCACGGATGCCGTAAAGCACCCGCACCACCGTCCTTCCGGTTTTTTGGGGGAAGCCATGCCCGGCATGCTCTCCGGCGGTCCCTGTAACTGGATGGCGGACGAGGCGGCAAAGGGTGTACTGACTCCCGATACGGCTCCCGCGAAATGTCTGGTCGATATGACGGACAGCTACTCCACGAACGAGGTGACGATTTACTGGAATTCCGCACTGCTGATGCTTCTGACTTCGGTACTGTGGTAAAAAAAGGAGGCTTCCTGCTCCTTTAAAAACAGGAAGCCTAAAAGAGAAGGTTCCGGATACCCTACATGGTAAACCGGAACCTTCTTTTTTATGTGTCTTCCCTCGCGCGGCACCGCCCGCTTCCGCAGTCGGACAGTCCCCGACAGAACCGCTCCG
>CAZVWN010000209.1:0-3180 GCA_964631065.1 uncultured Acetatifactor sp.
ACCGTTCCCTGCGACGCACCGATCGAGTATATTCCGGTATTCTTAAGGATGTAACGGCACAGGAAAAATCAGCCGTAACGGTTCTGCCCTCCGCATTCCAAAAAGCAGCCCCCACGAACTGCGTGTCCGTGGGGGTTCTTTGATGCTCTATTTCTTTTCCTGATTGATCTTCATGGTCAGCGAAATCCGTTTCTTCGCGACATCTACATCCAGCACCTGCACCTCGACGATATCCCCGACCCTGACAGCTTCCAGCGGATGCTTAATAAAGCGGTTTGTGATCTGGGAGATATGTACCAGTCCGTCCTGATGCACGCCGATATCGACGAACACACCGAAATCAATGACATTCCGCACCGTTCCCTTTAAGATCATGCCGGGTTTTAAGTCTTTCATATCCAGCACGTCGCTTCGTAAGATCGGCTTCGGCATATCCTCTCTGGGATCTCTTGCGGGCTTCTCCAGCTCCTTTAAAATATCCGTCAGCGTGATCTCGCCGATGCCAAGCTCCTCTGCGAGCAGCTTCTTATTTTTGATGCGTTTTTCCAGACCCGATACGGAAACGGACGCAGCTTCCTTTCCTGACGCACTGCTTTGCGCAGCCGCTTTGTTCCCGGAACCCGCATCGCCTGAGAGCGTCACGCCTCCCATTGCCGCCGCCAGCGCCTTCCCCATCGCCGTGTTGGTATTGCGGATCTGCACGGTTTTGGGCTTTTTCGCGTTCTGCGCCATATCTGACGTTTTCCCCGCAGGAGACACCGCCTTTTTCTCCGAAGCCGCTTTCTTTTGTGCCGCGCGGACATCCTCCATCGTCATCCCAAGCTTATCGAGCAGCTTCATCGCCGCCTCATAGGATTCCGGGTGCACGCTGGTCGCATCAAGCGGGTTCTCACCGTCCAATATCCGCATGAATCCCGCGCACTGCTCATAAGCCTTCGGTCCTAGCTTCGCCACCTTTAAAAGCTGCTTCCGGTTTGTAAATCTGCCGTTTGCCTCACGGTATTCCACGATATTCTTCGCGATCGTCTTATTGATGCCGGAAATATACTCTAACAATGAGACGGATGCCGTATTTAAGTCAACGCCGACCTTGTTTACACTGTCCTCAACGACGCCGTTTAACGCTTCGCCCAGCTTCTTCTGGTTCATGTCATGCTGATACTGACCGACGCCGATCGACTGCGGATCAATCTTTACCAGCTCGGCAAGCGGATCCTGCAGTCTTCGCGCGATGGATGCCGCGCTCCGCTGTCCGACGTCAAAATTCGGAAATTCCTCCGTCGCAAGCTTACTTGCGGAATACACGCTGGCTCCCGCCTCGTTTACAATGACATACTGCACGGGTCTGTCCAGCTCCTTTAACAGCCCGACAATGACCTGCTCGGACTCTCTGGAAGCCGTTCCGTTCCCGACGGAAATCAGATCCACATGGTATTTCTGAATCAGACGCTTTAATTCTCTCTTCGCCTCTTCCACCTTATTCTGCGGCGCAGTCGGGTAGATGACCTTTGTGTCGAGCACCTTGCCCGTCGGATCGACAACCGCGAGCTTACAGCCCGTCCGGAACGCAGGATCCCAGCCGAGAACCACCTTCCCCGCAATGGGCGGCTGTAAGAGCAGCTGCTCCAGATTTTTCCCGAAAACGCTGATTGCACCGTCCTCCGCCTTTTCCGTTAAATCACTCCGTATTTCCCGCTCTATCGCCGGCGCGATCAGACGTTCATAACTGTCCGCGATGACTTCCTGCAGAACGGGCGTTGTATATGCGTTGTCGGCTGTTATGTTCTTCTTTGCGAGATACTGTAAAATACGCTCCTCCGGCGCATTGAGCTTTACCGTCAGCACCTTCTCCGCCTCGCCTCTGTTCAGCGCAAGCACCCTGTGTCCGGCAAGCTTCTTTACCGGCTCCTCAAAGTTATAGTACATCTCGTACACGCTCTGCGCCTTTTCATCCTTCGCCGTGCTCGTAAGAATGCCTTCCTCTACGGTGATCTCACGGATATAGCTCCGAAAATCCGCGTTGTCCGAGATCATCTCCGCGATGATGTCCTTCGCGCCCTGTAGCGCCTCCTCCGGGGTCTTTACGCGCTTTTCCTCCGGGACATCCTCTCCCGTGACATAGTTCGCCGCCTCCTCCAGAACGGGAGAAACCGCCGACTGCGCCAGAAGGTACTGCGCCAGTCCGTCCAGTCCCTTCGCCTTTGCCACGCTCGCCCGCGTCTTTCTCTTCGGGCGGTACGGGCGGTACAGATCCTCGACAACAACCAGTGTCTCCGCCGCAAGGATCTTCTCCTTTAATTCCTCCGTCAGCTTTCCCTGCTCCTCAATGCTTCCCAGCACCTGTTCCTTTTTCTCTTCCAGATTCCGCAGATAAACCAGTCTCTCATGCAGATTGCGGAGCTGCTCATCATTTAAGGAGCCTGTCACTTCCTTCCTGTATCGCGAGATGAAGGGGATCGTGTTTCCCTCGTCAATCAGCCTGACTGCGGCTTCCACCTGCCACTTCTCCACCTGAAGCTCTTCTTTGATTTTCAGAATAATGTCCATACCGTTCTTCTTCCTTCCGTTTCCGGGTTCTTTCCCTGTCCCCGACCATTCCTATTGTACTAAAAAAAAGAACGGTGTGCAATCGAATCTTTCTCTCTTATTTGACAGTCCGAACCGCAAAGTCTTCCACGCTCCCACAGGACAGCGCACAGCCGAACCACTCCTTCAGCCGCTCCGGATTCTTCCCGCTGCGGATTTTTCCCCGCAGCAGTTCGGAAACTCAACCGACATGCAGACTTTCATCCGCCGGCTGTTTCAGTTCCCCTATCCATCTTTCCACCGTTGCAAGACTCTCTCCGACTGCCTGTGCAATCTGCTCCACCGAAAGCGGAAGCTGAAGCATCCTGCTCACCGTGAAACGCTTCTCACGTTCCATGCCACGTTCCAATCCGCGTTCCAGACCCTCCGCATATTCTTCCTTCCGGATCAGCTTCTCCCGTCTCTCCCATGTGTAATCCAGCTGCGTCATCTTCTTCACCTCATCCTTTCTCTTCTCAAAAAATTCTTCCAGTATGTGTCCTTCAATACAGTCCGCAATCGCGCTGTCTATCGCCTCTTCCAGCGGCAGCCCTTCCTCTTGGTATGTCCGCACCTTCTCAACGAAGTAAGTATACCCCGCCAGTACGGCAGACT
>CAZVWN010000210.1:0-3172 GCA_964631065.1 uncultured Acetatifactor sp.
TTTTTTTATACTTGCGAACCGGGAAAAGATACCTTACAATGATGCCATGACGAAAGAATCGGACGGGAGAGATAAAAATGTTTCGCTTATGGGCAAGAACCTTTCAGAACAACCACATGCTGCAGGATACCTGCATAGAAGACGGGCGCGAGGATACCCGCACCCACAAGATCTTCCATGCACTGGATGAAGCGTGTCTGCGCTTTGACATCGGACGCCCTATCTGGCTGGACAAGAACGTCTCCGAATTTAAGAAACACCGCAAAACACGCTTCACACAGGATAATTTCATTGAAGCTGTCGCTTTCGACTATCTCGAGATTCAGATTATCGAAGAGGATTAGTCTTCGTAACCGTTCGGATTATTTTTCTGCCATCTCCAGGAATCTTCGCACATCTCCCGAATACCGCGCTTTGCCTCCCAGCCGAGCTCCTGCTTCGCAAGACCGGCATCCGCATAACAGGTCGCGATATCCCCTGCACGTCTCTCCTTTATCACATACGGAATCTTTACGCCCGTCGCCGCCTCAAAATTCTTCACGATATCCAGCACGCTGTATCCGACGCCGGTTCCGAGGTTATAGATCTTTAAGCCCGCCTTCTCCTCAATCTTCTTCAGCGCCTTTACATGTCCCTGCGCCAGATCCACGACATGAATATAATCGCGGACACCCGTTCCGTCCGGCGTATCATAATCATTTCCGAAGACGCCCAGCTCCTTCAGCTTTCCGACCGCAACCTGTGTAATGTAAGGCATGAGATTATTCGGAATCCCGTTCGGGTTCTCTCCCATGGTGCCGCTCTCATGTGCGCCGATCGGATTAAAGTAGCGCAACAGGATAACATTCCATTCCGGATCCGCTTTCTGGATATCCGAGAGAATCTGCTCCAGCATGGACTTTGTCCAGCCGTAAGGATTCGTACACTGCCCCTTCGGACACTCCTCCGTGATCGGGATGAATGCCGGATTCCCGTATACCGTCGCGCTCGAAGAGAAAATGATGTTCTTCACGCCATGCTTTCTCATCACATCCACAAGCGTCAGCGTTCCCGCGATATTGTTTTCATAATATTCCCAAGGCTTCTTCACGGATTCGCCGACCGCCTTTAAGCCCGCAAAATGAATGACCGCATCAATTTTTTCTTTGGAAAAAATTTCCTCAAGCGCTTCCCTGTCCAGAATATCCGCGCGGTAAAAGGGAACCTTCTTTCCCGTGATCGCCTCCACGCGCTGCAAAGACTTTTCGCTGGAATTGCTGAGATTATCCAGCACGACAACCTCATACCCTGCCTGCTGCAGCCCGACTACCGTATGGCTGCCGATAAATCCGGCGCCGCCTGTCACCAAAATCGTCATAACACCCTCCATTCCGCAGGGAACGGTCTGTACTCCCCACGATGTTTTTTGTCTTCCGACTGATTTCAGAATAAACAAAAAAGCTCGTTCCATCAATACTCATTTGTTCTCAAAAACTGTCAAAATGTTACGCGCTTCTTCCGACTATGCTTTCCTACAGCTCCACGCCGTTTCGCCGCAGCAGCTTACGCGCACTCTCCACGGAATCCACGCCCTCGCGGTTCTTGATCGGTGCAAATTCCTTTTCCCTGACAACCTCGTAGGGCAGACAGCTTCTCATCTGATGAATCATGTCCAAAACCAGATTTTCAAATTTAAAGCCGTTCGGCTCCTCCGGACGCACCTTCTCTCCCGCCTCGTTCAGATAAGGAATCTTCTTTTCCACAATATGCAGCGGCAGACTGTTGTTCAGGATTTCAAGCAGATCCGGTACGCGGAACAGATAGTTCAGGATTACGCCGAAATTATACGCCGGATCGCCGTTTTCATCCTTCGCGTTCATCAGCTCCTCCGTCAGCTCATAATACTCCACGATCGACGGTCTGCCATCCTCCAGACACATCACGCCGACCTTCTCATCCGGCGCGCTCTTGCGCACGACCTTCGCGCCGACCGCACAGTTTTTGCAGATCGTCGCGCCGATAAAGCAGGGATCCGCAATCCGCTGAAGCACATTGTCCACGGCGAAAACATTCAGCCATTCAATGCCCTCTTTTTCAATAAGCGTAAGAAGCCCTGCATTTTTCATGGAGACAAACCAGCCGCCGTTCCCGTTCGGCGAGGTAGAGAGCTTCCCTTTTTCCTCCAGATAAATTTTTCCGTTATAATCCGTAGCTGCCGCCATCTCCTGCATAAAGAAATGAACATCTTCCGCACGATAACCGAAGAAATCATGCTCCTTAAGGAAGCCGACCGTCGCCGCATGGTTTTTGTCGCTCGTCATGACAAAAAGCGGAATCCACTGTCCGGACTGACGGACAACGTCCAACAGATTGCGGATCAGACACTCAAAGATATAAAGCTCCTTCGTCAGTCCGACATTATACATTCCCTTCGGGTTATCCGAGCCGAGTCTTGTTCCCATACCGCCGGCGAGCAGAACCGCGCCGACCTTTCCCGCACGGATCGCCGCAAGTCCCGTCTCCGTAAACATCTCCCTGTTTTCCTCGATCTCGGGAAGCTGCATGGCTGCAAGCGGCGTGATCACGCCCTTCTTTGCAAGCTCCTCACGGTTTTCACATGCCTTCAGAATGCTCATATCCGTTGCCGCAATCTGCGCAAGAAGCGCTTCCCGCTCTTTTTCTCCAAGCTCCTCATAGTATTTCAGGACATGCTCCTGTCCGTATTTTTCCAGCTTTTCTTTTGCCTCCGATACTGTCATACGACTGCTCCTCCTATCCTCTTTTCGCAGCGCCGGTCATCCGTCCGCCGATGCCGCTCACCGGTTTCTCTGTGACAAGTATAGCAAAAGTTTGCGGACACGGCAATGCGTTCCAATATAATTAAGAAATGACAGCAATATTTACTAAGAAAATATTCAGAATTGACAATACTTTTCCCCAGGCAACAGACAGCCCCCAAAATCCGCAAAAGTATCCGGCTCCATCGTCGGACTGCTTACTTTTGTTTCATTTGAGGGCGCTTCTTACGCTCGGAAAGCGAAATCCTTCACGTCATGTGTCTGTATTTTTCTCTTGTTGCCATCCCGCCTCTGATATGGCGCTCCGACTTATTGACATCCAAAACCTGTCTCGCCTGTTTCGCCAGCGTCGGATCGATCTGCATGAGGCGATCCGTTACGTCCTTATGTACCGT
>CAZVWN010000211.1:0-3167 GCA_964631065.1 uncultured Acetatifactor sp.
GGAAAAACCGCTCACAGTTTGCTTTAACACATGGAAAAGCGTCCGCACTTCTGCTATAATATGATATCGAGGGATAAAATCAAAAAACAGGCGCGAAAACAGATGTCCTATAAAGCGGACACAATGGTGAAAGGCTGCATCCCGGTTGCCGTATCCGGTCCGCAGATTCCCGGACGCGTCTGCGGAATGGAGGAAAACATGAAACAGATACTGGACTTAAAAGGCGAATGGAGCTTCCGGCTCGATCAGGAAAAGCTGGGACTTGCCGCACATTATGAAACAGAGGACTTCCACGATACCATACAGCTTCCGACGACTGTTTCGGAAGCAAAAAAGGGTACGCCGCATACAAGGGTGAATACCGGCTACCTCACCGATCCTTACGAGATGTCCGGCTACAGCTGGTATCGCCGCACGGTGACGCTTCCCTTTGAAGACCCTGCGCAGCTTGCCGGAAAGCATTTCGAGCTGATCTTAGAGCGCACGCGGATCTCTTACGTATGGGTTGACGGTCAGCCTGTCGGAAGCTTCGACAGCCTTGTCGCAAGACACCGCTACGACCTTACGCCTTACATAAAATCGCTGACACCCGTGCTCACCGTCATGGTATCCAACACGGATTACAAGGTGCCCGGCGGGCATCTCACCTCACCTGACACGCAGACGAACTGGAACGGCATCCTCGGGGAAATTTCGCTCAACATCCGGGAAGACATCCGTTTCGGAGAGATTTTCGCACAGAGCTGCCCGGACGAAGGAAAAATTCTGCTGCACTTTTCCGCGATGAATTACGGGGATGCGGCGCGTTCCCTGCGGCTGGATATCCGCCCTGTCCTTGTCCGTCTGAAAGCAGAATACCTCGCACAGGATGCAGAAATTCCCGAAACGCTTCCGCTGGAGGAGCTTACGGAGCAGACCGCCCTTCCGGACGCGGAATGTCATTGCGATCTCTGCTTACAGCCGGGAGAAAATCCGCTTTCCCTTTCCGTAGATCTTACGTCCTGCGCCGCGCTCTGGGATGAGGAGGCGCCCGCCGTATACCGTCTGGACATCGAGGGCGGCGACAGCGCTTCCGTCTGGTGCGGACTGCGCAGCTTTACCACGGACACCACAAATTTTCTCATCAACGGCAGAAAGACCTTCCTGCGCGGAAAGCATGACGGCATGATCTTCCCGAAGACCGGATATGCGCCCATGCACGCCGCCGGCTGGCTTTCCGTTATGAAGACCGCAAAAAACTACGGCATCAATCATTACCGCTTCCACACCTGCTGTCCGCCGGATGCCGCTTTCCTCGCGGCAGATCTGCTCGGCATCTATATGCAGCCGGAGCTTCCCTTCTGGGGAACGTTCAACGGTCCGGAGGACGAGGACTACCGGCAGGAGGCGCAGGACTTTCTGGAAGCGGAGGGCTTCCGTATGCTGGAGACCTTCGGCAGCCATCCTTCCTATTGTATGATGTCGATGGGAAATGAGCTTTGGGGAAACGCGGCGGCGATCGACGTACTGCTCGCAAAATATAAGGCATTCCGCCCGCACGTTCTCTTTACGCAGGGCTCCAACAACTTCCAGTGGGTGCCCAACATTCAGCCGCACGACGACTTCTTTTCCGGTGTCCGCTTTACGATCGACCGTCAGATCCGCGGCTCTTACGCCATGTGCGACAAACCGCTCGGACATGTCCAGACGGATGCGCCCGGCACGCGCTTTCAGTATGACGCTGCCATCTGCCCGGAATATGCGCAGCAGGCAGAGGCGCTTTCCTCGGACGGCACGATCGAGATCCAGTATGGAACGGGCGTAAAGCGCGTAAAGCTGACGGAGGCACAGGCGGAGCTGATTCCGCAGATTCCCGTCGTCTCGCATGAGATCGGACAATACGAAACCTATCCGGATTTCAGGGAGATCGACCGGTATACGGGCGTCTTACAGGCACGGAATCTCTCGGAATTTAAGCGCAGACTCGAAGAAAAGGAAATGCTTTCGTTTGCGGAGGAAAATTTCCGGAATTCCGGCGCGCTTGCCGTTGCCTGTTATAAAGATGAACTGGAAACGGCGCTCCGCTCCTCAAAGCTTGCCGGCTTCCAGCTGCTCGATCTTCAGGATTTTACCGGACAGGGCACGGCGCTCGTCGGCGTACTCAATTCCTTCATGGAGAGCAAGGGACTTATCAGCGCCGCAGACTGGCGGAAATTCTGCTCGGATACGGTGATCCAGGCAGAATTTGACAGCTATCTTGCAGCGGCGGGAGAACGCTTTTCCTTTACGGTTTCCCTTGCCGCATTCCGAAAAGAGCCTCTGCCGGAGAGTATGCTGCGCTGTCTGCTGACGGATACGAAAGGGAAAGTGCTTTCCGAATTTCTCCGGCCCGTTCCCGCAGTCACAAAACAGGGCAGACAGCTGCTCGGCTCTTTTTCCCTGCGGATTCCGGATACCGATCTGCCCGCTTCCGTCCGCCTGAGCGTTTCACTCTCCGGTACCGGGATCAGCAACAGCTATAACCTCTGGGTTTATCCGAAGGCTTTTAAAGAAAACGCTGTCACTGCCGGAGCGGCATTTGCCTCGCAGAAAAACCGGGCGATACCGTCTGCCGACCGGAACGGAACGCTGTCCGTCGTTCAGCGGCTTGACGGGCTTGCAAAAGCTGCAAAGAAGCACAAAAGCTGTCTGCTCTTCCTCTCCGACGGGGAAAACAAAGCTTCCATAGAGGGAACCTACTGTACGGACTTCTGGTGCTACCATATGTTCCGGATGATCTCCCTTAATATGAAAAAGGAAGTTCCCGTCGGCACGATGGGGCTTGCCATCGACAAGGCTCATGCAGCGCTGCGGGACTTCCCCTGCGAAAGCTTTACGACGCCGCAGTGGTACACGATCGTCAACGCCTCGCGCTCCTCGGTTCTGGACGGCACCGGGATCAGACCGATCGTCCGGACAATTGACAACTTTGACCGCAATTTCCGTCTGGGACTTTTATATGAGATTTATCTGCGCGATCTAGACCTCGGCGTTCTCGTCTGTACGGCGGATCTGCCGCGCCTGATGCGGGAAGGACATCCGGAAAGCTACGCGCTGTATGAAAGCCTGATCGCATATCTGCCCGCGCTCTCCGAACGCCGTGCGGACTGCTATGGTATGACATACCCGGAATTTCAGTCGCTGCTTTC
>CAZVWN010000212.1:0-3161 GCA_964631065.1 uncultured Acetatifactor sp.
TTTTTATCCCCTGCTGCGGAATCGTTACGAATTTATTTCATTTCTGCATTTTATGTATTGCTTTCAACCCGTAATATGTTTACAATACTGATAACCGGTTTTTCCGTATGGAATACGTTTTTATGGAAAAACTATACCATTATTCAGAACGGAATGAGGATTATTATGGCAAAAAAGAAAATACCGGAAATCAATCTCATAGATCTTGACCGGACGGCAGCTCCCGACTGGGACGCTATTGACGACGCTGCAAAAGAATGTCCTGAGGATGACGCGGAAGATTTTTCCGAAGAGGAAGAGCTCCCCGAAAAACGCGGCTTCCGGCTGAACCTTCATATCGTGCTGATCGCCGTGATCCTCCTCACGGTCTCCGTCATATATATAAGATTCTCCAACTGGGGACAGTATGTCGATCCGAACACAAACCTTGGTGATCCGGAGGCGGAGGACGACACGGAAGAGACGCTTGACAGCATCCTTCCCCTGACGGACGAAGACGGTGTCATGGTCGCTCCCGATCTGTCCGACGGACTTTCCATCGCCGTCTTCGGCAACGCACCCTTTGCGGATGACCGGGATTCGGAGGATAGCCTTGCCGCCATGGTGGCGGAGCTTACCGACGCCACCGTCTACAATTTTTCCATCGGCGGAAGCTCTCTTGCGTGTACGCAGCCCTCTATCAACATGGAGCTCAACCCCTGGGATGCTTTCAACTTTTACTGGATGGCGCTGCTCACCTCAGACATGGAGGTACATGATTATTTCGATGAGGCAATTTCCGCGTTAGGGGAAAACGCGCCGCAGGAGCTTTCCGAAGTCCACGCGCTTTATTCCGAGGTGGATTTTGATGCCATAGATATTTTCGTCATTCTGTACGATGCGGCAGATTATCTCGCGGGTATCCCTGTCAGCAGCTCCGATAACGCTACGGATATTCAGACCTTTGCAGGAAATCTGCGGGCGGGGATTGAGGTGCTGAAGTCCGAACATCCGAATGCACGCATCATCGTCATGTCCGCTCCCTATGCTTTTTCAGCGGAACAGGACGAAAACGGTAATTATATCAGCAGCGACACCGTCCTTTACGGTGAAAACGCGCTTTCTGCCTACGTCTCGCGGGAAGCCGCCGTGTGCAGTCAGCAGCAGGTCAGCTTTGTCGATAATCTGTACGGCACCTTCAGCGAAGCCGACGCCGCAGCGTACCTGACGGACAACCGGCATCTGAATACGGCAGGACGAAAGAAGCTCGCCGAACGTCTCGCCTACGCGGTCACTTACTTCGACAGCTATTACGAATGATCAGTCCGTCTGCGGGATCTCCAGCGGAACGTTCGTGTTGCGGTAGATCACATAGCCTGCCGTCTCGGCATACAGCTCCAGTCCAAGCTTCCGGGCATCCTCCGGAAGCTTTTTTTCCTCCTCAAGGATCACATAATGGCATCCTGTCTGATCCGCATAAGCCGCTATTTCCTCCGCATCGGGTTCGTCCTGCTCCATCGCCGTCAGAAATCCGCTGAAATACTTCCCCATCTGATCCCTGCCGTAGGGCATACACACGCCCGGATCATACTGTCTCACATAGAGAAGCAGCTCCCATGGAAAAGCCGCCATCACCTCGCGCCCGGGCACGGCAATTGCATCACAGAGCTCCACAACACAGTCCGGCACATGATAACAGTTCTCTGCCCGGCTGTACAGCGGATTCGTATACACGGATTTTCCCGAAATAACGATCAGCACGACAGACGTGACGGCAAATATCGCCTTCCCCCTGCCCTGAAGTCTTTCGCAGACGGAAACGACCGCATACGCGATCACCTGAATAACCGGAATCAGCCACCAGATGCGGAAATAGATTTCGCTCCCCACCGTTGCAAAAAAGATCCGGGCAAAAACCGGATTAAAAAACAGAAGCAAAATCATAACGGGCATATAGACAAAAAGGATTCTCCGCGGCTTCTGTTTCTCATTCAGGAAGACATAGATCAGCGCCGCCAGAAAACCGATCACCACAAGTCCTGTTCCCATATACTTTTGAAAAACCGTTACCGCTTCCGTCCACATATTCCCATTCTCCTCAACCCAGCTTCAGATATAAAAGAGCCATAACTGCCGGCACGACTGCGCACACTGCCATTCCCGCAAGGATCTTCCATTTTCCATAACAGGCAACGGCACAGCATCCCCCCACCGCAAGCAGCAGGCATACAAGCAGCGCGCCGAGCGTGCTGCACAGGCATCCGGAAACCATAGCCACGCCAAGCAGCAGCCAGAAATGCATTCCCGCCCGTTCCCCCTTTTCCAGTCCCTCAAACAGCCTAAGCAGCAGGAAAAAGCTGAACGGAATAACGATATCGGCAAGCACCGCCTTCCCCTGCGCCGTCCTCACCAGCAGAAAATTTTCTGCCGTATACAGGGAATGTCCGCCAAAGATCACCAGCAGTTCCAAAAGCAGTAAAAAGAAAAGCGCGGCTCTGCGCTTTTCCGGAAACAGTCTGCACGCGATCAGATAAAAAACGGAATATGCCATCGCGATCAGAACAACCGGCAGAACAATCTGTGAAACCGTCGCTGCATGCATTCCCGAAAGCTTCGCCAGCATGGCGACCCATATCGGAAACGGCGCAAGCCCGTGCCGTGCGTCCAGCCCCGTCGTTCCACCGGTATAGGGAAGGATCTGATACATCGTTTCCGAGCTTGCCGTAACAGCGGAAGTCGCTACATAAAAGGCATCATCTCCCTCCTCGTATGCAAGAACCCCCGCAAGAACCTGCTGCAGAATAAGCAGCACAACAACAGCCGCCCCAAGTAAAACGACCGCCTTATCCTTCTCCTGGTCCTTCTGCCGCAGCAGCTCCGCTCTCCCGCCCGCTTTCCTGCGGATTGATACACCGACGCTCATCAGAAGCGCCGCTGCCGCAAAGATGCCGTATAACAGGATCAGAAAACGGAAACTGTTTCCCCGGGGCTTCAGGATCAACGGTACGCAGATCAACTGAAATCCTGCCCATAAAAGCATCTGACCGCTCACCCAGCGGAACATCAGTCCGGAAATCCCCGCTTCCCTGTTATCAAATATTCCTCCCGCCAGCATCGGAACAACGATCAGCAGCAGGAACAACACCAAAATCTGAATCGCCAACATCTCCGTCCTTCACCTC
>CAZVWN010000213.1:0-3141 GCA_964631065.1 uncultured Acetatifactor sp.
TTAAACTGCGTGAGCAGAGAGAAGATGATGTTCCCCATTCTGTCGCATGCGTGAGTGCGGAAGCGGTTACGCGTTTTGACCGGCATGCGGTCAAATGTCCGCTTGCCGGAAGCAGTAAAATATAGTATACTGGTGGGAGATGTACAAAGGAAATAAGATGAGGAGACACGGAACATGCTGTTCAATTCGATAGATTTCTTGATTTTCTTCCCCATTGTAACGCTGCTTTACTGCGTCATACCGAGGAAGGCGCGTTATCTGTGGCTTTTGCTCGCCAGTTATTATTTCTATATGTGTTGGAATCCGAAGCATGCTATTCTGCTGGCAGTTTCGACCGGAATTACCTGGATCTGCGGTCTGCTGATACCGCGTGCAAACAGGCGTTGGGTAAAGTGGACGGTTGTAGCGGGGGGAGTATGCACGAATCTCGCAATGTTGTTCTTTTTTAAGTATTTCGCTTTTTTCCGGCAGACCTGTAATCGTATCTTTTCCGCATTGCATATACAGACTTGGGACAGACAATTTGACATCCTGCTGCCTGTGGGGATTTCTTTCTTTATTTTTCAGGCGCTGGGATATCTGATTGACGTATATCGCGGAAAGATTGAGGCGGAGAAAAATCCGCTGCGTTATGCGCTGTTTGTCTCTTTTTTTCCGCAGCTGGTCGCAGGTCCGATAGAGCGGTCGGAGAATCTGCTCGGACAGCTGAAAAATCTCGATAAAGAACGCCTGTTTAGTTATCAGAAGGTGGTTGACGGGCTGATTCTGATGGTCTGGGGATTATTTATCAAAATGGTGATCGCTGACAGGGTTGCCATTTTGGTAAATACCGTCTTTGAAAATTACCATATGTACGGAACCGTTGCGCTGGCGGCGGGAGCAATCGGATTTGCCCTGCAGATTTACTGTGATTTTATGGGATATTCCACGATTGCTGTCGGCGCGGCGAAGGTTATGGGCTTTACGCTGATGGAGAATTTTGAGACGCCTTATTTTGCAAAATCCGTCGGTGAGTTCTGGCGCAGATGGCATATTTCCTTAAGTACCTGGTTTCGCGATTACCTCTATATCCCGCTTGGCGGCAACCGCTGTTCCCGATTCCGGAAGTACTGCAATGTCATGCTGACAATGACCCTCAGCGGTTTATGGCACGGTGCGAACTGGACCTATGTTGCATGGGGACTGCTGCATGGCGCCTATCAGGTCGTGGGGGATCTGACGAAAAAATGGCGGAAGAATATTTACAGTGCTGTCCATGCAAAGACGGAAAGCTTCAGCTTCCGGCTGGCGCAGGGAATTTCGACGTTCCTGCTGGTTGACGTTGCATGGATTTTTTTCCGTGCGCCCAGTATCAGCGACGCGCTGGAATATTGCAGGCGGATGGTGGTGAAATGGGATCCCTGGAGCTTTTTTGACGGTACGGTCTACACGCTCGGGTTGGACAGACCCGAGATGAATATTCTGGCAGCGGCGGTCGTTGTTCTGCTTCTTGTCGATATTCTGCGCTATAAGAAGAAAATGGATATTGCAGGATTTTTGCAGGAGCAATGCATCTGGTTCCGCTGGATCGTTATTTTTGCGCTGATTATCGCCGTTCTGGTTTACGGCGTTTACGGGATCAACTTTGAATCCCAACAGTTTATATATTTTCAGTTTTAGCGGATGACGGCGGAAGATGGGAGCAGAGGGAAGCATGGAAGAAAGAATAGAAGAACAGATCAATGAGACGGCAGGGAAAGAGCCGGAACCGGTGCCGGCAAAGAAAAAAATCCTGCGCGGTGTCGGAGCGCTCTGCTTTGTCGTGATATTGGTGCTGCTGCTGAAATATGTCTATGGCGTCTTATCATGGAAGGACACGGCGGGAGCGTATATTACCCAGCTGGATACTTTTTATGAGCTGGAGGAGGATACTGTGGATGTTCTGTTTCTGGGGAGCAGCCATAGCTATTGCTCCATTATTTATGCGGATCTCTGGGAGGAATATGGCATGGCGGCTTATAGCATGTCGATTTCCGGGCAGGATCTTGCCGCTTCCTATTACTGGCTGAAGGAAGGACTGAAAACACAGTCACCGAAGGTTGTCTGTCTGGATCTGTACGGCGTAACGTTTCACGGTTATCTGATTGAAGGAAATCTGTATAGGAATCTGCTGTCTTATCCGTTTTCGGCGGATTATGCAGAGCTTGCGAAAAGTGTGATCTCGGAAGACAGATCAGGGGACATTGCGGCGAAGTGGCCGGTAATCCATACCAGATACAGGGAGCTGCAGAAGGAGGATTTTGTTCAGAATATTCCCGTTTACATCGGTTATCAGACGACATTTGAGACACAGAGCCTTGAAGAAGGATATAATGATCTGCTGCCGTATTCCGAAGAAGACCTGGTGCCGATCGCAGAAGAAGAGGAAATGTGGTTGCGTAAGATTATAGAACTGGCAAAGGAGAACGGGATTGAACTCGTGTTCTTTGTCTCTCCCTATATCCCGTCGGAAACGGATCAGATGAAGCTTTATTATACCCGGAACCTCGCGGAGGCGGAGGGGATTCCCGTGATCAACATGATTGAAAGGTTCGAGGAAATCGGCTTTGACCGGAGTACAGATTTTATTGATTACGGACATACGAATGTCTGGGGGGCAAAGAAGGTGACCCGCTGTATCGGGCAATATCTTGCGGCGCATTATGATCTTTCGGATCATCGCGGTGATCCGGCGTATAAGCTCTGGGACAGGGATGCCCTGACCAGAAAGCATGAGATGCAGAATTACAGTCTGCAGCAGGAAAGCGATTTAAAGGCGGTGCTGGAATTTGCGGCGGAGTCTGAGGAATATACGGTTCTGATCGCGACAAGCGGAGAGTATCTGCGGGAGGACGTTTATCTGGCGGATAAGCTCGAAGCGCTTGGAATCTGCGATGCTTTTTACGAGACGGGCGGCGTCTGGATCCTCGGAAACGGACAGATATTGCTGGAAGAAACAAATGCGTCGTTTTACCGGTATGGAGACTGGAACGAGGCAGATATCGTGCTTTCAGGAAATGGGGATGCGAAGACGGTCATGTTGAACGGGACAAATTGTATCAGGACAGAAGACGGGATAAACATTGCACTTTACGATAATCTGACGGGAACGCTCATGCTGTT
>CAZVWN010000214.1:0-3107 GCA_964631065.1 uncultured Acetatifactor sp.
TCCGCCGTTTCCTTCTTCGCGTCGGCAATCAGCTTCTCCAGCTGCTTTTCAAATACGTCCGTCTGAAAATCTATCGGCTTCCCGATAAAAATAAGCTCATTATCGGTCTTCTTCAGTCCTTCTTCGCTCATCAGCAGCTCTTCGTACATCTTCTCCCCGGGTCTGAGTCCCGTAAACTGAATTTCGATGTCCTCACCGGGTCTGTATCCGGAAAGCTTGATCAGATTCGTCGCAAGATCAACGATTTTTACCGGCTTCCCCATATCCAGTACAAAGATTTCGCCGCCCTTCGCGTAAGCGCCCGCCTGAAGAACCAGCGACACCGCCTCCGGTATCGTCATAAAATAACGGATAATGTCCGGATGCGTTACGGTTACGGGACCGCCTTCCGCGATCTGCCGTTTAAACAGCGGAATAACGCTGCCGTTACTGCCGAGAACATTTCCGAAGCGCACGGCGACAAAATTCGTTTTCGACTTCTGATTCATCATCTGAACGACCATCTCGCAGATTCGTTTGGATGCGCCCATGACGTTCGTCGGATTTACAGCCTTGTCCGTCGAGATCAGTACAAATTTTTCCGCGCCGTATCTGTCCGCCGCCGTCGCCGTCCGATAAGTTCCCATGACATTGTTCTTGATCGCCTCGTTAGGGCTTGTCTCCATAAGCGGAACATGCTTATGCGCTGCGGCATGGTAAACAATGTTCGGACGATAGGTCTCAAAAATACTGTTAATACGGTTCGTATTGCGCACGGATGCAATCAGCACGACAAGATTCAGCTCCGGATATTTCCGCAGTAATTCCTGCTGAATTTCATAGGCATTATTTTCATAGATATCGACAATAATAAGCTTCTTCGGATTATGAGAGGCGATCTGTCTGCAAAGCTCGCTGCCGATGGAACCGCCGCCGCCCGTGACAAGGATCGTCTTCCCGCTGACATAGCCGAAAACCTCTTCCGTGTTGATCCGGATAGGCTCTCTTCCCAGAAGATCCTCGATTTCAACCTCCTTCAGCTTCGACACGGAAACCTCGCCGTTGACCAGCTGATACATTCCGGGCAGACTTCTCAGCTTACATCCCGTCTCCTTACAGATATCCAGAATCTCTCTTTTCGTCTGTACTCCTGCCGAAGGAATCGCGAGAATAATCTCGTCAATCCCATAATGCGGCACTGCTTCAAGAATCTTATCGCGTCCGCCGACGATCGGCACGCCGCGCAGCATCTTCCCGTGACACCCCGGCTGATCGTCAATGACGCACCTCGCGCGAAGATTCAGATACTGACTGCTCTCGATCTCCTTCAGTATCATATTTCCCGCCGCGCCGGCGCCGATGATCATGACGTTGATTCTTCCGTTTTTGTCCGTAATCTCTGTCCGCTTACTGTTGACCATCCGCAGGATCCGATAACTGAAACGGATGCCGCTGGTCATGACCGTCAGAAGAAACCAGTAGAGAACATAATAGCTCCGCGGCATTTTCTGATCCAGAAAATGGCAGTATACGATCTGCGCCGCAGCAGTACAGGTCGTCGCGAATACAATGTTGACGATCTCATTTGCACCGGCATAGCGCCAGACGCTCTTATACAGCTTCCAGATCACATAAAACAGCAGTGTTACGACAATGTTCGGAAGCAGTATATACTCCAGACGCATCATAAACTGCGGCTCGATTTTTGCAAAGCTGAAATCAAAGCGGATGTACAGCGCCGCAAAGGATGCAACGATAATGCTCATCACATCCAGTATCACCAGAATCAGAATCCTGTTTAACGGTATCTTTAAAAAATCGGTCTTCTTTTTCATTTCCGTATCTCTTCTGCTCCTCATGCAAAGGTCAAAATATTTTATATTGTATCACTCGTTCAACCATTTGTCACCCCCCCCCCGGACAAATTATTTCACCACACGTAACAGTTCAGCCGTAACATATCAGCAACCGTTCCGAACCAAGCCCTTACGTTTCCTCCGTTTTCGCTCTCATGACCGCATACAGCATCACAAAATACATCGTCAGGCTGTTCTGTCCGGTCTGCCAGCATATTTCCAGCATTCCGAAAGAAAAGAGCACTGCGGCAAACAGGATCATGGCAAGCATCTCCGGATTCTGTTCCCGGCGTTTCCCCTTTACCGTTTCCCGAAACGCAATGATTACTGCCCAAATGCCGATTCCGCCGAACAGGATACCCGGAAGGATGCCGAAATTGAAGGAAAACTGTAGTAAAATATTGTGCGCATGCGGCGCATAATAGCCCTCAGTCAGCCAGAAACCATTCTCTTCCGCCTTGTGACCACTAAAATTCAGGTGCTGTAGATAATACCGGTGAATCGTCGTCCGGATGGCAACAGGATTACCGATTTTCTCCGGATCCGTCAGCACGGGATGGTCTTCATCAATCCCCGTTCCGTCAGGCGGATCCGCCCATATCCCGTTTCCCGAAAGCTCCGCTTCAGGCTTTTCTTCTCCCGCCTCTGCCGCATAAGCAATCAGGGACGGACGCAAGAACTCCCTGACCTCCTTCCCGGAAAAATCAAGAAACCATAAGACGCGTCCGAACGATTCCTGCATAAACTCATCGAAATCAATATATTTTTCCGAATCAACAGGATCCCAGGAATGCACCTTTTCCTCGCTGTATTCGTCAAAAAACCAGATCGGATGATGAAAGACCGGCGGAAGATATCTGACACAGCCGAAAACAAGCGGAAAGCTCACCACCGCTACAGTCACGATCAGCGTTCCCGTTCCAATAAACCGCAAAACTCTCCTCGTCCGGAAGGTGATCGCGCAATAAACAAGGAAGAGAACCGTCAGTATACCCATCGTCAGCAGCCCCGTCCTGCCCATTGTCAGAAAAGCAAACCCCCACATCGCCGATGCAAAGAATGCGGTCACTCCCCTTAAGAAAATATGCCTTTTTTCACACCTTTGCCGATACCACTTACAAAGCCATGCGGCATAAGTTATTGCATAAAACAAAGCATTAATATTTGCATTGGCATACATACCCGGGTAACGCATGACATCGTAAGGTCGGAATACAAAAGCCGCTCCCTGAACCGCAAAAAATCCCAACAGCAGTCCGTTTATCATACTGT
>CAZVWN010000215.1:0-3084 GCA_964631065.1 uncultured Acetatifactor sp.
GAAAACGGGAAGTCTTCCGCGCCCGGCTTTCACTATGTCCTGAAGGACGTTATCACAGTAGAGTAAATACAGAGGGATACACAGGAAGGAGAGACTGAGAATGAAAAGAAAGATTACGGGTTTGCCGGTGGCGGGGCTGCTTCTTATCGGCAGTCTGAGCGGCTGCGGGGCGGGCGGCACGGAGCCGGACGATTATGTGACAAACGACGGTTATGTGTCAGAGACGGCGGTTGCCGTTTGGGGGGAAACGGATACGGCGGAATCCGACGACATGGAAGATATTAAGGTGGGGGTTCTGTATATTTCGGATCCTGCGGATGGAAGCGGGTATTCCTATACGCACGATCTCGGCATATTGGGAATGCAGAGCAATCTGGACTTATCGGATGAGCAGATTGAGCGGAAGATAGTGGATGATGCAGATACGGAGGGGACGAAGACCGCGATCGAAGAATGTATTTCGGACGGCTGTAATATCATTTTTGCCACAAGCTGGGGATACATGGAAGTTACGGCGGAAATGGCGGAAAAATATCCGGAGATATATTTTTCACACGGTACGGGATATCTGTCGAACGGCACGAATTTCAACAATTATTTCGGGCGGATCTATCAGCCGAGATATCTGAGCGGAATTGTCGCGGGAATGAATACCGTAAGCAATAAAATCGGCTATGTTGCGGCTATGGATACCGGCAACCCGGAGGTAACGGGCGGGATTGACGCTTTTGCCATCGGCGTTGCGTCCGTGAATCCGGAGGCAACGATCTATGTGGCAGTCACCGACAGCTGGTATGATCCGCAGAAAGAGGAAGAGGCGGCGAGGAAGCTGCTGGATATGGGGTGCGATGTGATGGCGCAGCACTGCGATACCTCTTATCCGATGACGCTGGCGCAGGAATACGGGGTATATGGGATCGGATATAATTCGGACATGAGCAAGGAGGTTCCGGAAGCGTGCTTATGCAGCGTGACATGGAACTGGAGCGCTTATTATACGGCGGCGGTTGCTTCCGTAATAGAGGGAACCTGGGACGGCTCCGACTATTACGGCGGCATGAAGGAAGGTCTGGTGGGAATAACGGAGGTAGCTTCCTTTTGTGCAGACGGAACGCAGGAAAAGGTTACGGAGGCAACGGATGCCATTTTAAACGGTAGCTGCAATGTTTTTGACGGAGAACTGAGAACAAACACGGGCGAAGTGATCGGAAACGCAGGAGCAACGCTGGAGGATGCAGTCATTACCGGAGAAATCGACTGGTATTACGAAAACGTTGTTGTTGTCGAGTGACGAAGGAGGAAAGGAATGAAACTGACAATCCGTAAAAAAATTTTTTTATGCGCATTGCTGCCAATCAGCATTTTAGGAATTATCATCGTTATCATGGCGGTAACGTCTCTGAAAACCTCCATTATCCGGCAGGTGGAAAGCTCCCTGCGGGGAACGGCTTCGGCGACGCTGGCAGCCTACGATCAGAACTCCGGTTTTTATACCGTCGCGTCCAATGGAGATATCTGGAAGGGCGGGTATAATATTTCCCGCTCGGAGAAGCTGCTGGATACCATCAAAGAGGAATCCGGAATGGAGGTCACTTTTTTCTACGGAACCCAAAGGATCATGACATCCATTTCGGATGAAGACGGGAACCGCATTCTTGGCAGTCCCGCGGGAGCGAAAATTGAAGAAGAGGTTCTTCGCAACGGGCGGGAATATTTCAGCAGGAGCGTGTCCGTAAACGGGGAAATGTATTATGGATATTATGTTCCCGTATTCCAAAACGGAGAGCCGGTCGGCATGGTTTTTGCGGGTGTAAATAAAGAGGAAACGGTAAACAGCGTTCTTGGTATCGTGTTTTATATGGTCATTGTTGTCGTATTGATCGCCCTGATCGGCATGATCAGCGCAGGACTGGTCGCCAATTCCATATCAAAGGCATTAAATAAGGAAATTCTCTGTGTGGAGGAGCTGGCTACGGGAAATCTGAATGTGCGGCCGGATGAAAAGCACATGAGACGCAGGGATGAGGTGGGCGATCTGACGAGGGCGATCAGCAGATTACGGTCGGATCTGCGAAATATTATCGGCGGGATCAGCGACAGCATGGATCAGCTGACGGATGCGTCCGATACGCTCGAGCAGACCTCCCTTCAGGCTGTAGCCGGGATGGATCGTGTGATGAAGGCGGCAGATACCATTACGTCAGGGGCAGTCTCACAGGCGGAGGATACTCAAAATGCGTCGGAAAATATTGCCTATATGGGGAATCTGATTATTGAGACCGGCAGTGAGGCGGCGGTATTAAATGAAAGTGCGGATCATATGCTTGCGGCGGGCGATAAGACCAACGCTGCCATTGAGGAGTTAAAGAGCAGCAGCGGGGAGGTAGGAAGCGCGGTCGCCGAAATCGCGGAGCTGATCAGACAGAACAACGAATCCGCAAAGGCAATACGCGAGGCGGCAGAATTTATTTCGGAGATAGCAGAACAGACAAACCTGCTTTCCCTGAATGCCGGCATAGAGGCGGCAAGAGCCGGAGAGGCGGGAAGAGGCTTCGCGGTTGTAGCGGGTGAAATACGGAAGCTGGCAGAGCAGTCGAATCATACCGGCGGCAGCATTGACAGGATTGTCAATACGCTGATTACAAATGCAGGACATGTAGTTGAGGCAATGCAGCAGATGCAGTCAGTCATTGATAAACAGAACCGGTATATCGTGAGCACGGAAGAGTCTGTCGTGAAAGTCATGGGCGAAATACATACCTCCATCGCGAGCATAAGAAGTATAGAGAGCAGAACACAGGAGCTGGAAAAGGCAAGGAAAAAAATGATCGGTACGATTGCGGGGCTGTCTGATATTGCGGCAAGCAATGTAACCAATACGCAGGACACGGGCAGAGTCATTACGGATGTGTCGGAGCGTTTCGGGGAAGTGAAACAGTCTGCGGCAAAATTAAAAGGAACGGCGGATGTACTGGAACAGAATATCAGGAATTTTAAAATGTGAAAAAGGTCAAATGAAAAAGTAAATGCCACCTAATTTAATTTTGCCCTCGTATTTTCAATTTTGAGCAATCTTTTGAAGAT
>CAZVWN010000216.1:0-3077 GCA_964631065.1 uncultured Acetatifactor sp.
TCGAAGATCAGGTTGGTATGGGTCGGTCCTGAGACAATGCGGAAATCGTGCATGCTTAAGGAGGGATCGATCGTTTCCAGACATTCCCCGACAAGCGCCTTGAGCCTGTCGGTTTCCGCGTCGCCGACCTGAACGGGATCCATATGGATCACTGCGTGACAGTTTAAGGTATCGCGCAGCTCATGCTCGATCGTGTCGATGACATCGTGCAGCTCTAGGATGTCTCCGTCCGCGGGAACCTCCGCGTGCAGGGAGAGCAGAACACGCCCGGGACCGTAATTGTGGACAATGAGGTCATGTGTGCCGACGATTTCCGGATGCGCCGTGACGATATCCGTTACCTGACGGACAAATTCGGGTTCCGGCGCCTGACCGAGCAGGGGGCTGATCGTATCCCTTGCCGCGCCGAAGCCGGAGTAGCAGATGAACAGTCCGACAAGGATACCGCACCAGCCGTCGATGTTAAGACTGCTAAAATGTGCGACGAGCGTGGAAAGGAAAACGACAGCCGTGGAGAGCGTGTCGCTCAAGGAATCGGTCGCGGTCGCCAGCATGGCAGAGGAAGAAAAGCGCTTTCCGAGACGATGGTTGTAAAAGTACATATAGCATTTGACAAGGATCGAGGCGGCAAGGATGAGCAGCGAGACGGGAGAGAAGGTCAGCGCCTCCGGATGCAGGATCTTGTCGAACGAGCTTTTCAGCAGCTCAAACCCCATCAGGATGATAATGATGGAGACGAGAAGCCCTGAGATATATTCGATTCTGCCGTGTCCGAACGGGTGATCCGGATCGGGCTTCTGTCCCGCCATTTGAAAGCCGATTAGGGTAATGATGGAAGACCCCGCATCGGAGAGGTTGTTGAAGGCATCCGCCGTGATGGCGATGGAATTGCTTAAGAGCCCGGCGATAAATTTTCCGGCAAACAGACAAAGGTTTAGGAAGATGCCGAGCGCGCCGCAGAGCATGCCGTATGCCTGACGGACGGCAGAATCAGACATCTCTTTTTCATTTCTGATAAAAATTCCCGATAATAACGTAAGCATAGGATTCTCCTTATTCTGATCCCGGTTCTGACTTTGCATCAGCCGGATATTGCGGGAAATACCGCAAGGTTTTCTTGTCAGTATAGCAGGAAATGAAGGAAAAAGCAATCTCCGGGCATCTCCGCCGCAGAGGTTTTGGTGTTGCGCGGGCAGGGAAAACATGCTATACTGTACGCGTGCAGCCGCAGAGAAAGCGGTCTGTAGGGAAAGAGAAAAAGAAGAGGAGACAGACATGAGCAGAAAACCTGTTGTTTTGATGATTTTGGACGGCTATGGGCTGAATGATAAGACGGAAGGGAATGCGATCGCACAGGCGAAGACGCCCGTGATGGACGGACTGATGAAGGCGTATCCCTGGGTAAAGGGAAATGCGAGCGGTATGGCGGTCGGACTGCCCGAGGGACAGATGGGAAATTCCGAGGTCGGACACCTGAATATGGGCGCGGGACGCATTGTCTATCAGGAGCTTACCCGTATTACAAAGGAGATTCAGGACGGCGTTTTCTTTGAGAATCCCGCGCTGTTAAAGGCGGTGGAAAACTGTAAGAAGAACGGCAGTGCGCTGCATCTGATGGGACTGCTTTCCGACGGCGGCGTTCACAGCCACAACACCCACCTCTACGCGCTGCTCGAGCTTGCGAAGAGAAACGGACTGGACAAGGTATTTGTACACTGCTTCCTCGACGGGCGTGATACGCCTCCGGCGAGCGGCAAAGAATATGCAGAGGCGCTGAATGCCGAGATGGAGAAGATCGGCGTCGGCAGGATCGCTTCCGTTGCGGGGCGTTATTATGCGATGGACCGGGACAACAACTATGACCGCGTAAAGCTTGCGTATGACGCGATGACAAAGGGAGAGGGACTGACTGCCGCGTGCGGGATCTGTGCGATCGCACAGTCGTATGAGAGAGAGGAGACGGATGAGTTTGTAAAACCCACCGTTGTCGTGGAGGACGAAAAGCCCGTTGCAACCGTGCAGGACGGCGATTCCGTTGTGTTCTTCAATTTCCGTCCCGACCGTGCAAGAGAGATTACAAGAGCTTTTTGCGAGGATGACTTCAAGGGCTTTGACAGAGGCGCGCGTAAGCAGATCACGTTTGTATGCTTCTCCGATTATGATCCGACCATCCCGAACAAGGAGGTTGCGTTCCACAAAATTGCCGTTACGAATACGTTCGGCGAATGGCTTGCCGCAAATCATTTAAAGCAGGCGCGTATCGCGGAGACGGAGAAGTATGCGCATGTCACGTTCTTCTTTAACGGCGGCGTCGAGGAGCCGAATCCGGGCGAGGACAGAGTATTGGTAAATTCCCCGAAGGATGTTGCGACGTATGACTTAAAGCCCCAGATGAGCGCGCCCGAGGTCTGTGAGAAGCTTTGCGACGCGATCCGTTCCGATCAATACGACGTGATCATCATCAACTTTGCAAACCCCGACATGGTCGGTCATACCGGCGTTCTTTCCGCAGCGGTCAAGGCGATTGAGACGGTGGATGAATGTGTCGGAAAGGCAGTGGATGCGATCAAAGAGGTCGGCGGCGTGATGTTTATCTGCGCGGATCACGGCAATGCGGAGCAGCTGATCGACGGTGAGACGGGAGAACCCTTTACGGCGCATACGACGAATCAGGTGCCGTTTTTACTCGTCAATTATGAGGAGGGCTGCGGACTGCGCGAGGGCGGCTGTCTTGCGGACATCATTCCTACGCTGATTGAGATTATGGGTATGGAGCAGCCTGCGGAAATGACAGGAAAGTCTTTATTATGCCAGGGGCAAAAGGTCTAAAACCACATGAGCCTGCTCATAAGTGGTTGAAAGACCTTGAGACCCGCCCCAATATGAGCATAAAAGTGGGATGTTAATCCCACGATATGCGAATAGGGGGCAGGATTGTGAGAGTGCGCAGCACGGAACAATCCGTAGGCATCATTGGCGGGGCGACATTAGGCTAAGAGCCGGGAGGTTCCGCAGATCGGAAGGGAAGTCTGATCTGCGGAATTTTTTTATAAGGGAGGGAAAAGAAGCCATGAGAA
>CAZVWN010000217.1:0-3010 GCA_964631065.1 uncultured Acetatifactor sp.
TGACGCTTTCCTGCCAGTGGCTTCATAAGGAGCGTCTGGGAAGAATCTGCGAAATTCAGAAAAATACCTATGTGATCCGGTTCTGGGAGGAGGAGCTGACAGGGAAGCTGAAGGGCTGTTTTCAAAATGAGGGAAGACCGCTTCCGGTCGTAGGGGATTATGTAACGTTTCTGTACCATCCGGACGGGGATTGCGTGATCACTGCGGTCTGTGAACGGCGGAGTCTGTTAAAGCGCGCGGATCAGTCCGGTCATGCCGCTCCTTATGTAAAGCATATGCAGGAACAGGAAATGGCGGCAAACTTTGATTATGTGTTTATTGTGACTTCTCTGAACGAGAATTATAATCTGAACAGGATTGCGCGGTATGTATCCATTACATTGCAGGGGAACGGGATTCCGGTCGTCATTCTTACCAAGTCGGATCTGTGCGGCAATCCGGGCAGATATGTCCGGGAGGTGGAGGCACTGTCGGAACAGGTACGGGTGCATACGGTCAGCGCACTGTACGGCGTAGGCCTTAAGGAGCTGCGGGAGTATATCGCGCCGGGCAGTACGGTCGTCCTTCTGGGCTCTTCCGGTGTGGGAAAATCAACGCTTGTGAACGCACTGGCAGGGCGTGAGATGATGAAGACGAACGCGGTCAGAAGCGGAGATGCCAAGGGGAGACACACGACCACGCACCGTCAGATGATCTTTCTGGAAAACGACGCCGTGATCATTGATACGCCCGGTATGCGTGAGCTGGGACTTTGCGAGACGGCGGAGGGCATTGAGGAGACGTTTTCGGACATTGCAAAATTAGGGGAACAGTGCAGATTCCGTGACTGTAAGCATGACACGGAGCCGGGCTGTATGGTAAAGAAAGCGCTGGAAGACGGCACGCTGACAAAAGAGCGGTATGCGCTTTATCGGAAGCTGCGGGATGAGAGCGATAAAAACGCAAAGATGAAAGCCATCGCCGTGAAGCGTAAGCAGATCAAAAAGGAACGGAAATAACGGAAACGCAAGGAAATATTGACAGTTCGCGGGAAAAAAAGTATCATGGTAGAGAAAAACAAATGAAACCATTTCAGAAACGAGGATGATTATGGCATTGAGCAAGAAGCCTGTGACAGGCATGAGGGATATTCTGCCGGAGGAGATGCAGATCCGCAACTATGTGATCGGCGTGATCAGAGAGACTTACGGAAAGTTCGGCTTCCACTCTATCGAGACACCCTGTGTGGAGAATATTGCCAATCTGACAAATAAGCAGGGCGGCGACAATGAGAAGCTGATCTTTAAGATCTTAAAACGGGGAGAAAAGCTGAATGTTGCGGAAGCGACAACGGAAGAGAGCGTTGTGGACAGCGGCCTGCGCTATGATCTGACCGTGCCGCTGGTGCGCTATTATTCCAACAACGCGGCGAATCTGCCCGCGCCCTTTAAAGCGCTACAGATGGGAAATGTCTGGCGTGCCGACCGTCCGCAGAGAGGGCGTTACCGCCAGTTCATGCAGTGTGATATTGATATTCTCGGCGAACCGTCCAACCTTGCGGAGATCGAGCTGATCCTTGCAACGACGACAACGCTGGGAAAGCTTGGGTTTAAAGGGTTTGAGATCCGTATCAACGACAGACAGATTTTAAAGGCAATGGCGGCATACAGCGGTTTTCCGGAAGATGCTTACGACAGCGTTTTCATCACGCTGGATAAGATGGACAAGATCGGACTGGACGGCGTGGCGCAGGAGCTGTCGGAGAAGGGCTTTGCGCAGGAAAGTGTTGACCGGTATCTGAAGCTGTACAGGGAGCTGGAAACGCAGGAGAACGGGGTTGCTTATCTGGCGGAGACGCTTGCGGGCGTGCTGGAGCCGTCCGTGACGGAGGGACTGCAGGAAATCATCGACAGTGTCAGTGCGACAAAGGCGGCGGATTTTAAGCTGGTATTTGACGCAACGCTGGTTCGCGGGATGTCTTATTATACGGGGACCATCTTTGAGGTTGCGCTTCCCGGTCTCGGGATCAGCTGCGGCGGAGGCGGCAGATATGATAAGATGGTCGGTAAATTCACCGGGAATGATGTTCCGGCGTGCGGTTTCTCGATCGGTTTTGAGAGAATTGTACTGCTTTTGATGGAAAATGGATTCCGGATTCCCGGAGAGCCTGAAAAGATCGCATTTCTGATCGAAAAAGGCGTCAGCGGCGAGCGGCTGTGTGAGATCATTGCGGCGGCGCAGGAAAAACGGCAGGAAGGAAAGCAGGTACTGGTAGTCCGCATGAATAAGAATAAAAAATTCCAGAAGGATCAGCTGACGGCTGACGGCTACGGGGAATTCCTGGAGTTTTATAAGGAAGAAATGAAGAGATAAGGAGCAGAGGAAATGGTACAGTCCAGAACACATAACTGTAACGAATTGAGGTTGGAAAACGCGGGAGAGCGGGTAACGCTCGCGGGCTGGTTTGAGAACATGCGAAAGGTCAGCAAAAACTTAGGCTTCGTGATCCTGCGTGATTTTTACGGAACGACGCAGCTGGTTGTCGAGACCGAGGAAATGATGAATGTCATGGACGGCATCAACAAGGAATCCACGATTCTGGTGGAGGGTGTCGTCAGGGAGCGTTCCAACAAGAACAGGGAGCTGCCGACCGGAGAGATCGAAGTCGTTCCGGAGAAAATTGAGGTTCTCGGGAAGTGCATTTACAATGCGCTTCCCTTCGAGATCAACCAGTCCAGGGAGGCGGATGAGAACGCAAGACTGAAGTACCGTTATCTGGATCTGCGCAACCCTGCCATGAAGAAAAACATCGTGATGAGAAGTCAGATTGTCGCAGAGCTGCGTCAGCGGATGAACGCGCAGGGATTTATGGAGATCACGACGCCGATCCTGACCTGCTCTTCGCCGGAGGGCGCGAGGGATTATCTGGTTCCGGCGAGAAACCATCCCGGAAAATTTTACGCGCTGCCGCAGGCGCCGCAGCAGTTTAAGCAGATTCTGATGGCATCCGGCTTTGACCGTTATTTCCAGA
>CAZVWN010000218.1:0-2936 GCA_964631065.1 uncultured Acetatifactor sp.
CTTTACTGTATCCGGCAGCCTGTGCGATATCGTCCATGGAAGTTGCGGTGATTCCCTTTTCCATGAATAGAGCAGATGCCGCAGATGCTATGTTTTCCCGGTGTACACTTCCGGGCTCTTTCTTTCTTCGTCCCATGCGTTCCTCCTTGCGATAATTAAACTCACAGTTTAATTATACGGATCGTGTTTCATCCTGTCAAGGGGATGCTGTATTTTGTTGTGGCAGGAGCGGAAGAAACGTGATACAATCAGAGTGACAGGAAACCGCTGTGTTTAATCGGAAAGCCGGTTGAGCAGAGCAGAATTTACGGATCGCGCGCTTTACCGGGCGGGAGGAAACGAATGGGACAGTTAAGGATGCCTTCAAAAATCAGGGCATGGACGGATAAAAAGCCGTTTACGACGGATACGACAGGAATGTCCGGAAGTCAGGTGCTGATTTTTGAAGAGATGGTTTTAAAGATCGGGGATGATCCGGCAGCCGTGAAAAAACAGGTGCAGATGATGCGGTGGCTGGAGGGAAAGCTTCCGGTGCCGCAGGTACTGGAACACGAAGAGGAAAACGGAAAAAGTTATCTGCTGATGTCGAAGATGGGCGGGGAAATGTCCTGTGCGACACAGTACCTGGAGCAGCCGGAAGTCCTTTTGAAGGCGCTGGCGCAGGGAATGAAGCAGTTATGGGAAGTGGACACGAAGGACTGTCCGAGGCTGCGGGATCCGGAAACCCTGCTGAAGGAGGCAGGGCGGCAGATAGAAGCGGGGCTGGTAGATTTGGATAACGTGGAGCCGGAGACCTTTGGAGAAAACGGCTTTGCAGATCCCAAAGAGCTGCTCAAATGGCTCGGGGAAAACCGTCCGCCGTTTGAACCGGTATTTTCGCATGGGGATTTCTGTCTGCCGAATATCTTTCTGGAGAATGGCAGGATAAAAGGCTTTATCGATTTGGACAGGGCGGGGATATGCGATAAGTGGAATGATATCGCGCTTTGCTACAGAAGCCTGAAACACAACTTTGACGGCAGCTATGGCGGAAAAGTATACAGGGATTTTCAGCCGGAGAAGCTCTTTGAAATATTGGGAATAGAGCCGGATTGGGAAAAGATCCGCTGGTATCTTCTGCTGGATGAACTGTTTTAAGAAAAAGGATGCGAAGGAAAAAGGCGCTGCCGTGGGCAGCAGGGGGATGCAAAATGAAAAAATATGTTATGCCGCTGGCGATGCTGGCAGTCTTTGAGACGGTTGCCGTTACACTCTGGCTGACGAAGGACAATCTTTTTTATCTGCTGAATTTCAGCTACATCGGCTGTTCCATTGCGCTTGGGCTGACGCTTTACATAAAAAGGTACAGACATGCACGCCGGGTGACGCAGCTTCTGGTCGGTTTATACATGCTGCTCTATCTCGGGGTCATCAGCGGGGAAAATATGCAGATAGAAGGGTTCTGGTACTATCTGTTTACCGGGGTTTTTGAGGCGGCGACCATCCATTACGCGGTTGCAAAGATTTTCGGACCGCTTTTCTTCGGGCGGGGATGGTGCGGATATGCGTGCTGGACGGCGATGGTGCTGGATTTTCTGCCGTATAAGATACCGCAGCAGCCGCGGAAGAAAATAGGCTGGATCAGATATCTTACGTTTGCGGCGTCTCTTGTATTTGTTTCCGCGCTGTTCCTTGCGCATGTCGGAAACATGGAGCGCATCATGTTTTGGGCATTTCTCATCGGAAATGTCCTGTACTATGCGGTAGGAATCGTTCTTGCCTTTGTCTGTAAGGACAATCGGGCGTTCTGTAAATACATCTGTCCGATCACGGTATTTTTAAAGCCGATGAGCTATTTTGCGCTGACAAGGGTGAAATGTGACAAGAGCAAATGCGTATCCTGCGGGAAATGCAGGAAGGTCTGTCCTATGGATGTCGATGTCACGGATAATTCAAGAAAGCGCAAAAACGGAACGGAGTGCATTTTATGCTTTGAATGTGTAAAGGCGTGTCCGAAAAAGGCATTATAAAGACGGTATTGTAGTTATAATAAGGAAAGGAAAAACGGGAAATGATAAAAAAGATATACAGGGATGATACGGAGTTGTTGAAGTCCTTTAATGAGCTGACGCGGAATACCTTCGGCTTTGATTTTGAAAGCTGGCATGCGGCGGGACATTTCGGGGACTGCTATGTGCCGCATGCCGTAACGGATGCGGGGAAGGTGGTCTCTAATGTTTCCGTGAACAGAATGCAGTTTGACAGAGGCGGAAAGCTTCGGAATTATATACAGCTCGGTACGGTCATGACGGATGAGGCGTACAGGGGGCAGGGACTGAACAGGGAAATTATGGAATCCGTTCTGCGGGAGTATGGGGAAGCGGACGGAATTTATCTGTTCGGCAATGACAGCGTGCTGGACTATTATCCGAAATTCGGGTTTGTGCCGTGTGAGGAATATGAATACTATTTCTCCATGGACGAAGCAGACAATGTGGTTCCGTATACGGCAGAAAAGGTGACACTGTCTGAGAAAGCACAGGCGGAGGCGTTCTTTTCGTTTCTGGAGACGTATCTTTCCGATCCTGAGGGAAATGAAAATGATGCGCTGTATATGAGTGAGAATATTGATCTGTACCATTTCTGGCTGGACGGAGCGTACAGCGACTGTATTTACCGGCTGCCGGAGTGCGGCGCTTATGCCGTGGGGGCGGTTGAAGGAGAAACGCTGTATCTGCATCAGGTGTTCGGAAAGAAGCATGTGGATCTGAAGCGTCTGGCAGGGGCGTTCGGCGGCGGATTTACGGAAGCCGTGCTGGGATATACGCCGGTGCATAAGGAGGGACTTTCGGTGCGGGTGCATAAGGAAGAGGACTGCACCCTGTTTATCCTGGGGCAGGACTTAAACTGCGTGAGCAGAGAGAAGATGATGTTCCCCATTCTGTCGCATGCGTGAG
>CAZVWN010000219.1:0-2926 GCA_964631065.1 uncultured Acetatifactor sp.
AGGAGGGCTGAACCATGCCGCCAAAAGCAAGGGTGACGAAAGAGATGGTCGTTGACGCAGCCTTTGAGGTTGCCCGTGAAACGGGGGCGGAAAATGTGAATGCAAGGACGGTGGCAGAAAAGCTGAACTGTTCCACGCAGCCTGTCATGTACCATTTTTCGACGATTGAGGAATTGAAAAAGGCTGCTTATGCAAAAGCGGACGGCTATCACACGGCATACCTCATGAACCTGGAACGCCCGCAAAAAGGCGTGATGCTGGGGATCGGGCTGAATTATATCCGTTTTGCAGTGGAAGAGCCGTATTTGTTCCGCTTCCTTTTTCAATCGGATTTTTTTGCCGGAATGACTTTACCTGAAATGATAGATGCCGAAGAGCTTGCGCCTGTCCTTTCGGCAATGCAGGGAGCGGTCGGAGGAAGTATCGGGCAGATCAAAGAAATATTTCTGACGGTTTTTCTGTTTGCACATGGATATGCGAGCATGATCGCAAACAATTCATTAGAGTATGAGGAGGAGCTCGTAAAGGCGCAGCTGGAACGGGCTTACACGGGTGCGATATTAGCAGTACGGGAGGAGAACAGATGAAAAAGCTATATGAGAAAAACGAACTGACCTTTTCGATCGTGTGGATCGTCATTTATTGTGCGGTGCAGTCTTTTGCTAATCCGTTGAATGAGAAAATCGGGATTGCATATTCTGCAAGCGCCATTTTTTGTATTCTGCAGTCCGTGATCCTTCTGCGGTTTATTTGGAAGCATAATCTGGCTGAACGGTATGGGCTTTGCGGATCAGCCGTAGCTGCCCGCCGTTTTCTTTACTATGTGCCGCTTGTTGTCTTAGCAACGGGGAATCTTTGGAACGGTGTCGCAATGAATTATCCGCCGGCAGACGCTGCCTGTCATATTGTCTGTATGCTTTGCGTCGGGTTGCTGGAGGAAGTGATTTTCAGAGGATTTTTATTCAGGGCAATCGAAAAAAAGAATCCGAAATCGGCAATCATCATCTCGAGCGTAACCTTTGGCATCGGACACATGGTAAATTTATTCAATGGAAGCGGCATGGAGCTGCTTAACAATTTGTGTCAGATCTGCTTTGCGGTCGCGGTAGGCTTCCTGTTTGTAACAATATTTTACCGGGGCGGAAGTCTGCTTCCCTGTATCTTTACGCATTCCGCGATCAACGTGCTCGCCACATTTGCAAATGAAACAGGATTTACGGCAGAAAAACAGATGATTCAGACGCTCATTCTGATTGTCATAACGGCTGCTTACACGGTAATCCTCACAAAGACGCTTCCGCAAAAGCGGCAGACGGATCCGGACGGCAGGGAAGGGATGTGACCTGCCGGAGAGAATTTCGGACCGGGTACGTTTCCGGAGAATGCCGGCTGTATGGGGCGGGTAACCGTTTCGCGTCCGAAGGGGCAGAGGACGGTCAGGCGTCTGCTCCGGGGTGTATCTTTTTCAGATAAGGCAAAAACAGCGCCAGCGCCGTCAGCATGGCGAGAATATCCGAAACGGGCGTTGCCCAGGGAATCCCGTCTGCGCCGGCAAGGGCGTTTAAAAGGAACATAAGCGGAACGTCCAGACCGCCTTTCCGAAGCAGCGATAAAAGCATCGGTCTGCTCTTTTGTCCCGTTGCCTGAAAGATGGAAATGACCATCATGGTAACGGAAACGGCAGGGCAGCCGATACAGATGATCCGTAGAAAATGCTGCCCGTAAGCAACGGTATCCGCATCTTCAATAAAGAAGCTTACCACGGGAACGGCACAGACAAACAGGAATACCGTTCCGAGGAGAGCGATCGTCAGACTGTAGGTAAAGGCGGTTTTGATGACCGCGCGCATCCGCTTTTCGTTCCGGGCGGCAAAATTATAGCCGATCAGCGGCAGAACGCCCTGTGCCATACCGTTGGCGATGGCAAAGGCAAGCATATCAATCTTCTTGGCAATCCCCATTCCGGCAATCGCCCGGTTGGAATAAGATACCACCAGCTTATTGAGGACAATGTTGGAAAACGTACTCATCAGCATCATCGCAAAGGCGGGAAAGCCGAGCAGAAGGATTTCCCTCGGAATACCGTGCTTTAAAGAGTAGTTTCCCGGTGAGAATTTTATCACGGTGTCTGTTCTGTTTCTGTACAGCAGGAGGATGAAATATCCTGCCGCGACGGTATTCGAGAGCATGGTGGCGATCGCAGCCCCGGTAACGCCCAGCCCGAAGGGGAAGATCAACAGCGGATCTAAGAAAATGTTGAGGATACCGCCCAGCGCCACGCCGATACCGGCTTCCCTGGAATACCCTTCAGCGCGGACAAGGTGCGCAAGGCAGGCGCTCAGCACGGTGGGAATGCCGCCGACGGTGATCGTCCAGAGAGCGTAGTCGGAGCAGTAGCCGTAAGTAGCCGCATCCGTGCCAAGCAGCGGAAACAGCACCGGACGCAGGGCGTAGACGGCGAGTCCGTAAAGGAAGGCTGCGGCGATTGCGGTCCATATGCTGAATGCGGCGCATTGCTTTGCCCTTTTGCGGTCTCCGGCGCCGAGACTTCTGGAGATCAGGCTGGAACCGCCGATGCCGAACAGATTTGCAATGCCGGTCAGCATGACGAAGGGCGGCATGGCGAGGGTGGCGGCAGCTACCTGGTCGGGATCGTTCATCTGACCGATAAAAAAGGTGTCCGCCATGTTATATATCACGGTGATGATCTGGCTGATGACGGTGGGAATAACCAGTGTCATCACGGCTTTTGGCACCGGCATCCGTTCAAAAAGTTCTGTATGATCTGCTTTCACGTTTCTTTCCTCTCACTGTACGGCAATGTTCACTGCTTATTGTATACGGATGCAGTCTGTCCGTCAAGAAGCCTATTGACTGCGCGGGAAAACGAACTATAATGTAGTTGGGTCATCCGAGAAAGGTCGTG
>CAZVWN010000220.1:0-2901 GCA_964631065.1 uncultured Acetatifactor sp.
TACTTTTCCAGGGTTGCCTTTACCGCGCCTGTGCCGGAGGACAGCTCCGTAAAATAAGCCTTTACGGTGTCCGCCATGCCGAGAGCGACAAGGTCAGTGCCGAAGATCTTTTCGTTGGAGAGCAGCCCGTCCAGAACGGATAAATCCTTGGGAGCGTCGCTTAAGCGGAAATCCTTTACGTAAGCGGAGGCGGTCTCCAACAGCGGATCGGCGCTGGGCGTGAAGGCGTTTCCGTTATCGTCCACAGCCATCAGATAGCGCAGCCATCCGGCGAATACCAAAGGGATCAGCTTCAGATCCTTTACGTCGAGAGACGGATTCTTTTCATACGCCTTGATCGTCTCGCCGAAGCGGATGGAGAGCTTCTGGGAGGTGTCTGTCGCGATCCGCTGCGGGGTATCCGGCATAAACGGATTCGGGATGCGGACATTGACGACCTGATCGATAAATTCCTTCGGATCGAGGATGCCCGGATCGACGACAACGGGCAGACCCTCTTTATATCCGATCGTTTCCACCATCTTTTTCAGCGTCGGATTTTTCATCTCCTCCGAGATCAGCGTATAGCCGAGCAGACAGCCGTAAACGGCAAGCGTCGTGTGCAGGGGATTTAAGCAGGTGCAGACCTTCATCTTTTCAACCTTGTCAACGGTCTTTCGGTCGGTAAAGATGATGCCGCCCTTTTCCAGCGCCGGTCTCCCGTTCGGGAACGCGTCCTCAATGACGAGATACTCGCATTCCTCCGCGTTGACGAAGGGTGCAATGTAGGTGTTTTTCGAGGTGACGACGGGATCAAGTCCCTCCATGCCGTCCGCCGCAAGGAGCGCCTCGACCTTCGGATCGGGTCTGGGGGTGATCTTGTCGATCATGCTCCAGGGGAAGGAGACGAGCGCAGGGTTCTTTACATACGCCGCAAAGCCTTCCTCGGCAAGCCCGTTTTCACACCATGCGTCCGCAAAGGCGCAGACGGCGGCGCAGAGCTTATCCCCGTTGTGGGAGCAGTTGTCCATGCTGACCATGGCAATCGGCAGTTTTCCTGCGCAGTAGCGGTGATAGAGCAGGGAGACGACCTTGCCGAGGTAGCTGTCCGGCTGCGCGGGTCCCTTTTTAAAATCTGCGGAAACGGCGGGCAGGACATTGCCCTGCGCGTCCGTTACGGCATATCCCTTTTCCGTGATGGTAAAGCTCGCCATCTGTAAGGAAGGGTTTGCGAAAATTTCTTTCAGTCTGTCATACTCTGCCGTATTCTGACTGTCTAAGATGTAGGATTCCAGGATGCTGCCGACGATCGTTTTTTCAATCGTGCTGTCCGCCTTCAGCGTCGCGAGGATGGTTAAATTATCGTGCGGGCGGTTGCTCTTTTCGATGATCTCATAATCGTATCCTTCCGCAGCGATCAGCCCGGAGGAGAGCGTGCCGTCGTTTAAGAGCTTTTGAACGACATTCGCCTGAAAGGCGCGGAAGATGTTTCCTGCGCCGAAGTGGATCCAGGCGGGGTGTTCCATGGTATGTTTCTTTACGGCTTCATAGTCAAAGCAGGGCAGCGCATATCCTGCGGCTTCAAATGCCGCCCTGTCCTTTTGCAGACTTTCCAGTGTCAGCTTCATGTGTGTTCTCCCTTCCTGTGCCAGGTTAATTTTTATGGCTCTTTTCGATCGCTTCCCAGAGACCGTTTAAGTATGTCGCGCCGAGCGCCCTGTCGTAGAGACCGTAGCCGGGCATGGCAACCTCGTCCCAGATCATGCGTCCGTGGTCGGGGCGGATCGGTCCGGTAAAGCCGATGTCGTAGAGCGCCAGCATGATCTCATACATATCGAAAGTACCGTCGGCAGACAGATGTGCGGATTCCTCGAAGTCGGTCGGGGAATTGAATTTTAAGTTGCGCACATGGGCGAAATGGATTCTGCCCTTCAGCGAACGGATCATGTCGGGAAGGTCGTTTTCGAGATTCGTTCCGTAGGAGCCGGAGCAGAAGGTCACGCCGTTATGCGGGTTGTCCACCATCTTCATCATGCGCAGGATGTTTTCCTTGTTGATGATGATGCGGGGCAGTCCGAAGACGCTCCAGGCGGGATCGTCCGGATGGATCGCCATGTTGATGTCATACTTATCGCAGACGGGCATGATCCGCTCGAGGAAGTACTTCAGGTTGGCGAAGAGCTTTTCGTCATCGACATCCTTATACATTTCAAACAGCTCTTTGATGTGCGCCATGCGCTCGGGCTCCCAGCCGGGCAGGATCGCACCGTTTGCGTCGCCGCTGATGGAAGCGAACATATCCTCCGGATTTAAAGCGTCCACAGCCTCCTGCGTATAGGCGAGTACGGTAGAGCCGTCGGGGCGCACCCTTGCAAGCTCGGTTCTCGTCCAGTCGAAGACGGGCATGAAATTATAGCATACCATGTGGATGTCCGCCTGACCGAGACGCTCCAGCGTCGTGATATAGTTGTCGATGTACTGCTCCCTGTCGGGCGTTCCGACCTTGATCGCGTCATGGATGTTGACGCTCTCGATGCCGACGAGCTTTAAGCCGGCATCCTCGATCTCCTTTTTCAGTGCGAGAATGTCTTCCATTTTCCAGACCTCGCCCGGAGCCGTTCCGTAGAGGGTGGAGATAACTCCGGTTACGCCCGGAATCTGTCTGATCTGTTTTAAGGTGACGGTGTCGTACCTGCTGCCGTACCAGCGTAATGTCATCTGCATTGCCGTTCCTCCTGCTGTTTGGATTGATTCTGACAACCCTGCTGTCAGTTGCTTCCTTATTAGTATAATCAAGAAGGGGAAGCATGGAAAGAAGAAATCTTGCTAAAAAACACGCAGAAATTGCTCTCTTCCGGAAAACATAGGCAGGGCGGTTTTGCGCGGCTTGACAAATAAAAAAATGTTGCATAGAATGAAAAC
>CAZVWN010000221.1:0-2890 GCA_964631065.1 uncultured Acetatifactor sp.
TCAGAATTTCCGTAACAAAAGCTGCTATTTATGCCGCGCCCGCCGCATACAGCTTTCTGAACACTTCCGCATTTTCCATCAGCTCATCAAAGGTTCCCTGCTCCACAATCCTGCCGTCCTCCATCACCAGTACTTTGTCATATTTCCGCAATATGTCCGCATACAGCTTATGCGTTACCGCAATACAGGTAATACCCTGCAGCTTCAAAATATTCTCTTCCACCTCGCGGGCACATTCATTATCCAGCGAAGAGGTTGCTTCGTCAAGCAGAAGAAGCTTCCTGCTGTGCAAAAGCGCTCTTGCGATCGCGATACGCTGTCTCTCTCCCCCCGAAAAGCGCGCGCCGTTCTCCTCCACTTCCGTATGGATCCCTTTTTCCAGCGCGTCTATTGTCTCCTTCAGCCCTGCCATGCGGATTGCGCGTTCCACCGCCTCCTCCGGATATTCCTGATACAGGGTCACATTGTTTCTGATCGTGTCGTCGAACAGAAAAACATTCTGTGAGATCAGAGTCATGCTGCACTGTCTGCCCGATGCCCCATCCACTTTTATCTGACCGGAATACTCCTCATAGCAGCCGGCAAGGATTTTTAAAAGCGTGCTTTTCCCGCAGCCGCTCCTTCCCACAATGGCATACTTTTTTCCGGCTTCAAACCCGACGTTGATATTTTTGATGACCGGTGTATCCTGATACGAAAACGACAGATTTTCCACACATAAGGAGCGTTCCGGATCCTCCGCCGTCAGTTCCTTTCCTCCGGCAGCCGCCTGAGCCAGCGTCAGGAGCCGCTCACATACCGGCTTCACGGCTTTTAACTGACTGAAGTTTGTCGAAAGCTGAAAGGCGGGAGAAATTACCTGACCCGTCAGCTGTGTCACGGCGACAATACTTCCTATCGTGATCACGCCTCGCACGGCAAACACGCCGCATAATGTCATGATCAGGAACTGTACGGAAATGGATGCAAGATTGACGAGCCCGTAGAGAGACGCCATTGCATTTGCGGATGAAACCTTGCTCTGCTCCAGCCTTGCAGCCGTTTCGCGGTGTTTTCTACGCATGATATCCTCTGTCCGGTAAGTCCGGATCACATCATGACCGTTCAGAATATCCTTGATTCTGACAGTATACGCCGTCTCACACTGTACAATATCTCCCTGAAGCTTTCCCAGTCTGTTCCCGAACAGCTTCGGTATCAGGCTCGGAACCGACATTGCCAATACGGATATCCCTGCAATGACCGGGTGAATCGCAACCAGCAGCACAACGGCGAAAACCATTCCGATCAGCGATTCATAAATGGCGAGCAGGTTCTCAAGGTAATTTTTTTCAATCACGCCAAGGTTCTGATTCATCAGCGTAAGATATTCCGCGCTGTTTGTGTTCTGCATTTCTGCCGTACTCCTGCTTAAAATGCCGTCCATTGCCGCTTCCCGGATATGCAGCATGATATGCCTGATACAGGATGCCTTCATTCTTTCGCCAAAAAAAGTTACCATCCCGAAAAGCAGCGCATAAACACAGCATACCGCCGCACAGGAAATCAGTTCTTTTATCTGTCCTGAGGAAATTGCCGATGATACCGAATCGATCAGATAGTTGATCAGTACTGCAACGCCGATTGTGCCAAGGGTTCTCAGCGTCTGAAAAAGTAACAGCCCCGCAAGCCTCATTTTGTTTTTGTAGACCAGATATTGATGCATTTCTTTCTTCCTCCCTGCCGTTTTCTCTCATAATGTCCGCAGCTGCCGTCCGTCATTATGCCGGGCGGATTTCCGCTCCGGAATAAGGTCATTATAGTATTGAGAGAAAGAAAAAAACATATCGTCAGGGGTTAAAAAGAAACTTACCTGAAATGTTAAGTCCTTAAACGGAAAGATTCAATTCCTTCTCGGCATATCCGCGCGCAAGCCCTGCAAATTCCGTCTTTTGGATCAGCTCCATATAAGGGATGACCGCCTTTAATATCCGTCGGCTTTCGTCGTCCTCCCCCTGTAGATGAAGCGCCTTTGCCTTTATAAACTGGATCTCCGGCAACAGCAGCTGCTCCTGAGTGTGCATGCTCAGACTTTCTGCCTCCCTGCAATATGCCAGAAATTCCGCATATCGGTGTTCCTTCTCCATATATTGCGCAAGATTAAATGCCAGATTGATTTTCAAAAGAGAATATCCGCTTACGTTGGACGCATGCTTCTTTAGAGAAAGAAACAGCATTTCTCCCAGATGAATTGCCTTTATCGTCTCTTTTGAACGAAAAAGCGCTACGGTAATGACGTTTAAGATGTTTGCCTCTCTGAGCGTCAAAAGTTCATTTTGAAAATCAAGGAAATCAAAAGCCGGCTTCGTGATCGCAAGTGCTTTCCGCAAAGCAGTCAGAACTTCTTCCATACTGCCGTTTTCGTACAGCATAACGGTAGCGTCTAAGAGCAGATAATACTGCATGTTGACAGGATCCTCTTTAGCCGCCTCCCGCAGCTTAAGCAATTCAGCCTTTGCCGCCGTAAGCTCTCCGATCCGCAGCATTTCAGCGACACGGTCTGCCTCCTGACAAAAGGAAAGCTGCTTATCCGTCTGATAATAAATATTGCAGATCTGATAAGTACTTGTTCCCAGCCTGCTTAACAGTGCCTCCAGAACAGTCCCGGAGGGCATCTGTGTTCCATTTTCAATCCGCGACACGGAGATCGGCGAACAGATTCCTTCTGCCAGCTCCTCCTGTGTCATATGATTTCTTTTTCGCAGGGAACGTATCATGTCCCCCATCGTAGTATCTGACATATCCTCTTCCTTCCATTCCCCCAGCCGCTTCTAACGGCACGGACAGATTGCCTGAAATTCCAAAGAGTCTCACACACCGCACAGACACGGGTAATGTGAGACTCTCATCC
>CAZVWN010000222.1:0-2801 GCA_964631065.1 uncultured Acetatifactor sp.
TTAGGAAACAGTTCAGCCATAAATATCAGCGACTGCGGCAGGAACGGAAAAGACAGGAAACGAAGAGAAAGGGAACGGCGCGGCGTCGTTCCCTTTTTGTGATAGACGTTTCCATAGAAGACTGAACGGTTGACAGCAGTAAAGCAGCGCGATAACATATAATAAATGGGGTGAGAGAAGATGAAAAAAACGGTTTATGTTGTGGTGGCGGCGCTGCTGCTTCTGACGGGCTGTGCGGGTTTCTCCGGAAAGTCCGGGGAAAGTATTTCTGTCCGAAATCAGGAGATAGCGGAGGTTCCTGTTTATGAGAGAACGACAGCGGTCTTTTCGCTTGCGGAGGATGCAAATCCTTATATGACTGCTTATACGGAGAACGGTTTTTACTATTTTCTCATGGAAGCGGAAGGGTATCGGTTCTTTTATCAGGCATATGACGGCGGGGATGCGATGCCCTTCTGTATGGTGACAGACGGATATGTAAGGGATTTTGCCGCCGCTGCATCAGAAGGGGAGACGCATCTTTTTGTTTTACGGATCGGCGAAGAAGCGGAGATATTGGAGTATGACGCTTCGGGAGGGTTTTGCGGAAAGGTTGTTCTCGACGAAGTCTTTAACAGTCTGGAAGTGTTTCCCAAGCTGTTAGTAAGAGCGGATGGCGGATATCTTATCAGTATGGAGCAAACGATATATCTTCTGGACAGAGAAGGAAAGCAGGAAGGGGAGCTTGATTCGGGCGGTGTGGTGAAAAAGCTTTTTGATGCAGAAACCATGGTTTATGCCGTGGTGGAAAAGAGCGGGGAGAATGCGCAATACCTGACGGTTTTGAAAATGCCGGAATGCAGAATGGAAGAAGTGCGCAGACTGCCGGATGCATGTCAGGAGGTTTTTGCATTTGCCGATGGATTTCTCTTTCTGATGCAGGAAGGATGCTTCTTTTGGAGGACGGAGCAATCGGAAGAAGAAAAACTGCTTGATCCGGATTTGCAGGGACTTCTTGTGTCACAGATCCGGTTTGTCTTCGGAGACAGGGAGAACGTAAGTCTTGTATCCATGGAGCAGACGGATCAGGTCAGAGAAGCGTATCTGTTCCGGCTTACGAAAGAAAAGAAAGCAGCGGGAAAGGAAACCGCCTCTGCCGCAGAGCAGGAACTCTATACGGCAGACGGCAGAAAAATCGTGCGCGTGGCGATACCGGAGGATTACCCGTATCAGATGGAGTATCATGTGAAGAAATATAACATGATAAGTGATGAGGCATTTGTTGAGCTCGAGAGGTTTCAGGGTTCTTTAGCGGATTTTCTGGGGAAAGGGAATCGACCGGATGTTATTATGCTGAACGATCATACGGAACTGGATACTTATGTGCAGAAGGATATCCTGTCGGATCTCTCTCCCCTGTTTCAGGAGCAGGAGAACGATTCGATGGAAGAAATTATCCCGAAAGCAAGGGAGCTTCTCGGGGGAGAAAACGGCGAAGGTCTGTATGCCATGGCGGGAAGATTCCGTCTGCTTTTGCGTACCTCAGACGGAACGGAATATGATTCGTCAGGAAACTGTGACAGCATCGGATATCTGGAATGGTATGACCGGTATCTGACGGAAAATGAAATCAGCGGATTGGGAAGACCGGAAAATCTGCTGTACGCGGCTGTCGGAGATTTTTATGACGCAGATACGGCAGAAACAGCGTTTACTTCGGAAAGGTTCCGCGAGCTGATGCAGACATATAAAGAGGTCTGTGCGCGTCATCAGGGCAGTATCGACCAGTGGAAAGTAACGGAAGAGAAAGGGGTTGCCGGTCAGCAGCTGGCAATCGGACCGAGGTGGTATGCAAGCTACAGTTGTCCGCAGCTTTCAAAGCCGGGCATTCAGATTGAGGGGATACCGGGAGCTGTCGGGCAGAATTGTGTGCTTATGAAGCTGGATTATCCCATGAGTATTCTGTGTACGTCCGCATGTAAAGAGGAGGCTTTTGCGTTTATCCTGTATTACAGCTCGCTTGAGGAATTGCTGACAGCGGGCGATACGGAGTCGGCATATGGAAAGAGCGGCAGTACGCTGGCAAGCTTTTCGGTTTATGAGGAAATCCTGAGGAAGCAGATCTATGAGTCCGAACTGCCGTACAATACAGTGCGGACGGGGGAATGTTTTTTTACGGAAGAACAGATAAATCAATTGAAAAGTCTGATTGACTGTGCCGTTCCTGATACGAAGGTGCGGCGGGGTATTTATTCTATGCTGATGGAAGAGATGGATGCTTATTTTCAGGGCGGGAAAGATTTGGACAGCGCCTGTGAGATTTTGCAGAACCGCGCGTCTCTTTATCTGATGGAAAGGATGGAATGATGTAAAGAGCCTGAATCTGTTTTGGATTTGGGCTCTTTGTATTTCGGTGAGAGGTATTTATGGCTGACCGGACATGCGGAGTGCTGAAAAATCCATTGTCAAGCGATGAAAAATATATTATGATTTTTAAGTAACAGTTCAGCCATAAATATCAGCGACTGCGACGAGCGTGCTTGCACAGCGTACTTGTACGCATACGAAGCAGAGCTGATATTTATGAGCGGAGCGCCCTCAAATGATCTGGCAAAAACATGCCGGATGTCGCGATGCTCCTCGAATGCTTCTGCAAGCAGAGCATTCTCATCGCTATCCGCGCAAATAAAAGATGAGCCGCAAAGCGGCGTCGGATGCGAAGCAGCCGCTTTTATGAATGCAGAGGGCTGAACTGTTACTGGGTGATGTTCAGCCATAAATATCAGCGACTGCGGCAGGAACGGAAAAGACAAAAGGGAAAG
>CAZVWN010000223.1:0-2795 GCA_964631065.1 uncultured Acetatifactor sp.
CTGCGCCTGTTTCAAAAGCAGAAGCTGCCGGAACGGGAGAAAGCTTTTCCGGAAAGAACTGCGTAAGAAGCCACACAAAATGCGAAAGGCTGAGCGGGAAAGGAATTTGCGGGTGAAGATAAAGTGGATATTTTTTGATCTCGGCTCGACACTGGTGGACGAGAGCGGGGTCTATGAGAGCAGGATTGCGTATGCCGTAAAAGCGACAGGGATGAGCCGCGCGGCGTTCATGGAAAAGGTGTATGCAGCGGCGGAGACGAGCCCTACGGCGATCAAAACGGCGGCGCAGCAGTGCGGTGTGACGCTGCCGGAGTGGGATAACAGTCTTGAACGGTTATACGCGCCGGTGGAGGATGTGCTGAAACGGCTGTCAGAGAAATATTGTCTGGGCATTATTGCAAACCAGAACCCGGGAACGAAGGAGCGGCTTGTAAAATGGGGAATTGACAGATATTTTCGGGTTGTGACCGCTTCTGCGGAAGCGGGCTGTGCAAAGCCTGACTTACAGATTTTTCAGCTCGCGCTGGAACAGGCGGGGTGTGCGCCCGGAGAGGCGGTGATGGTCGGGGACAGGCTCGACAATGATATTGCTCCGGCGAAGCGGCTCGGGATGAAGACGGTCTGGGTACGGCAGGGATATGCGGGGTATCAGAAGATAGACGAAGAGAGCAGACGCCCGGATGCGTGCGCGGACGGCATAGAGGAGCTTGCAGACATATTTGAGGATGAAGAGCGCTTCCTGCGATGAAAGACAAAAGATGAGGCGATCAGATCCGGAATGCCCTTTGCGGGAAACGGCAGTTCCTGCGGCCGCGGAAAGATACCGATGGAATAAGGAGAATTTGGCTGTATGAAGCTTGGCGTGATCTCTGATATACACAGTAATATTTACGCGTTTCGTGCGGCGGTCGAAGCGCTGGAGAAAGCGGGATGCGGGGAATATCTGTTTCTGGGAGACTATATATCCGATACGCCGTATGCGCGGGAAACGATGGATCTGCTCTACGAATTTATCGGAACGCACAGCGCGCATCTGCTGCGGGGAAACAGGGAGGATTATATGCTGTCTCAACGGGCGGCGAGACGAAACGGCGAGACGGAAAAGTTCTGGCTGAACAACTCGGCGAGCGGGAATCTTCTCTATACTTATGAACAGCTGAAAGAGCGGGATTTTGCTTTTTTTGAGAATCTGCCGATCAGCTTCGTATATGAACGGAAAGGCTGTCCGCCTATTTCCTGCTGTCACGGGTCTCCGGATAACAACAGGGAGCTGCTGCAGCTTGGGAGCGAACGGACGAGGCACTGGCTGGAGACAATCGAAACGGATTATCTGCTTTGCGCTCATACGCATTTTCCCGGGGAGTTTTCCTGCGGCGGGAAGCGGTATTGGAACAGCGGCTGCGTCGGGATTGCAATCGGGGATGCCGGATATGCGCAGTGCATGACGCTGGAGCTTTGGGAAGAGGATGGGAAAAAGAGGTGGAAGCCGGAATTTTTAAAGGTGCCGTATGATAACAGTAGGGTTGTGGATGATATCATAAACTGCGGTCTTTTGTCGCGTGCGCCGTGGTTTATCAACAGCAACATCCAGATCCTTCTGACGGGTGTGGATCATTCGGCAGAGCTTGTGGCGCTCGCGGCCGGGCTTGCGGCGGAGGCGGGAGAAAAAGGCGTCTGGCCGCGGATCGGAGAAGCATATTTTGCGGAAGCGGCGGGCAGGCTTGGCGTGCCGGATTACCGTAAGAGGCTGTCGGGCGCATTTCAAAAAAAGGATGGATTGTCGGCGGAGCATATAAAGGAAAGTGAATGGAGAAGATGAAGAAGAAAGTTTATGACAGTCTCATCGTGCTGTTTGCACTGATATTCTTTTTTGCGTCGGGAATGACCGTCAGAATGCTTGTAGAGCAGTATCGGGAGAAAAGAGCGTTTGATCTTCTGGCGCAGGAGGTGCGTGCGGCAGAAGAAAGTCTGACCGATGAGCCGGATACTTCGGCACAGGAGCAGACGGCGCAGGACGGAGAAGAACCGGAAGCGGGAAATGAGCGTGAGGCTGAAAGCGGGAGTGAGCCTGTAAATACCCCGGAGGGAGAGCCGGCGGAAAGCGGAGAAAATGAGACTTCCGAAGAAGACGGAGCGGAGGAAAAGAAACAGGAGCAGCCGACAGTGGACAAAATGATGACCGGCACTGATCCGGAAACAGGAATCCTGCGGAAATATCTTGCGCTGTATCAGAGAAATCAGGATCTGTTCGGCTGGCTGGAGATAGAAGGGACGAGGATCAATTATCCTGTCATGTATACGCCGGAGGATCAGGAGTATTATCTGCGTCGTGCCTTTGACGGCTCTGACTCGAATGGCGGAACGCTGTTTTTGGATGCGCGATATTCGGAAAACGGGAATCTGTATCTCATCTATGGGCATAAGATGCGGAATAAGACGATGTTCGGTACATTGACTTCTTATAGTGAGGAGAGCTATTTTGAGAAGCATCCCGTGATTCTGTTTGATACCCTGTACGGGGAAGGGGAGTACGAGGTCGTTGCGGCGTTTTACAGCGAGATCTACGACGAAGGGGAAGAAGGATTCCGGTATTATGAATACGGAACGCTTGACAGTGAGGAACGCTTTGCGGAATTTTGGGGCGGGGTGGCGGCAGCCGCATTATATGATACGGGAAATACCCTGACCTATGGAGATACCGTACTGATGCTTTCTACCTGCTCTTATCATACGGAGAACGGGAGATTTGTAGTTGTGGCAAGGAAGAGGAAGTAGAGGAAATGTCAGCAAAATTC
>CAZVWN010000224.1:0-1241 GCA_964631065.1 uncultured Acetatifactor sp.
AAGTACTGCTATGAGAGAGCAGAGATGGCTCTTCATGACAGAGACGTTAAGAGATACTTTGCTACCGGCGTTGCAGGTCTGTCCATCGTTGCTGACTCCCTGTCCGCTATCAAGTACGCAAAGGTTGAGGTTGTCCGTGACGAAGACGGCGTAATCGTTGACTTCAAGACAACCGGCGACTTCCCGAAGTATGGTAATGATGATGACCGCGTAGATGAGATCGCACAGTGGGCTGTTCATACCTTCATGACCGCTGTAAGAAGACATCACACCTACAGAAACGGTATCCCTACCACTTCCATCCTGACGATTACCTCTAACGTTACCTACGGTAAGGCAACAGGTAATACGCCTGACGGACGTAAGAAGGGACAGCCTTTCGCACCCGGCGCTAACCCGATGCACGGTCGCGACACCCACGGTGCAGTAGCATCCCTGTCTTCCGTATCCAAGCTTCCTTTCAATGATGCACAGGACGGTATCTCCAATACCTTCACCATCATCCCGGGAGCACTCGGAAAAGAGGATCAGGTATTTGCAGGCGATATCGAGCTCGATCTGAATAAGTAAGCAGCAGATATCTCCAGCGAGATATCGCCTTGATATCGAGCTTGACTTGAATAAGTAAGAAGCTGATATCGGGCTTGACCTGAATAAGTAAGTAAATTCACAAAACAACGGGGAGACACTATGGACGAAAACAAAATGATTGAAGATCTCGTAAAAATGCTGGATTCCGGCATGAAAAACGGCGTCGGACATGTCAACGTGGAATACGACGCAGCAGAAAAACAGTCAAGAAACGTTCAGACAATGGGCTGTACGGATTGTTCCAGAACGCCGTTAGCCTGTAGTGTCCCCACCCTGGAACAGGGTTTAGACGATTATCAATAATTTAAGGAGGAAACAAATCATGGCAACAAGTGCAGCACAGGTTGATAACCTTGTAAACTTACTGGATGGTTACGCAACAAAGGGCGGACATCATCTGAATGTAAACGTTCTGAACAGAGATATGTTACTCGATGCACAGAAGCATCCCGAGAACTATCCGCAGCTGACGATCCGTGTATCCGGATACGCAGTAAACTTCATCAAGCTGACTCCCGAGCAGCAGGCTGATGTTATCTCCCGTACTTTCCACGAGTCATTCTAAGCAAGGTACGCTGAAAGACCGGAAGGATCATCCTTCCGGTCTTTTTTGAAACTGACGGTTCAGCCATAAACAGAATGTGAAGGGA
>CAZVWN010000224.1:1341-2781 GCA_964631065.1 uncultured Acetatifactor sp.
ATTTATGCAGGAAAACTCAAAACAGCATCCCGGAAGAATCCATTCATTGGAGAGCTTTGGGACGGTAGACGGTCCGGGAACACGATTTGTCGTTTTTGTACAGGGGTGTCCGATGCGGTGCGCCTATTGCCATAATCCCGACACCTGGGAAATGAACGGCGGAACGCTGATGGAACCCTCCTACATCATTGAACAATACGAAAGAAACAAGGCATTCTACGCCAACGGCGGCGGGCTTACCGTCACAGGCGGAGAACCCCTGATGCAGATAGATTTCATGCTCGATCTGTTCACACTGGCGAAGGAACGCGGCATCCATACCTGTATTGACACTTCCGGTATCGCGTTCCATCCCGACAGCGCTGCCCTGATGGCAAAAATGGATCAGCTGATGTCTCTGACGGATCTCGTCATGCTCGACATTAAGCATATTGATCCCGAAAAGCACAAGGATCTGACACAGCAGCCGAACACAAACATTTTAAAATTTGCCGAATATCTGAATGAAAAGCATGTCGATATGTGGATCCGTCATGTTGTCGTTCCCGGCATCACGGATGATGACAAATACCTTTACGAGCTCGGTTACTATATCGGTCAGTTCGGCAATTTAAAGGCGTTGGATGTTCTCCCTTATCATACAATGGGCGAGAAAAAATATGACAGTCTCGGAATCCCGTATAAGCTCAAGGGCGTTCCCGCAATGGATACCAAGGTACTCCTGACGAAAAAAGCCGTCATCCTCGACGGCATCAGAAAACGCCGTGCAGAGACGGCACAATAGCCGCCGGCAGATTTTCTTATTTAGGTGTTGTATTTCCCTTTGATTTATATTACAATGATATTGTTATTGATAAATTTCTATCAGGATAATAAGGAGGATAAAGATATGGCATTCGTAATCGGTGATTCCTGTGTAGCATGCGGTGCATGCGAGGCTCAGTGCCCTGTTGGCGCAATCAGCATGGGAGACGGCAAGTTTGAGATCGATCCCGATAAGTGCATCGACTGCGGTTCCTGCGCAGGTCAGTGCCCTGTCGGCGCAATCGAGGAAGCTTAACTTTAAAGAGAGCGTCCCTTACGGGGCGCTCTTCTTCTTTTTGCCTCCGATCGAAAATGCTTTCCTGCTCTTTTTTCTGAGAAGCTCATCCATCTTCTTATAATGCTCCTCATCCCGCTCCGCCATCCTCCGGTCACGAAGCTCTTCCCGCTCCTCCTGCATCCGGAACTGGTAATCCAACTCCTTCACAACGCTCTCCCTGATCTGATTACAAAGCTCTCCGTTGTTTTCCTGTAAGGTTTCCCGGATCAGCTGCTGCAGCAGCCATTGCAGTCTGCGGGATTTATCCTCTTTTGATTCCTCGATAACGCGGGGACTGCGGCAGCCGATAATATCAATGGCAAGCCCTTTCTGTTCTTCCCCAGAGTCCTCTTCTTCCG
>CAZVWN010000225.1:0-2708 GCA_964631065.1 uncultured Acetatifactor sp.
GGTCTGCAAATTGGAAAGCAGACTGTGAAACAGACAGAATGGAGGCAGAAAATGGCAGATTTAAAGTGTATTGTGGATAATTGTACCTACAATGAGAACCAGCTGTGCAGCAAGGGCGAGATTCTGGTAGGCGGAAAAGATGCATGCTGCTGCGACGAGACAAGCTGCAAGAGCTTTGTTCAGCGCAGGGAAGGACAGGACGCGTTTAAGAGTTCGGCATGTCAGCCGGGAAGCACGATCAGCATCGACTGCGAGGCGGCAAAGTGCGTTTATAATTCCGATTATAAGTGTGCGGCAGGACATGTGGATATCAAGGGATGCAGCGCATGCGACTGTCAGCAGACGGTCTGTGCAACTTTCAAGGAAAAGTAAAAAAAGTATTGACATGAACCGCAGGGTGTGGTATTCTGTCTAGGCATGTGAAGAAAACGTGCGGCAAGCAGAGTATCCGCTCTCACCTTACGACTGTCGTGTCAGTAAGCGTTCAGAATCTTAAAAATCAGGGGCATACCGTGTGTATGCTGTGGTTTTATGGAGAAAACGGGTGGATAGCTGTGCTGTCCACCTTTCTTTAGTTTATTTTCTTGGATGGAGGGTACGACCATTAGCGATTTAATGATTAATGATCAGATCAGGGACAGGGAGATCCGTCTGATCGGGGAGAATGGCGAACAGCTTGGAATCATGTCGTCAAGAGATGCCATGAAGATGGCGGAGGATGCGGGGCTGGATCTTGTGAAGATTGCGCCTACGGCGAAGCCGCCCGTCTGTAAGATCGTCGATTACGGAAAGTTTAAGTATGAGCAGGTCCGTAAGGAAAAGGAAGCAAAGAAGAAGCAGAAGACCGTTGAGGTGAAGGAGATCCGTCTGTCTCCCAATATCGATACCAACGATCTGAATACGAAGGTCAATGCAGCCAGAAAGTTTCTTTCCAAGGGAGACAAGGTGAAGATCACGCTTCGTTTCCGCGGCCGTGAGATGGCGCATATGAACAGCAGTAAGCACATTCTGGATGATTTTGCGGGAAGTCTTTCCGATATTGCGGTGGTGGAGAAAGCACCGAAGGTAGAGGGAAGAAGTATGACAATGTTTTTAACTGAGAAGCGCTAGTGTGCATACGCTGGTTTGCCAAGGTTAAAATAGATTAAATTATGTTTAGGAGGAATATGTTATGCCCAAGATGAAGACAAGCAGAGCAGCTGCGAAGCGTTTTAAAGTGACAGGAACCGGTAAGCTGAAGAGAAATAAGGCTTACAAGCGCCATATCTTAACAAAGAAGACTACGAAGAACAAGCGTAAGCTGAGAAAGCCGACCATGACGGATGCAACGAATGTAAAGAACATGAAGAAGATTTTACCCTATTTATAAGTCTGGTAAGGAGGAAAAAGAGACATGGCAAGAATTAAAGGCGGCATGAATGCCAAGAAGAAACATAATAGAGTATTGAAGCTTGCGAAGGGCTACAGAGGCGCGAGAAGCAAGCAGTACAGAGTTGCAAAACAGTCTGTCATGAGAGCGCTTGCAAGCTCTTATGTAGGCAGAAAAGAGAGAAAGCGTCAGTTCAGACGTCTCTGGATCGCACGTATCAATGCGGCGGCAAGGATGAACGGGCTTTCCTACAGCAGATTTATGTATGGTCTGAAGCTTGCGGGCATCGACATGAACAGAAAGATGCTGGCTGAGATGGCAGTAAATGATGCAGAAGGATTTAAGACGCTTGCAGAGCTGGCGAAGTCCAAGGTTGCATAAGTAAGACGGTGCGTTTTGAAGAATACAGTTATGGCTGCGGGATGTCTGCGGCTGTAGCTGTATTTTTGTGGCGGTGCATCCGTGAGGAAAAACGTGAAAAGGCGTTACGGCTTATGGAATGGAAGGAACATTGCTGCGTTTTTGTACGGTTATGTTCCCTGCACAGACGAAAAGGAGCGGGATGGCAGATGCTGATATTCTTTGATATAGACGGGACACTGGTGGGCGAGGACGGAAAGGTAATGCCGGAGAGTGCGAAAACGGCGATACGGCGTGCGCGCGAAAACGGGCATGTCTGTATGATCAATACCGGAAGGACGCTTGTACTTGTCGGAGAAGAAATTACCGGACAGGCGGCGTTTGACGGTCTGGCGCTTGGCTGCGGCACCATGATCGTCTATCACGGGCAGACGTTATTTCATAAGACCTTTTCGGAAGCGGAGAGCCTTGATATCATAGACGGACTGCACCGCTATCAGATAGATGCCTGTCTGGAAGGAAGGGATAATAATTATCTGGAAGCAGAGGAGCATATTAAAACAGAGACCTTCCGCGCCTTTTTAAGACGCTTTGAGGGGTACGGATATGACAGCTATGAGGCGGCGGTCGGAAACTTTGATAAGCTTTATGCGTATGCGGACGACCGGAAGAAAATGGAAGCATTTCGCAGGGAGTTTGAAAACCGTCTGGACTTTGTAGACCGCCGGAAAGGCTATTTTGAGATCATGCCGAAGGGCTGCTCTAAGGCGAGTGCGGTGGAGCTTGTGGCAGAAAAGCTGGGTATTTCACTTGCGGAGACGGTAGCCGTCGGGGACAGCAGCAATGACATGCCGATGCTGGAGCGCGCGCATATTGCGATCGCGATGGGAAATGCGACGGACGAGGTAAAACAGATCGCGGATTTTGTCACGACCTCCGTGGAGGAAGACGGGATCAGCAGGGCGATGGAATGGCTGGG
>CAZVWN010000226.1:0-2674 GCA_964631065.1 uncultured Acetatifactor sp.
TGATACGATTGTTTTAAAAGATATTGTGCAAAGAGCGGGGATTAAAGATATTGATTTGTTCAACCGTGTCATAGAATATCTTGTATGTAATCCGTCTCAGATTTTTTCAATTCGTTCTATATCTGATTATTTTATGAGTGTGAATCGTAAGGTTGCAAAAGAAACGGTTTACAATTACCTTGAACATATAACCGCTTCCCTAATCATGAAAAAGGTGTCCAGATATGATATTCGAGGCAAGAGGATTTTGACTAAAATGGATAAATATTACCTGACGGATATGGGGATTGGACGGATACGCAGTTCGGGTTTTAAACCGGAAATGGGAGCACTTTTGGAAAATGTAGTATACAATGAATTGACTTCCAGAGGATTTGAGGTCTACGTTGGAAAAACAACGAAAGGTGAAGTTGATTTTGTTACCATAAAAGGGCAGGAAAAAGCCTACTATCAGGTGGCATATTATTTATATGACGCAAAGGTAATAGATCGGGAATTTGGAGCTTTTGCAGATGTTCCTGATAACTTCCCTAAATATGTGATTTCTTTTGATAAGATGGATTTTTCCAGAGATGGAATCATTCATAAAAATGTAATGGATTTCCTGTTAGAGAAATAAAGAGTTTGTCCCTTAGCCTGAATTGGCTAAAGGACTGATCTGCCGGATCGGAAAGCTGTTGGGAGCGGCGTAGGCTGCTCCTTTGTTTTTGTAAAAACAGGCAGTGAGGATTTGCCGCTTGACAGTACCCGCGAAACCTTTGATAATGGAGAAAGAAGATCTGCAAAGAAGAGGAGAACGGGAACATGAAATACGACTATCTGGTTGTGGGAGCGGGACTTTTCGGCGCGGTGTTCGCCCATGAGGCAAAGGCGGCGGGAAAGCGTGTCCTTGTCATTGACAAAAGAGCGCATATCGCCGGAAACGTCTATACGGAGGAAGTTGGCGGGATTCAGGTACATAAATACGGCGCGCATATTTTTCACACGAATGACAAAAAGGTCTGGGAGTATGTCAGCGGCTTTGCGGAATTTAACCGTTTTACCAACTCGCCTGTCGCAAATTATAAGGGCGAGCTCTATTCGCTTCCCTTTAACATGTATACCTTTAACAGAATGTGGGGTGTGACGACGCCGGAGGAAGCGGCGGCGAAGATCGAGGCGCAGCGTAAGGAAGCCGGGATCAGCAACCCGCGCAATCTTGAGGAACAGGCGATCGCCCTTGTCGGCAGGGATATCTACGAAAAACTCATAAAAGGATATACGCAGAAGCAATGGGGGCGTCCGTGCAGCGAGCTGCCCGCCTTTATCATCAAGCGGCTTCCCGTGCGGCTGACCTTTGACAACAATTATTTCAATGCGCTCTATCAGGGGATTCCCGTGTGCGGGTATACGAAAATGGTGGAAAATATGCTCGCGGGCATTGAAGTGAGAACAGGAACGGATTATCTGGCGGAGAAGAAAGCCTTTGATGCGATGGCGGACAAAATTGTTTATACGGGTCCGATCGACGCATATTTTTCCTATCGGCTGGGCGCGCTGGAGTACCGCAGCGTCCGCTTTGAGACGGAAACGCTGCCGATTCCGAATTTTCAGGGGAATGCCGCAGTGAATTACACGGATGCAGAGACCCCGTGGACGCGGATCATTGAGCACAAATGGTTTACTTTCGGAAAAGATGCGGCGGGAAACGAGCTGCCTGAGACGGTGATCTCCCGCGAATATTCCTCCGAGTGGAAGCCGGGAGACGAGCCGTATTATCCGGTCAATGACGAAAAGAACGGCGCGCTGTATGCCGGCTACAGAGCGCTTGCCGCGCAGGAGAAAAACGTCATTTTCGGCGGACGGCTCGGCGAATATAAATATTACGACATGGATCAGGTCATCGCGGCGGCGCTGAAGCTTGCGGTGTTCTGAGGGCGGGCTGTCTTTGGAAGGGTAAGGCATGCGGAGCGCAGGGACAGCGTTTTTGCCGCACGGGCAGGAAAGAGGACAGTTTGCGGAAGAAGAAATTGAAAAGACGAATGGCGGCGGCAGCGCTGTGCTGTCTGCTGCTTGCGGGCTGCGCGGAGCAGGAAGCGGTGCGACCATCTGACGCGAAAGAGGAGCAGTCGGATGCGGCGCTTTGTCTGCCGGACGCGGAGACGGAAGGGCAGTCCGGTGAAGCGGCTTCCGCGCTGAACGTGATGCAGCTGCTTTCTGCGGAGGATACCGGAAATGAGGATCCGGCGGCGCTTCTTTTGAAAAACGGCGCGGGCGCGATGGTACGGCTTACGGCGGGCAGTCTCTCCGGGAGCGGGGTCATTTATCGGGAAGAGGCGGGAGAGCTTCTGATCCTGACGGCGGCGCATGTATTGGAACAGGGGAATACGGGAATTTTTATCACTTTTGCGGACGGACTGCAGCTTGCCGTTACGGAGTATGAGGTGATTCCCACGGCGGATCTGGCAGTGATACGGGTCGGTATGGAGAAGCTTTCGGAGGAAAACCTTGCGAACTATTGTATTGTCAGCACGGACAAGGAGGCGTTCGACGCGGTGCGCGCCGGAGACGGCTGCCTTGTCATGGGCCCGGGGGCGGGTGTTTCTCCGGAAAGCCATGTCGGGGAAATCCTCGAGCCGTGGATCTACATGGCGGACTATGCGCAGTATATGATGTGGGTGCGGGCGGAAGGAAG
>CAZVWN010000227.1:0-2672 GCA_964631065.1 uncultured Acetatifactor sp.
TAAAATTTAGCTCGTTATGAAAGGGTATTGCGGAGAGGGAGCAGTTTTAGACAAGGAAGTAACAATATGGTAATTGACGAACGTTTTTTGTCCGGTCTCGGGGAAGAGCGGACAAAATATGCGTCGGGTGTCATCCTGCCGGACGGGAGCTACCGCCTGACGGAAACCGGACATCTGCACGCGCTGATGGAGCTTCTGCCGCTTACGGTCAATGAGATCTGGGAGAAGATTCCGAAGGATGATTCCCCGTTGTTCTGGCTGATTGAGCATACAGGCTGCGTGATCACGGATGAAAATTCGACGGTCGGGATGAAGATGACGCCGGAGCAGGAAGTTACCTACAGGCGTCTGGTCGCATACAATGTCATTGCAGACAAATATTTTGATCTGACGGAAGAACGAAAGAAAGCTGCTGCAAGAGGAACGGTGCAGCAGTAGAGGAAGCGGAAATTATGCTGAGTTGGCTGGTTTATGCCGGAATTCTGATTTATATGGAGCTGGTGTTCCATTTTGGAAACTATGGAATCCAGGGGTGCAGTCCCGTCTTTTCGCTGGGACTGATCGCGCTGATCTCTTCTGTACAGGCGCTGATCGGCGGACTGTTTTCGTCGAAGGGGGAGAGGCGTGCCTCCCGTATCATGCTGTGGATCCAGTTTCTGTTCTTTGCCGTTCAGGCGGTCTATATGCACATATTTAAGCAGCCGTTGCAGCTGGTAGCGGTTTTCCTCGGCGGACAGAATGCGCTGAAGAGCTACTGGCGGGAGACGCTTCTCGGCATCCTGCAGACAATGCCGTTACTTTTTCTTCTGGTATTACCGATCGTTGTTCTTGAGATTTTGAGGAAAAAAGGAAAATATGTGTCACGGACATGGAGTGCGCTTCAGAGACTGCGGGTGATTCTTGTGGCATGGGTGGCGCTTGTTTACTGCGTGTGCAGTATTCTGATCGGGAGTATTACGGAGGCGGAGTTTGCCGAGCAGTATCGGGAGTATTATGATCCTGCGACGGTTATGCGGGATATGGGCGTTGCCGTTATGGTGCAGCGGGACGGTGTTTACGGTGTTTCGGAGCTGTTCGGGCAGCTGACTGTGGAGAAATCCGACAACAGTATTCCGGTGTCGGCGGATGTCATGCCGACAGGCTCACCGGATGCGGATGCGGGCTCGGAAGCGACAGAAGAGAGTCCGGAGGAAGGGACGGCGGGCGCGGGAACACTTCCGGAGGAAACGGAAGCTCCCGTAGAGGAGCCGGAAGCTCCCGTAGAGGAGGAGCCGGATACCTCTCCGCATGTGCTGGCGATTGATTCGGAAAAGCTTGCACAGCTTTCGCAGGACAGTAAGGAGAAGACCTGGCTCTCGGATTATATTGCGGGACTTACGCCGACGAACCGCAATGAATATACGGGAATGTTTGCGGGATACAATCTGATCTATCTGACTGCGGAAGGGTTTTCAACCTATGCCATCCGGGAGGATCTGACGCCGACGCTTTATAAGCTGGTAAACTCTTCCTTTGTATTCAATAATTACTATGTGCCGCTCTGGCAGACCAGTACAAGCGACGGGGAATATGTAAACTGTACGGGACTGATACCGGACGGTCAGTTCAGCATGCGCAAGAGCGCGGCGAATGATATGGCGTTTACCCTGCCGAAATTTTTCGCGGCAGAGGGCGTTTACAGCCGTGCCTATCACGACAATACGCTGAGTTATTACGACCGTTACCTCTCTCACCCGAACCTCGGGTATGATTTCAAGGCGATTAAGCTTGGGGAGCTTTCGGAAGCGGAATGGGGCGGACAGCTGTTTACGGTGGAGCATCCTGACGCGTGGCCGGCATCCGATTATGAGATGATGCAGGGAACGGTCGGGGAATATATCAATGACGAGCGGTTTCACGTCTATTACATGACGGTTTCCGGTCATATGAACTATAATTTCAAGGGAAACCGGATGTCTTCCTGGAATAAGGAAGCCGTGGAAGGACTTGACATGTCGGAGAATGCGAAAGCGTATCTTGCCTGTAACATCGAGCTGGATAAGGCGCTGGAGTATCTGATCGGACAGCTGGAACAGGCGGGAAAGCTGGACAATACCGTGATCTGTTTGAGCGCGGATCATTATCCCTACGGCATGACGCAGGAGCAGTACGAGGAGCTTGCCGGTAAAGATCTCTCGCAGGATATGGATCTTTACCGGAACAGCCTGATTTTGTGGAACAGCGCCATGGAAGAGCCGGTATATGTGGATAAGGCGTGCTGTTCCGTGGATGTTTTACCGACGCTGCTGAATCTGTTCGGCTTTGATTATGATTCGAGGATGTATGCAGGAAGGGATATTTTTTCCGACGCAGAAGGGCTTGTTATTTTTAATGATAAGAGCTTTGTGAGTGATACGGTCGCCTATAATAAAAAGCAGAAGACGATAACCTGGAAGACGGAGCTGTCCGAGGAGGAGCAGGATGCCTATATGGAGGCGACAAAGCAGGAGGTAAAGAACCGCTATCTGTTCAGCGCCTATATCCTGCGGAATGATTATTATCATCTGATCACGCAGTGTATCGTACCGGAGGAAGACCGGTAAAGGCTGACCGGGTGCACAATAAAGGGCGGTAATATGCGGAAATTTCTCTTTCTTCGGAAGCATATTTCCGGTATTATGACATAGTAGACC
>CAZVWN010000228.1:0-2666 GCA_964631065.1 uncultured Acetatifactor sp.
ACGGAGAACGGATATGGAAATGCGCTATCTTAACACAGCTGAAAAATTTATAGCGGAAAACGGCAGACTCCGCCCCTTCCTCCCCTTCCCGACTGCCGCGGATCGGACTGCCTACGAAAGGCTCCCGAACGCATTGAAAACCCGTATGATTTCCATGGGGGAAGCCTGTCTCGGCTATCGTTTCCCGCCGATCTACGCCTCCTCCTTTATGGCGTTTCTGCGCACGGGAAACCGCACGGACTACGAGCAGCTCTATTTTCAGCGCAGATATCTGCTCAATTCCCTTGTCGTGGCTGAATGTATGGAATATCAGGGACGTTTCCTTGACGATATCATCAACGGCATTTTTCTGCTCTGTGAGGAGAGCGGCTGGCAGCTCCCACCCCACAATTCCTACAGACGGGATCGCGGTCCGGAGCCTCTGCCTGATGTCTCGCGCCCCGTTCTCGACCTCTTTGCCTGTGAGACCGGCGCACAGCTTGCGTGCATCCGCTACCTCTTACGCGAAAAGCTGGATGCCGTCAGCCCGGTAATCTGTAACCGGATTTCCGACGAATTGAACCGACGTATCATCACCCCTTACCTCGGGGAACATTTCTGGTGGATGGGACAGGGGGAAGAACCCATGTGCAACTGGACGCCCTGGTGTACACGCAATGTCCTGCACACCGTTTTTCTCTCCGATACCACGGAGGAAATCCGCCGCGCCGTGCTCAAAAAGGCTGCTGCCGGGTGTGACTTTTTCCTGAAGGATTACGGTGACGACGGCTGCTGCGACGAGGGCGCACAATATTTCCGTCGCGCGGGACTTTGTCTGGATGAAGCCACCGATCTGATGAACCGTGTGACGGGCGGCGCTTTCTCCGCGCTGTATGAATGGGAAAAAATAAAAAATATTGCCGGTTACATAGAAAACGTTCATGTTGACGGCGCTTATTATTTCAATTTTGCCGACTGCTCACCCAAGCCGGGAAGGGCGGGGGTACGGGATTACCTCTTTGGAAAACATACCGCGCAGCCCTCCCTGATGCTGCTCGCCGCAAAAGACTTTCAGACGGCGCAGGATGAGCTCTGTGAAGAAGAGCTTTATCAGCTCAGCCTTTACTATCGGCTGCTGCACGCCTTTTCCTATGAGGAGCTGTTTTCCTATGATACTTCTGCGCCGCTTTGCAAAAGGGACATTTTCTATCCGAGCAACGGTCTTTTCATCGCAAAAAGCGACACCTTCTCCCTTGCCGTCAAGGCAGGAGACAATGACGATAACCATAATCATAATGATACGGGAAGCCTGACACTCTACAAAAACGGGAAACCCATTCTTGCGGATATCGGCGTAGAAAGCTATACCGGAAAGACTTTCTCTGCACAGCGTTACGAAATTAGGACCATGCAGTCAGGCTACCACAATCTTCCGACCCTCAACGGACTGGACGAGCCTGCCGGCGCAGCGTATCATGCAGCGGACGTGAAAACCGACTTCCGGACGGATTGCGCTTCCATCTCCATGGAGCTGTCGCACGCCTATCCGCACACGCTGCCGGCTTTTTCTTACCGGCGCTTTGTAAGCCTCGATAAAACCGGAGAATCCGTGCGGCTGACCGACCGGCTTTCCTCTGCGGAGCATTCCGGGCTGCCCTTTCCTGTCATTCTGAATTTCATTGTCTGTGAACAGCCGACGCTGACCGAAAACACGATCACCGTCGGAAACGCCCGTATGGAATTTTCCGGCGCCTCTCTGCTGACGGTTGAGACGCTGCCGGTCACGGATGCCAGACTCCGGACGGCGTGGAAAAGCGATCTGTACCGTATCCGGCTGCAGATGAACGAAAACGCCTTTGAACTGAACATCAGATAACGAAAAACATTACATTTTACATAAAGGATAAAAACCTGATGCGCATAGGAGAATTAAAATCAAAACAGAATATTACACTGCTGATCAATGCAAACGGCACCTTCTTAAGCTTTGAATCTTATATTCAGGAGGTCGCACCGTTAAAAAATCTGATTTTTGCAGACGCCGTCATGAAAAATGACAGACCGGTTTCTTTTCGCGGAAAGAATATCCTTGTCAGCCTCCTCGTATACTTTGACGAAGAAAAGCCCATTCTGTTCAAGAACGTTTCCACAAAGCTTTTCCGGAGAAGCGACGGCAGCTTCTGCTATGGGATCACTTCCATCGCAGAGGGACATATCTATAACCGTCGGGACAATTTCCGCTGCTACATCGGTCTGGAAAGCTCGATACAATGCGGCATCAATACCGCCGCCCACACAGCCATCATCCGCGACGTCAGCTCGACGGGCTTTGCCGTTGTATGTGACGCAGATGTCGCTTTAGAAAACGGACAGGTCATCCATACCGTTCTGAACGACCGCCCGGAGGACGGCGGAGTCTCCTACTCCTTTCAGCTCTACGGCATCATCACCCGAATACAGGAGCTGGACAACGGAAAAATCCTGTACGGCTGTAAGCTGAACAAGCCGATCCACGGACTGGAAAAATATATCATGGAAAAGGAGCGCATCCGGCTGAAAAAAAGTCACGGGCGGATGCCGTAAATTTTTAATTGTGCTTGCATATTTTTCCTCTTCGTTGTATACTTCCTATATAAGCAGATATTTCTAAATCACAGATCATTCTATGCCGGCGGCAGCCGGTGTCT
>CAZVWN010000229.1:0-2636 GCA_964631065.1 uncultured Acetatifactor sp.
ATGACCGGCATGGATCTGTCCGATTTTTTTGACAATGTCAGGAAAGGAGAATAAAAAATGAACAGGAAACCCGAATGGATGTCCGATCCTCTCGTAAAGGATATCCCCGAAAAGAAGCTGGAATTTCTCGGGAACATGTTTGATCAGGGAAACGGAAAAAGTCAGAAGGAAATGATGACGTTCCTGATGCCTATGCTGAAAAAGGCAAAGCAGGAAAAGCTGACCTTCACCCCACAGGAAATGAATGCCGCGATCGCGGCGATCAGAAAATACAGCTCGACAGAGGAACTCTCAAAGATTGACAAAATTCTGGAAAAGGCAAAGAAGAACTGATTCCGGCGAAAAAATAAGTCAGGGAAAACCCTCACGGTCTTCCCTGACGTTTTTTCGTCATCCGCCTTTTTCGTTACTCGGCAGCGTTATTCTCCGCAACCTTCGCAGCTCTCGCCGCAACCTCCTTCTCCTGTACGTCGGAGGGCGTCTGCTCATAGCGCGCAAACTCATAGGAATATTCTCCTCTTCCGCCCGTGATGGAACGCAGATCGGTACAGTAGCCGAACAGACAGCTCATCGGCACCTCCGCTTCAATGATCTGCTTCCCGCCCGCTGCGGGATTCATGCCGAGGACACGGCCTCTCCTCTTATTGAGGTCTCCCATGATATCTCCCGTAAACTTTTCCGGAACCGTCACCTTCAGGCTCATGATCGGCTCGAGCAGAACGGGATGTGCTTCCATAAAGCCCTTTTTAAACGCCTGGATGGTCGCCATCTTAAACGCCTGCTCCGAGGAGTCCACCGGATGATACGAGCCGTCGTACAGAACGGCTTTTACGCCGACTACCGGATACGCCGCCAACGGTCCCTTCCCGACGGATTCCTGAAGACCTTTTTCCACGGCGGGATAGAAATTCTTCGGAACCGCTCCGCCGACTACCTCCTGCTCAAATACATAGGGCTGCTCCAGATCCTCCGAAGGAGAGAACCGCATCTTCACATGCCCGTACTGCCCGTGACCGCCGGACTGCTTCTTATACTTATATTCCACATCCGACTGCTTCCGGATCGTCTCACGGTAGGCAACCTTCGGTCTGGAAAGCTCCACCTCAACCTTATACTCATTCAGCAGTCTGCTGACAATGATCTCGAGGTGCTGGTCGCCCATTCCGTAGAGCAGCGTCTGTCTGTTTTCCGCGTCGTTGACGGTGCGCATGGTCAGATCCTCATGTCCGATCTTCTGTAATGCCTGTGAAATCTTATCCACATCCGCCTTGTTGCGCGGCTTATACCGCATATAGGTATACGGCGTCGAAATCTCAAATTTTCCGAACTTGATCGGCGTCGCCTTCGTCGAAAGACTGTTTCCCGTCCTCGCCGCCGTCAGCTTTGCCAGCGCGCCGATATCGCCCGCGTGCAGCTCCGGCACCTCGATCGGCTTATTCCCCTGCAATACATAAAGCTTTCCGATTTTTTCCTCAATGTCGCGGTCAAGGTTATAGATCATGTCGTCCGCCTTTAACACGCCGGAATTTACCTTGATCAGAGAGTACTTGCCGATGAACGGATCCACGATCGTCTTCCAGATATAAGCGGATTTTGCCTTGGAAAAATCATAATCCGCATGGTAAATTTCGCTGGTCTTCATATTGACGCCCGCAACCTCTCTGTTCTCCGGGCTGGGGAAATACTTGACGATATCATCCAGCAGCGTATAAACGCCCTGACAGAGCGTGTTGGAGCCCATTGTCATCGGGAAGATACTGCACTCGCAGACATTCGTCCGAAGCGCCGCCCTGATCTCTGCCTCCGAGAAGGTCTCGCCGCCGAAATACCGCTCCATCATCTCCTCGCTCGTCTCTGCGACAGCCTCCAGAAGCGTATCACGGCAGATCTTTAAGTTTGCCTGATTATATTCCGGGATCTCACAGGGAACGACCTCCTTGCCCTGCCAGCGGTTTCCCGTCTCTGCGATGACATTGACATATCCGACAAACTTCTCATTCTCACGGATCGGCAGATGAAACGGTGCCATCCGCTTTCCATAGGATGCCGTCATATCCTCGACAACCTGACGGAAGGACGCATTGTCTACATCCATGTTGGAAACATAAATCATTCTCGGCAGCTTATACTTCTCACAAAGCTCCCATGCCTTCAGCGTACCGACCTCAATCCCCGCCTTGCCGTTGACAACGATGATCGCAGCGCCCGCCGCGCTCACAGCCTCCTCTGCTTCCCCGACAAAGTCGAAATATCCGGGCGTATCTAAAATATTGATCTTAACGCCGTCCCACTCGATGGGGATAACGGAGGTACTGATGGAAAACTGACGCTTCTGCTCTTCCTTCCCGTAATCGCTGATCGTATTCCCGTCAGTCACCTTTCCCATTCTCGATGTAATTCCGGACAGATACGCCATCGCCTCGACGAGACTGGTCTTACCGCTTCCGCCGTGACCTAAGAGTACCACATTACGAATCCTGTCAGTTGTGTAAACATTCATAAGACTTTCCTCCAATTATGCAGTATTTTTAGTGCTTTGCGTTTCTTTTTATCGAGTTTTTCTGCTCCCATGGGTATATTTTACTAAACAATTCCGACTTTTACAAGACATTTTTGTGAAAATTCTGAATTTATAT
>CAZVWN010000230.1:0-2634 GCA_964631065.1 uncultured Acetatifactor sp.
GACACACGCGGAGGATAAGCTGCCGTTTTATCTGGTATCCGTTATCGCGTCTTAGTTAATGTAATAGCAGGAGGTTAATATGTTTCAGAAGGATTTTGTATGGGGCGTTGCGAGCAGCGCCTATCAGGTAGAGGGAACCGATCCCGACGACGGAAGAGGAAAAAATGTCTGGGATACCTTTGTGGAAGAGGGAAGGGTCTTTGAACAGCAGAATGCGCGGACAAGCTGCGACCATATGCACCACTATAAGGAGGATTATGCCCTGATGCGCAATCTCGGCATTCAGGCGTACCGCTTTTCCATCAACTGGGCGCGTCTGATCCCGGACGGCTGCGGCGCAGTCAACGAAAAGGCGGTCGCACTGTACCGGAATATGATCCTCTCCATGAAGGAAAACGGGATCACGCCTTATATCACACTGTTTCACTGGGAGTTTCCGCAGGCTTTGCAGGATCAGGGCGGCTGGCTGAATCCGAAGGTGGTAGAGTGGTTCGGGAATTATGCGAAGGTCGTCGCAGAGAATTTTTCCGACATCTGTTCGGATTTTATTACGATCAACGAGCCGCAGTGCGCGGTAGGTCTGGGACACTTAAGCGGCGTGCATGCGCCGGGATTAAAGCTTTCTTATCCCGAGACGTTTCAGATCGCGCATAATCTGTTAAAGTCCCACGGACAGGCGGTCATCATGCTCCGGAAATATGCGAAGCAGCCGATCCGCGTGGGATATGCGCCTACGGGCGGCGTTGCCTATCCGTATACGGACAGCCCGGAGGACATCGAGGCGGCAAGAAAGGTTTACTTCGGCTTTTATAACCCGATGTCAAACTGGACTTGGAATGTCGCATGGTTTTCCGATCCGGTCTTTTTAGGACATTACCCGAAGGAAGGGCTGGAGCAGTTTAAAGAGTATCTGCCCGAGATCACGGAAGAGGATATGGCGCTGATCCATCAGCCGCTCGACTTTATGGGGCAGAATATCTATAACGGTTATTATGTCAGGGCGGGAAAGGACGGAGAGCCGGAATTTGTCGCAAGAGAGCCGGGCTTCCCGAAGACCGGAACCGACTGGCCCGTGACGCCGAAGGCATTTTATTACGGTATAAAGTTCCTGACGCAGCGTTATCCGCTGCCGCTGTACATCACGGAGAACGGTATGTGCTGTCATGACAACGTTGCGCCGGACGGACGGATTCACGACAACGACAGGATCACGTTCCTCGACAGCTATATCGGCGCGATGCAGAAAGCAATGGAAGAGGGCGCGGATGTCAGAGGATATTTCCTCTGGACCTTCCTGGATAACTTTGAGTGGAGCGACGGCTTTAAGCAGCGTTTCGGCATCGTTTATGTCGATTACCGGACGCAGAAGCGTATTGTCAAGGATTCCGCGTTCTGGTATAAAAAGGTGATTGAGACGAACGGGGCGAGCCTTTCCTGCAACAATCCCTGTCAGGATATCCTGTTCTTAAATCCCGTGTTTACCCATAATATCTGGGGCGGGAGCAGACTGCGCGAGGAGTTTAGTTATCCGGTGCAAGGGACGGACATCGGCGAATGCTGGGGCATTTCCGCGCATCCGAACGGCGAGGGCACGATCCGCGACGGGCAGTATGCGGGAGAAAAGCTCTCTGACCTCTGGAAGGAGCATCCGGAAATCTTCGGCAATGTGGGCGGCGACCGCTTCCCGTTACTTGTCAAGATCATCGACGCAAAGGACGATTTAAGCATTCAGGTACATCCGGATGATGCGTATGCGAAAACACATGAGAACGGTTCCTTCGGAAAGACGGAGTGCTGGTATGTGCTCGACTGTCCGGAGAATGCGACGCTGGTTGTCGGACACAACGCGAAGACAAAGAATGAGCTTGCCGACATGATCCATGGCGGAAGGTGGTCGGAATTTATCCGTGAGATTCCCGTGAAGAAGGGCGATTTCATCCAGATCGATCCCGGAACGGTACACGCGATCAAGGGCGGACTGCTGATCCTTGAGACACAGCAGAACAGCGATATTACCTACCGCGTCTACGATTACGACAGACTCTCCGACGGAAAGCCGAGACAGCTGCATGTCGAACAGAGCATTGACGTCATCACCGTTCCCGCAAAGTCCGCAGAGGACAGCGTATTTTCTGCGGCTGCGCTCTCGGAGAACCGGCTGCATGAGCTGTACCGCTGCGACTATTACAGGGTGAGGAAGCTGAACCTGAACGGAACGCTCTGCCTTGACATGGACGCGCCGTTTTTACTGGCGACGGTTCTCTCCGGAAACGGCATCCTAAACAGCCAGCCCTTAAAGAAGGGCGACCATCTCCTGATCCCGAACGGGGTAAAGAAGCTGGAGCTTTGCGGAAAAATGGAGCTGATCCTGTCGAACGTGTGATAACAGGGTAACAGATTTGAAAATTCATGAAACTGCGCGGCGCGGACCGATCCGCAGCCGACAGGGGTGAAAAAATGAAACCCGCCGTGTCCGAAGAAGGGCATGGCGGGTTTTTGCGTTTCCTTTTTTATTCTGATACCGGAACTTTTTATACCGGAACTTCTGATACCGGAACGGGGAAATCACACAAAAATACATAAAAATGTGATGACACGCCACAAATTATGTATAATTGTGTGAATGCGATTGTA
>CAZVWN010000231.1:0-2548 GCA_964631065.1 uncultured Acetatifactor sp.
GAGAGAGGGGTAAGCCATGTATTTTAAGTGTAAAAACTGCGGCGGCAACGTGGTGTACAGTCCTGAGAAGCATATGATGTTCTGCCCGTTCTGTGAGAGCGAGAAGAGTGATGAGCGTTCTGACGGCAGTTCTCCGGAGATGTCCGTCTGTCCGAACTGCGGCGGCGAGGTTCCTGTTGAGAAGCATACCTCTGCGACACAGTGTCCGTATTGTGACAGCTATCTGATCTTCAATGAGCGGATTGAGGGAGAGTATACACCGGAGCTGATCCTGCCGTTTCAGCTGGGGAAGGAAAGCTGTAAAAAGTCGATCCGTGAAAAGTTTAAGAAAAACATCTTTGCGCCGACGGATTTCCTTTCTGAGGTACGCCTGAACGGGATGCAGGGATATTATGTGCCCTATTGGTTTTATAATTATAAGACGCACTGTACCTTTCACGGAGAGGGTACGAAGGTGAGAACCTGGACGACCGGAAATACACAATATACGGAGACCTCTTATTATGCGGTAGACAGGGATATGGATATTGATTTTGACAAGATCCCTGCGGATGCCTCGGAGGCGATGCCGGATGAGGTCATGGATCTGATGGAGCCGTATCGTTACGATCAGATGGTTGCGTTTGACCCCAAATATATGTCCGGCTTTTATGGTGAGAAATACAATATGGCATCCGAGGTAACGGAGCCGCGCGCGCACAAAAAGATGAACGAGGACGCGGCGGCGATGCTGAAGGAAAGCTATACGGGTTACAGCTCCGTCCGCACGATCAGTCAGAATGTCGGTATTGAGGACAGCAGCGCAGAGTATGGTCTGCTGCCGGTCTGGAAATATGATTATACATACGGCGGGAAGGAATACCCGTTTTATGTCAACGGACAGACGGGAAAAATTGTCGGGGAAGCTCCTGTTTCTAAGAAAAAGGTCTGGGCATATGCAGGAACCCTCTTCGGATGTCTCGCGGCAGTTCTGTATATGGTGCCGGCGATACTGGCGTTACTGTAAGGGGGTGCGGTCATGAGCGATACATTCAGAAAAGAAGCAAAAAAGCAGTATTTACATTACTTTAGGATATGGTTTGTCATTGTCGGGATTCTGCTGGCAGTGACGGTTGTACTGGGAATCCGGCGCGCTTTGCAGGAGCCCGCCGTCAGGATGAATACGACGGCTCCCGCAGAGCGGGTTTATGATGAGGCAGGGCTTCTGACGGAGGAAGAAGAGCAGAAGCTGCGGGCGTATATTGCCGAAAAGGAAGGGAAGTATGGAGTAGATTTTGTCATTTTGACCTTCAGCAGTCCCGTCGAAGGGGAGGAAGCGTTGGAGTACGGGTGCGACTCGAGAAACTGGGAGCACAATATGATGGATATCGCGGATGGCTTCTGGGACGATAACGGCTACGGCTTCAATAAGAATTTCGAGGGCGACGGTTCCATACTTATTGATAACCGCTATGAAGGGCAGCGCGGGGAATGGCTTTCTACCAGCGGCAGGGTCGAGGAGAGTCTCGGCAGTGTGGATGTGGAAACAGTGCTGTATGCAGTGGATGAATATTATGACAGCGATCCCTATCAGGCATATATCAGCTATATTGATGAGGTCTGCAGACTGTTGGAGCCGGGGGTTCCGGGGTTCGGGTATCTTTTTATCGTGTGCCTGATCTCTGCGGTTGTTGCGCTGATCTATGCAGGAACGCATCTGTCAAAGAATAAGGCGAAGAAGACGGTTGCCGTCAATGCGTATGTCGCGGGCGGCAGACCCGTTATGCGCGGGCAGAATGATCAGTTCATCCGCAAGAATGTTGTCAAGAGACGGATTGAGACGAGCAGCGGCGGAGGCGGCGGACATTCAGGCGGCGGCGGGCATCATGTCAGCCACAGCGGCGCCAGCCATGGCGGCGGCGGTCACAGACATTAAGATAAGCCCATCCTTTCCGAAAGGGGAGGGTGGGTAATAAAAATAAACAATCAAAAACAAGCAATTTAAAATGGGCAATACTGAAAGGATATAGATATATGAGAATACAGACAAATGAATTAACAACAGACCTGTTTCTTGAATTATATGCATCTGTCGGCTGGGAGCCGCCATGCAGAGAACAGGCGGAATGTGCCCTGCAGAATACAATGGCAGCTTTTGTGGCATACGAAGGGGAGAAAGCAATAGGCATGGTAAGGCTCATAGGAGATGGCGGAATGTCATTTTATATAAAAGATTTTGCCATTCGACCGGAATATCAGGGAATGGGAGTTGGAAAGAAGCTTCTTACGCAATTACAACAGTACATTTTAGAGCATATAGAGAAGGACTGGGCGGTCAGTCTGGAACTGATCAGCACAAAGGAAGCAGTGAAGTTTTACAAAGCACACGGCTTTGAAGAAAGACCCTGTGAATGGGATGTCGCACAAGGTCCGGGGGATCTTGGTTTGCGAGGACCAGAACGGAGTGTAGAACCGGGAATGCTTAAAATGCTTAGAAAATAGAAAGGATAGAAAAATGACGAAATTATACATAGTGGAGGGGCTTCCATGCTCCGGAAAGAGTACAACA
>CAZVWN010000232.1:0-2527 GCA_964631065.1 uncultured Acetatifactor sp.
AGAGCGGCATAAGCCGCTCGGATTCTGCGTCAGCAGAATCATTATACCATAAGCGCAGAATCCATTGTACCACATCACCCGCCGGAAAAAAAGGATTTTATGCACAAGTTCTTCTCAATCGCCATGCAGACTTTGTGATATCATTCCGCAGTTTTCTTTTGCGCAAGCTGCTCCTGTAATGCCGCGATGAGAGCCTTCTGTTCGGCAATCTGCGCTTTCTGTTCAGAGATCTGCGCATCCTGTTCAGAAATCCTGGCATCTCTTTCGCGGAGCATCCGGTTCATCCCGTTCATGCTGCGGCAGTAATCCTCCCGGGCTTCACACTGTTGGCGGATCTCTTCTTCCCTTGTCAGACAGTAGACGGTTTCAGCCGCTTCCTTGAAATACTCATTGTTCTGTGCAAGCCTTTACTCTAATATACGCTTTTTTATATCGTTTGCAGCTTCCATCACTCTTCCTGTTTCTGCACCATAAATACTGCAAGAAACATGAAAGCAATTCCCCACGATTCACCGCCTGCCAGCCAGTGGGCAAATGATGTGTTTCCGCTAACTGTAGATAAAACGGATCCAAGCACCTGACAAATCACATATAAGCTCAAAGGTCCCACAAGAATCCATGCTTTCGATACATCGATCTGTTTTTTCCATACAAGAAGGATAAATGAGATACCGACAACGAGATCTGCTGCTGTCTGCCATATGGTACCGACAATAAACGGATAGAGAGAGGATGATATGAAATACTGACCTATGGACTCTGCAGATACTCCCGACAGCACTGCCGCACGCACATTCATGAGTGCAAGGCAGCATATGGTATGAATACCAAAAATGCCAACACTCATCATCGTTGCACCAAATGCATAGCATTTTTCCAATTTTGAAAATGTGCCGTCAGACCGGTCCTGTATATGTGACCACACCGATGAAGTGCCAAGATAATATCCTGCCGCTGCAAGGATACCAATCACAAACGACACCTGATAATACCATAACGGTACTTCCGATATATTCATGCTCACAAGTCCTTCAATCGCATATGGCTCACCTTCCCCCATAAACGAAAGCAGACAATCACTGATACCGCACAGCAGCATACATGCAAAGCCAATCAATAAGTAAGCTTTTCTATTTCTGTTTGATATGTAATTCATATAGACCTCCTCATATTCCACAATATGTTACGCGGGTTAGTTTTTGCTAACCCCGCGCAACATTATAACACGATTCGAACTTCATGGCAATCGATACGTTTCTTGAGAAAAAAGAGGGGCATTCCCCCCTTCCCAAAAATCAGAAAAAATTATGCACGGATTGCCCAGCGCAGCTTTGTCGAGCGTGCGCGCCCGTTTCCGGCGCATTCCTCCGCAGAGGGGCGGATCACCTCCCGCGCGATATCCGCATAAACGCCGTTTCTTACTCCCTCTTTCAGCGCGCGCTTTACCAGCCTGTCCTCTCCGGAATGGAAGGTCAGGATTGCGACACGTCCGCCGGGCTTTAACGCCCCCGGAAGCTTCTCCAGAAATTCATAGAGTACCTCAAACTCGTTGTTGACGTCGATGCGAAGCGCCTGAAAGACCCGCTGACAGGTCTTCTTTATCGCGTCCTTTTTCTCCGCCTCCGGCAGAAAATCCAGCGTCTGTGCGATCACCTCATAGAGCTTTCCCGTCGTATCGATCCGCTGTCCGCGGCTGATTTTCCCCGTGATTGCCCGCGCAAGCTCCTCTGCATACGGCTCATCCGCATTCTCCCTAAGCATCCCCGCAAGCTCCCCCGTTCCGATCCCGTCCAGACGCTCCGCCGCGCTGATGCCGGTCTGCGGATTCAGCCGCAGATCCAGCGGTCCGTCATTTTTATAGGAAAACCCTCTCGCCGGATCGTCGATCTGCATGGAGGAAACGCCGAGATCGGCAAGGATAAAATCAAAGCCGCCCGCCTCTTTTGCAATTTCGTCGATGGTCCGGAAATTCTGTAATTTCACGGTCAGGATCTCTTCTCCGAATCCCGCCTCTTTCAGGCGTTTCTTCGTTTTTTCCGATTCGATCGGATCGACGTCCGTTGCATAAATATGCCCTTCCCCGGAAAGCTGCTCCAGCATCGCCCGCGTATGTCCGCCGTATCCGAGCGTCGCGTCAAACCCCGTCTCCCCCGGGCAAATGGCAAGAACGTCAAGGATTTCCTTTACCATGATGGAGCGGTGCATCCCCGCCGGCGTACTGCCCTTCTTTATGACATGCTCCACCGTGTCCCGATATTTTTCGGGATTGCGTTCCTTATATTTCTCCTCAAATTTCTTCGGATATCTGCCGGAGTAGTGTACCCGGCGCTTATGGTTTTCTTCCTGCTGCATCTTCTTCCCCGCTCTCTGTAACCGTCTGATGGAAATGATGTCGGGGTTCCCCCCGGCAATGATGCCTGCGGGTCTCAAGGTCTTTCAACCACTTATGAGCGAGCTCATGTGGTTTCAGACCTTTTGCCCCCGTCATCATAGAAATAATTGTACAAGATATCCTCAATGAACAGGC
>CAZVWN010000233.1:0-2511 GCA_964631065.1 uncultured Acetatifactor sp.
GGAGTATGATTTCGGGAGTACATGAAAAGAAATGGGAGGGTATGTATGGGAAAGCTGTGGTATGAGAGACCTGCCGTGGAATGGGAGGAAGCGCTTCCGGTCGGAAACGGCAGACTGGGCGCGATGGTGTTCGGTGGTATTGCGCAGGAGACGCTGCAGGTTAATGAGGAGAGTATCTGGTATGGCGGAAAGACGCAGCGGATCAATCCTGATTTTGCGAAAAATCTGCCGCTGATCCGGAAGTATCTGGACGAGGGTCGGATCCGTAAGGCGGAGCTGCTGATGGATCAGGCGATGACGGGATGTCCGGACAGCATGCATCCGTATCAGACGCTCGGGGAGGTTCTGTTTACGTTTTCCGGCGTCCGGGAAGCGGATACAAAGGGGTATCAGCGTCAGCTTGATCTGGATGAGGCGGTTGCGGTGACGGAGTTTCAGTGCGGGGATACGCTGTACCGCAGGGAGATTCTTGCCTCAAAACCGGCGGACGGTATTCTTATGCGTTTTACGGCGGAGGGCTCGGGAACGGTAGATTTCACCGCGAGGATGCGGCGCGGAAAATTTTTTGACGGTGTGAAGCGTTCCGGAAATGACCGCATTGAGCTTTACGGAAACCTTGGCAGGGGCGGGTATGAATTTTCCATGACGCTTTCGGCGCGGGTGTGCGGCTGCGGGGAAGTGGGCGCTGTGGGAGAATGCCTTGTCGTAAAGGGAGCAAAAGAGGCTGTTCTTATGTTTACGGCGGACACGACCTATCATTATACGGCAGAATGTCTGGATCGGGTAATCAAAGAGTATGTTCCCTGCGCCGGCAATGCAGCTGACACGGCTGTCATGTCTGAAAACGAGGGCAAAGCTTTGAGGATGGAAGGGCTTTGTCCTGCGGAAGAGCATTTTCTTGCAGTTTCTGAAGATCCGGAGCTGCCCGGGTATCTTAGCGAGGAATATCTCCATCAGGCGGCGCTGCAGAGATTTCTGCATGACAGGCTGACGGAGCGGCTTGCAGCGCTGCGGAAGCCGTTTGAGGAGCTGAAGAAGGAGCACAGGGAAGATTACGGCGCGCTGTATCACCGTCTTACGTTTCTTCTGAAGGGAGCGGAGGACTATGATCTGTTCCCGACGGATGTACGGTTGGAGCGGGCGGCGAAGGGAAAGGCGGATATCGGTCTGGACAAGCTGCTGTTCGATTTCGGAAGATATCTGACGATCGCGTGCAGCCGGGAGGGCGGACTGCCCTCTACCCTACAGGGACTTTGGAATAAGGATTTCACGCCGCCCTGGGACAGTAAATATACGATCAACATCAACACGGAAATGAATTACTGGCATGTAGAGAGCTGTAACCTTCCGGAGTGTCATGAACCGCTGTTTGCGCTTTTGGAGAAGGTGCAGAAAACGGGGAGAAGAACCGCGCGGGAAATGTACGGCTGCCGCGGCTTTGTCGCGCACCACAACACGGATATCCACGGGGATTCCGCGCCGCAGGATATCTGGTATCCCGGCTCCTACTGGACGATGGGAGCGGCATGGATCGCGACGCATCTCTGGACACATTATCTCTATACGCAGGATCGGGAATTTTTAAAGCGTGCTTTTCCGATCCTTGCGGAGAGCGCCCTCTTCTTTGTGGATTTTCTGATCGAGAGAAACGGTTATCCGGTAACGAGTCCGTCCGTTTCACCGGAAAATTCATACAGACTGCCGAATGGGGAGACGGGCTCCTGCTGTATCGGGGCGACAATGGATAACCAGATTCTTCGGCATCTGTTTACGGACTGTCTGGAGGCGTGGGACGCGTTAGGAGAGGAAGTACCGCAGGGATGCCGGATTCCGGAGGTTGAGAGTATTCCTGAGCTGATGCAGCAGATCGCTGTCTGTAGGGAGCGGCTGATGCCGACGCGGATCAGCGAGAGCGGAAGGATTCTGGAATGGCAGGAGGATTACGAGGAGGTCGAGCCGGGACATCGGCATATTTCGCATCTTTACGGTCTTTATCCGGCGGGGGAGATCACGGTGGATCAGACACCGGAGCTTGCGGCTGCGGCGCGGAAAACGCTGGAATACCGACTTGCCCACGGCGGCGGTCATACCGGCTGGAGCCGTGCGTGGATCATGAACCATTACGCCTGTCTCTGGGACGGTGAGGCGGCGCATGAAAATATTGAAAAGATGCTGGGACAGTCAACGTATCCGAATCTGTTCGATAAGCATCCGCCTTTCCAGATTGACGGAAATTTCGGCGCCTGTGCGGCGATGTGCAATATGCTGGTACAGAGCAGTAAAGGGCGTGCCGTACTGCTTCCGGCTCTGCCGAAGGCTTGGAACACCGGTTATGTCAAGGGGCTGAAGGTTGCGGGAAATGCGGAGATCAATATCTCATGGGAAAACGGGAAGATGAATGATGTGGAGATTCATGCGCTCAGTGATTATGACGCAGATGTCACATATAGGGAAAAGACCAAACATGTCACACTGGCTGCGGGTGAGCGGATGATCATCTTCGCGTAACAG
>CAZVWN010000234.1:0-2510 GCA_964631065.1 uncultured Acetatifactor sp.
GTGGCGTTAAATCGTTATCGCCCTGTGCGCTGTCCACTCCGTCATTGATAGCAATAAAGCGAACACCTTTCTTCGGGAAAGTGATTTCGGTAAACATTCCGACCTGCAAGTAGTTTCGTCCCATTCTTGAAAGGTCTTTCGTAATGACGCATTTGACCTCGCCGTTTTCAACGCAGTCCATCATTTCCATAAAGCCCGGTCTTTGGAAGTTCGCACCACTCCAACCGTCATCAACGAAAAAACGGTAGTTCATAAAGCCGTTTTCCCGTGCGTAGGTTTCAAGGATACGCTTCTGAGACAAGATTTGTCAAGGGTATTTTCTGCAAAAAGTTAGTGTTTGCAAATTCGTCAGGGATAATGCTGAGATTTGCATCATCATGCCAACTCATCAAAGATAGTGCTTAACCCGTGCGTTTGCGATGGATTTTGCTGCAAAAATAAAAATCAACAAATACATGACGGCAGTGAGATTAAATTCTCTCTGCCGCCGTGCTATTAGTTATTCGATTGTATTTGTTTCAACCCGATTCATCGGAATTTCTCTCTGTTCGTAAACATAGTCCGTCTTGCCAAGGGTAACAGCACAGCAAGGTGTAAAACCTTCGGGCAGATTCAATTCTTTCAGAATGCTGGGAGCGTTCAGAGTTGCCATTGTTGCACCCCAAATGTGGCATACACCGACACCCAGTTCGGTTGCGGCAAGTGCCATATTCTGTACGATGATAGCCGCATTGGAATAGACCACATTTTCCATCATTTTGACGGGCGGCATTTTTGCAGAAACCAGAATCAGCATAGGCGCACCGTAAAGAGTGTGTGTATCCGGCTTGCCAAGCATAGCGGCACCTGCGGCATCAATTTTTCCGAGCAGTTCGGCGTTTGTGATAACTGTCAGATGAACGCCCTCATATTGTCCCATGCCAACCGGAGCAGCATTTGCCGCTTTGAGAATGGTGTTCAGTTGTTCCTCTGTAATATGTTCGCCCGTATAAGTACGGACAGATTTTCTTGAGCAGATCGTTTCCATTGTGTTCATAAGTTTATACCTCCGTTTATTTGTTATTTAATATTACTTCAAATGTACTGCCCTTATTGGAAGAATAGACAGATATATTACCGCCGTGCAGGTCAATGATTTTTTTGACGATTGCAAGTCCCAGCCCGTTTCCTGCGGTAGCATGGGACAAATCGCCCTGATAGAACTTATCGAATATATGCTCTTTCATTTCGGGCGGTATTTCCTCGCCTTGATTGGAAATTTGAACAGACAGTTTACCATCTATCTGCTTCGCAGAAATCGTGATTTCACCACCAACAGGCGAAAACTTAATGGCATTGTCGAGCAAATTGATCCATATCTGTTTCATCATTTCCTCGTTGCCATCGGCAAAGAACTCCTTGCTATCAAATATGATTTCGAGTTGTTTCTCGGAAAGTTTTTGATCCAAAAGGGCTACGGCAAGGCGGATCTGTTCGCTAACATTAAAGCGTTTTTTATCGGTTAAAATTGTCTGCTTTTCGATTTTGGAAAGGTATAGGACATTGTTCGATAGCTCGGCAAGTCTTTCAGACTCGCTGATGATAATATCCAAATATTCCTCCCGTTCTTCTGGCGATAAATCGTCCCATTTCAGTGCTTTTGCAAAGCCACGGATAGATACGATGGGCGTTTTGAATTCGTGAGAAAAGTTGCCCACAAAATCGCTTCGCAACATTTCAACACTTCCGATCTCCTCTGCCATATTATTGAACTTATCGCTAAGCGTTCTGAATTCCTCCGGTCCTTTCAGGTCAAGTCGCACGCTGTAATCCCCATCGGCAATTTTGTCGGTTGCATCCATCAATTCTCGAAACGGGCGAAGGGGTGCTTTGCTGAAGATGATGGATAAAACCGTTCCGACCAAAATACTGACAACACAGAACAAAAACAAGGGGAATTTTTCAATATCGCCACACTCGATATATCCGATGTATGTCAACAAATGTGCCCCCAAAAATACGAGGAGCATGGTTGTAAAGATAATCAAAAATACAACAAAGGCGAAAAATAATGTCAATCGAAAGTGTTTCAGTGATGCTTTTAATTTACTCATTATGAATCACCGCCTTATATCCAATGCCCCGTATTGCTATGATCTCAAATTCAGGATAGGTCTCAAAACGGCGGCGTAGTCTTGTGATATGCACATTGACAGTCGTATCCACCGTATTGGATTCCATACCCCATATTTCGTCCATCAGTTGCAGACGGGTAAAAATTTTATCGGGGTAAGAGAGCAGTTTATAAAGGAGCAAAAATTCCTTTTGCGGTATCGTCTGCGATACACCGTCACGAGATACGGTTAAAGCATCGTAGTCCAGCGTGACCTTCCCGATTTGTAACTTGCGTTCATTTGCGATTTGACTGCGTCGAAGCAGAGCCTTGATCCGTAATACAAGTTCATCTTCGTTTACTGGTTTTACCATGTAATCGTCAGTTCCGACAATGAAACCTTTGCATTTTTCTTCGG
>CAZVWN010000235.1:0-2510 GCA_964631065.1 uncultured Acetatifactor sp.
CCTCCAGCTTATACCCGATTCCCCAGATCGTCTTGATCATGTCTCCCTTTTCTCCCATCTTGCTGCGGAGCTTCTTGACATGCGTGTCTATCGTCCGGGCATCTCCGAAATAATCATAATTCCAGACATGATTCAAGATTTTCTCGCGCGAGAGGGCAATGCCTTTATTTTCCAGAAAATACGTCAGCAGCTCAAACTCCTTATAGCTTAACTCAATTTCCTTCCCGTCGATCAGCACCCTGTGCGCCGCTTTATCGACCGCGATGCCGCTGCAGCTTAACAGCTGTTCCTCCTCTGTCTGTCCGGTTCTCCGCAGGATCGCCTCAATCCTCGCAACAAGGATCTTCGGGCTGAACGGCTTCGAGATATACTCGTCCACACCGAGCTGAAAGCCCTGCAGCTCATCCCGCTCGTCTCCCCGTGCCGTCAGCATGATGATCGGCACCTTGGAATAAGCGCGCACCTCGCGGCAGACCTGCCAGCCGTCCATCTTCGGCATCATGACATCCAGAACGATCAGGGCAATATCCTTCTGCTGAAAAAACAGATCCACTGCCGCTTCTCCATCCCCTGCCTCGACGACCTCATACCCTGCCTTTACCAGAAAATCACGGACAAGCTTACGCATCCTGCTCTCATCATCCACAACCAGTATTTTCAGTTTTTCCATATCAGGCACACACCTTTCCCATGGCGCTTTTCAGCGCGGACATTCCGCTGCGCACGGCATTCCCCTTCGTTCTCTTCATCCGGAATGCCAAATTGCAAAAGCAGCTCCATACCGTTTACTATAATCCATCTCTATGTCCATTCTGTGAATTTGCTGCCGCCTATTCGCCCGCCCTGTTCTGTTCCGGCTCTCCCGTACTTTATCTTCCGCTCCGGAATTACCTCCGTCTGCTTTGATACAGGGCTTTTCCTGTTTTTCACCCGCCTACTCGCTCTTTCTGTCAAGCTCCAGCTCCCTCGCACGAAGCTCGCTCTCCCGCTCCGTAAGCTCCTGCTCCCATGAAGCATATTTGTCCGTGAGCACACGCTCGTAATTCAGGACATTCGGATTGTCGCTGCGCAGCGTAATCATAAACATAGCCGCAATCGCAAGGATCAGCAGCATATTCAGCATGACGGACATACGGTAACGGAATCTGCGCTTCTCTTCCGGGTCTTCTCCTTTTAAAGGCTTCACGCGGCTTTTCGCAGGGCGGCCGGTCTCCCTGATCTCATTGCTGAAATGACAATACAGCGGGATATCCGGAATCTCCTGCGGATCCGCATCCGGCTGTGCAAGAAGAAATTCCCGCAATCCCTTCAGATATTCAAGCCCGACGGGCGTTCTGAATATCCGTTTCTCAATACTGCTCTTATATACCGACAGAATACTCTCCGGTCTGGTATAATCAACCCGCGCCTCGAGATACTCTATCTTTTTCCGCTCCGCTGCCGCCAGCCCCGCATCCTTTTCCGTAAAAAACACAAAACCGTCCACCGATAATTTCTGCTGTCCCTGCATATGTCCTCACTCACCATTCCGCCCGAAATCCGCTCGTTTTCCCCGGAATCATCTTATGATGCCTACGGATTGTTCCGTGCTTCGCACTCCCACGTCTGCACTCCGTTTCGGTCTCAAGGTCTTTCAACCACTTTTCAGACCTTTTGACCCTGGCACCATCTTATATTATACACGATTTTCTTGGAAAAATCAGCCGGATCCGGAAATTTCATCTGCCGACTCCAGCAAAAGCTCCGGAAATTCCGGGCGATATCTGTGCAGGATGGAAAGCAGCTCCCGGAACGCCGGCTTCAACAGTTCTCCGCCGTTGCAGACCACCTCAAAGACTCCGTCCCCGAGCATTGTATAGCTCCCCGTCTCATGAAAACCGTTGCGCAGATAAAACTGCTTTCTCCGGATCCTCTGTTCCCTGTTTTCCGCCGCTTCGTCAATCACTTCAAAATCCAGAATCAGCTGTAAACCGGAATAGGTCTCCTGCAGCTTCTGTAATACCGCACTCCCGTATCCCTTTGAACGCATACGACCGTCTATCGCCAGATAATAAAGATATACACATGCCCGATTCTTCAGCAGAACCGCAAAACCGACCGGCGTTTCTTCATCATAAATCCCAAGAATATCCGTATCGGTATCCGCCGCAAATCCAAAAATCTCCGCAAAGCTCCACCGCTCCGAAAGCGGAAAGGCTTCCTCGTTTATCTTCTCAAAGCAGCTTCTGTCCCGACAGTCGGGAGACAGCCTGACAAAATCCGTCTTCCTCTGTTCCATACCGCTTTCCTTAGCAATTTCCTTCATGCTTCCATTCTCCGTTTTCCTTACTCTGTGTTGCATCGGCTTTTACAGGTTCTTCCGATATCCGCCCGGCGTTGTGGCATTCCGCGCTGTCCGTCTTGATGCAGACCGCCTATGTGTGATATTATTATAGTATGAACCATTTTTTACGTCAACGGGAGGAACTGTCATGACAATGCGGGAAAGAATTGAAACGGGAAAACTTTTT
>CAZVWN010000236.1:0-2500 GCA_964631065.1 uncultured Acetatifactor sp.
GTTGCACCGGTGCAACTTCCCGTTTTTCCGTTTACTTTTTCCGGCTTCCAAACGTCCGACGGATTTAGACGAGTACCCGTTCTGTCGGACTTTTCCACAGCCGCGTTTTCCCCCGAATTTATCCCCGGTTTATGAACGGTTTTTCGTCTGCCTTGGAGAAATGCCCCGTGTACGGCGTCGCGATCTGCATCTTCCAGCGCATCCACTCGACAAATTCATGCTTTTCCGCTACCGCGTCCAGAATATGCCCGTCCTCCTCCAGATCCTGCATGAGCAGACTCCAGAGACACGCGTCCTTTACCTCCTTCCCCCTGCTGTTCCTCCATCCGTTCGACTGCCAGCGCGAAAGCCAGCCCTGCGACAGCACGGACGCAAAATACTCGCATTCCGTGTGTACCGTGATCTGACAGGCGTATTTCATGCGGCTTAAGGCATCCCTTACGGCGTACAGGACAAGTGTCCGCTCCGTCGCATCCTCATACGCCGCAACCTCCGGCTCACTCTCGTACTTTTTTCCTCCGGACAGCTCCGTCCGCAGGAGGTACATCACGCGCCCTTCTCCTTTTGCCCTGCCGCGTAAGTCCGTCGTTACGAATACTTCCACCGTCTTCATGTCCATCGTCTTCCCTCCTCTCCGTGCTCCCAAGCCTGTACTCCGTATAGTGAAGGTAGGACATCCCCGTATACGGGTTCGTCCCGCTTACCACGGATTCCGGGTCTATGTAATACCCCGGCGTCGGTACGGGTCCTTCCTCTAAGAGCTTCCGCATCGTCCGCCTTCCGTATACCTTCCGCTCCGGCTGCGGACGGACGAGATTCCTCGAACAGGAATAACTCCGCAGCTTCTTCCGCTCCGCTTCCGGGAAGAGCGAGAGCTGTCCCTGCATCTCCTCACACGGCTCCTTTACGATGTAACAGGCAAGCTGCTCATACCCGCCCTGCTCATAAATGCTCTCGTAGTGAACCCTTCCCGGCTTCCAGTGCTTTCTTATCAGCACGTCCGCCCCCGGATCTCCCCTGATCCTGTTGACAAGGATATGGATGTGGATGCCGCCCCGCCTCCCGATCTCCATCCGGTAGATGTATTTCAGCGGATTCCCCCGCTTTCCATATGCCCGCCGCAGTCCCTTCAGAAACCGCTCCATGTCCTTTCTGACTTCTTTCAGCGGCGGGCGTGCCCCTTTCGGGTATTTCAGCGTACACCACAGATCATCCGGTACAAAGTTCGCCTTGATCAGTCTGCGTATATACTTTTCCCGGTTACGCCGGTTCTGCTTCTTAATCTGTTCGGGCGTCGTTTTCTTACGCTTCGCCCGTTTCTCTCCCTTCGCCCCGTACTTCCCCGCGAACTTATACTCTATCTCGTTCGAGCTCCCAAGCTCCCAGGTATCCTTCCAGTATGCCATCCGACTGTCCTCAACTTTAATATACTTAAGACTGTTACTTAAACGGCTCCGACTGCCCGTTTTTCTTGACTTTTTCCCTGCCGGGTGGTACACTGTACTTGCGTTTGGGTGTGCCGTCCGGCATAACCGCCGCCGTCTTCCTGACGGCGGTTTTTTTATGCGGAATATGCGGGATTTTCCTTTGCGGACATCGGACGCGCTCCCGGTTCATACGCCGCCCCGTGGTATCCGACCTCTCCGGGCACACGGTATACCATGCACTCAAAGCCCAGCCGGTTCTTTACGACGGTTTCCATCATGACCTTATGCACCTTCGCATCCTCAAACAGTCCGTCCTCCGCCGCGTCCTGCTCCTCGTTATACCGTCCGAAGAGCAGTTCATGATCTTCCCGTGACAGCTCCAAAAATCCCGCCACCGTGACCGCCTTGTCATAAATTAACTTTGCCCGCGTCCAGTCCTTCTTTCTGTATGCTGCGTTAAAATCTTCCGCGAGACTGACGAGCCTGTCCGTGTATGTTTTCATCCCGTACCTCCCGTAATGCCGTAAGAATCTGCCTTACCCTGCGGCGGTTTCTTACCGTTTCGCGCCATTTTGCGGCGGTCTCGTCCAGAAAAAGGCAAAAAATAATAAGGATCACCGTAAATCCCGCAAAAATACTGATTCCCTGCTCCAAAGTCAGCGGCTCTGCCCACGGAATATGCCGCATCAGCGCCGCCGCGCCGAAGAGCGATATCAAAAGATTCTTAAACATTTCCTTTCTCCTTTCCGGAAGCCTGTCCGGCGTTACCGCGTTTCCGCGGTTTTTTCTGTCATTCTGTATCCTATATGTTCCAGCGCCTGCTTGTTTAAGAGAAAGCCTATCCTTGCCTTTTCTTCACTGCTCAGGTCGGCGAAGTTATACACCTTATCCCCGATATGGATGTAATTGATTATGGTCGGCTCTTTTGCCCTTTTATTTGCCATCTTCTCACCTCCTGCTGTATTGTATGTGACCGCGCCTGTACATCTTGCCGCGTCTGCACGACGTTTTATTTATTTCGATTACTTGAATTTTTCTTTCGATAATGGTAATATTTATCTACCCCGACAGGG
>CAZVWN010000237.1:0-1118 GCA_964631065.1 uncultured Acetatifactor sp.
AATCCGTGTCCTGTCGGAAACGGGAGACGGATATTCAAGATAGGAGAGGGAATGAAAAAGAGGAACAGAAGAGTTTATCTTGACGTGCTGCGGGTACTGGCGGCGTGTGCGGTGGTGCTCCTGCATACGGCTTCGGGAGTTACTGATACGATGGAGCTTTCCGCATATCCGGCCGAACGGTGCGCATTTAGGATCGTCATGGATCTTACAAAGTGGAGCGTTCCGGTCTTTCTGATGATTTCGGGATACCTCTTTCTGGGGTATGACTGTGAGAATCTCAGTCTGCGGGTCATGCTGAAGAAATACTGTCTGCGCATTGCGGCGGCGCTGCTATTGTTCGGCAGCGCATATGCGTGCGTGGAAAAGCTGGCGGGCGGCGCAGGGTTTTCGGTCAGGCTGCTTTGCGAAAGCGTGCTTGCCGTGTTCTGCGGAGAGAGCTGGGCGCATATGTGGTATCTGTATCTGATCCTGTTTCTGTATCTGCTGACGCCGCTGCTGCAGAAGGTGACGGATGTTCTGCCGCGCCCGTTTGTGTATCTGCTGCTCGGTGTGATTTTTCTGCGCAGCAGTCTTGTGCCCTTTGTGGAGGCGGCTTTCGGGGTGCGGTATGTGAAGGCGCTGCCGGATCAGTGGATTTATATCTTTTATTATGTGTACGGCTATCTGTTTTCGTATGAGGATGTGATAGAGGAGAAAAACTGCGACCGGAAACTGTGGGTAGCAAAGCTACAGGCTGTCGCCGCGCCCGTTATCGTGCTCGCACAGACCGTCTGCCTGACGGCGGGCAGACTGCGCGGGGTGGAGTTGCAGATGGCGTATAACGATCCGTTTACGGCACTGTTTGCGCTTTCGCTCTTTGCTTGGGCGAGAGCATGGAGTAGACTGAGCACAGAGAAGCGGAGTCTGCATGCCGGACAGCCGGAGAAGCTGACTGAGACCGCCGTGCGGGAGCCGTCGGCTGAAGTCGAAAAAAAGAAACACGGATTTTTACAGGAAGCCTCGGCGCTGACCTTCGGCATTTACCTGATCCATCCCGTGTTTCTGAATGTCTGTTATAAGTTTTTAAAGGTGACGCCGCTTTCCTTCGATATCCGTCTGTCACTGCCGCTGTTTTTCCT
>CAZVWN010000237.1:1218-2470 GCA_964631065.1 uncultured Acetatifactor sp.
CCGGATTCGCGCACGGGCAGACCGATCTCCTCTGCGGTTACGTTTCCGCCGTACTGCTTCGTCACGGAGGAATTGATCATGTAGGATAAAACTGCCGGCTGCAGCCCCGTCGTGTAGGAGTTGATCAGGAAGAAGAGCGCATCCTTTGAGAGCAGCTGCGTTGTCAGTCCGATAAAGGACCAGATGCTTTCCTCAATTTTCCAGATTTCGCCCTTCGGTCCCCTGCCGTAGGAAGGGGGATCCATGATAATGCCGTCGTATTTATTGCCGCGGCGGATTTCGCGCTCCACGAATTTTACACAGTCGTCTACGAGCCAGCGGATCGGCGCTTCCCCGAGACCGGAGCTGACCGCGTTTTCCTTTGCCCAGCCCACCATGCCCTTCGAGGCGTCAACGTGCGTGACGGCGGCGCCTGCGGCAGCGGCGGCAAGCGTGGCACCGCCCGTATAAGCGAAGAGGTTTAATACCTTCGGCTGTCCTGTGGGATTTCTTTTTACGGAATCAGCGATCAGACCGGAAAACCAGTCCCAGTTTGTCGCCTGTTCCGGGAAAAGACCGGTGTGCTTAAAGCTGAAGGGCTTTAAATGGAAGGTAAGCTTTTTCTCCGGTGCGAGGCAGGGCAGAGGATAGGTGATCGTCCACTCGTCCGGCAGATGAAAAAATTCCCATTCGCCGCCGCCCTTTGCGCTGCGGTGGTAATGACCGTTTTTCTTTTTCCAGCCGGGGTGTTCGTGGGGCGTGTTCCAGATGACCTGGGGATCCGGCCTTACAAGGAGATAGTCTCCCCAGCGTTCCAGCTTTTCGCCGCCGGAGGTGTCGAGTACTTCATAATCAGTCCAGTTGTCTGCAATCCACATAAGTAATAATATCCTTTTCTTCTGTTTCTTCTATATATAATGATGCCGGAGCCAAAAGCTCTCCGGCATCATTATAGCGAATCTTTCGCCGGTAGTAAAGCAATAACGGATTGTACGAAAAAAAATGCAATTTTTTTAAAAAAGCTCTTGCAAAGTAAAAAACTACCATGTATACTATCAAGTGCTGTGGCATGATAGCTGTGAAGCGTGAGGTTGCCGGCTGCCAGCAATGACAGACGGGTTTTCCGTGGAGCGAATGTCAAGTTAAAAACTGACGGCAAGTCACTGTACCGGAATGAAGTCTGCATTCGTGCAGAAACGACGTGTGAGAAAAGGTTTGGATCTGAATTGTTGCGTAAAGATTTAGGACACACACGGGAGAGTGTACAGTCACC
>CAZVWN010000238.1:0-2464 GCA_964631065.1 uncultured Acetatifactor sp.
CTAGTCTGCATGCTCCAAAAGATACAGTCCGACGCGGTTTGTCAGATTCCGGATAACAACCTCCTCCGTAACAGCGCCCTCCAGGTAGGGTATCAGTTCTTCCGTAATAATATTGTACAGCTCCTTCGGAAACCCCTTCTTCGGCTTCGCGTTTTCCAGCAGCTGCTCCAGCAGTGCCCGATCCTTTTGGGGATCTGCCTGTTCCTCGTCGATATATGGCATCAGTTCCACATACCGGGTCCGATTCTCCTCTTTCGGATGTTCAATCGCCTCCGCAAGGACATCCTTACGGACACTCATATGAAAGGACTGCGATTCTTCCGCCTCCGTCTGCTGTTCCTCGGAAAGCAGGATCTCGAGGAACGCATAGGCAAGCGCCTTTTCTTCCTTCGACGCACTCCTTCGCATCGCAACGGGTGCGCTGCTGACAAGAATCTGTTTCGCACCGTCCTTTGTCGGGAAACCGATCCGGTTCAGCCCTTCCCCCGCAAGCCTGTACTGCTCAATTTCACCCGCATTCAGAAGCGTGAAAATATTACAGAGCACCTTCCCTTCCGCGAGTCCTTCCATCTGCTTCACCCGTTCTTTCCGTTCCTCACATTCCTTCGCCAGCCGCAGAATCGTCCGAAAATTGTCCGTGTCAAAAAATGTCTCTGCCGCCTTGGCATCAAACAAAAAATTGTCCTCCATATCCTGTATAAAGAAATCCAGCAGGAAGCCCCAGCCGCCGTTTCCCGTCGTGTTGACGACCGCCTTCGGCTCCGTATATTCTGCGGCCAGCTCCAAAAACTGCTCATAGTTCCAGTCCGTAAGCTCCTGATCTGCAATGGCAACCGTCTCCAGATAAAAGTCCGTGACAACGCCGTACAGCGTGCCGTCTATTCTTCCCTGATCCATGACCTTCCCGATCAGGTTCTCCATCACGCCCATTTCCGAAAGCGTCTTCTCTAACGGTTCCCAGAGCTTTTGCATTTCCTCAAATCCGGTCAGCGCCGTATCGACAAGCACAGGCCCCTTTCCCGCCGTCAGCTCCGTCAGCAGACTTTCCGTATCATAGCTCTTCATGGAAATATGACAGGCAGGGTAGCGTCTGTTAAATTCCACCACGGCAGACCGGTAGACGTTTTCTCTGTAAGAGGGCACGGAAATCGTAATTTCCCGGATTTCAACCTCCTCTGTCGTCGGCGCGATACAGAGATACCCAATCCCTTTTTTACTGCGATAGACGATGCCGATTCTGCCGTCCGCGTATGCCCGTATCCCTTTCACCTCCTGCACGGTCAGCCCATGATTCATCCAGAGATACAGCGGCTCTGCCTCCTCTTCGCCCCGGCTAAGACGATAGATTCCCCTCGCGCCCGCGTATACAAGCGTCGCAGCCTGTGCCTTTTCGTCTTCTGTTTTCATTATCGTAAAGTCATAACACGATTCCATACGTTCTGCCGGACAGTCAAAAACCGGACACAGCTCTCCCGTTCCGACATCCATACACTCCAGAACCTTTCTTCCCTGCCTTTCCGATTTCAGCGCCACGCGTCCGTCATATAACAGCTGCAGCTTACCCGTGCTCCCTGTCCCGCTGCACGCCGCAAGCAGCTCTCCGTCCGCAGATAATACACAGTACTTCCACGCATCCCCTGCGACAGCACAATAGGCATAATCCGCATCCAGTCCTGTCCATATCAGCAGATGCAGACGTCCGTCGCCGTCCATCGCCAGCTGATACAGACATTCCCCGCTCCCGACACAGCTTATCTCTATTTCTGCTTCCGTTTTCCCGTCGGTATCCAGGCGGCAGACATAAGACACACCTTTCGCCCTCCGGTATGTCAGATATGTATCCTCACCCGCTACTGCTCCGAGATCATAAAAAGAATCCCCCTGTGCCGTCTCCATCGTCTTCACCTCACCGTCCGGCAGTAAAAAACCAAGCTCTTCCCGCTCCATGAGAGCTTCTCCGTCTTCCGAAAACAGCACTTCCCTTCTACAGCTTCTGTAACATACCGCTGTGTTCTCTCCGATTGCCGCAAAGCAGAAGCTCTCTTCCCAATCATCCTCCGCTTCAGGCAGCAGAAGGGACTTCCGGACTGCGGAATAAGCGTCCAGCGAATTGTCCTTCCCGGAAAGCTCCTGTAAGGCGCGTATGTCCTCCGACGACACCGCTACGTCGTCCGTCAGATTGTCCATGCTTCCGCCCGCTTCCGCCGAAAGCTGTCCGCCATCCGCATTTTCGCCGGAAACGCTTTCGTTTTCTCCCCCGGCGCACCCGCCAAGTACGACAATCATAGCAATCAAAGCAAGAAACGCCGGACACCATATGGCGCATTTTCTCCCTTGTCCTGCCCGCCCGGTCTGCTTCCCGCATTTTCCGCATTTCTTTCTCTGCACCTCACCCGCTGACCGCAGACTGTCCGAAGCTGCCCCCTCCGAATATTCATATTCCTTCATTCCGGCTTTCTTCATT
>CAZVWN010000239.1:0-2456 GCA_964631065.1 uncultured Acetatifactor sp.
TCACAGATAAAATCAACCTGCTCCATGGTCAGACCATAGTAAAGCGGCAGTCTCATCAGCCTCTCGCTCTCCCTTGTCGTATACTTATCCTCTCCGTGGAACCGCCCGAATTTTAAGCCTGCGGGCGCCGTATGAAGCGGGATATAGTGGAAAACAGATAAGATTCCCTTTTCCTTCAACGCTGCAATCCAAGCCGTCCGCTCCTCAAGATTCTTTGCCTTGATATAAAACATATGGGCATTATGGACGCAGCCCTCCGGTACGGTCGGCAGCTCTATTTTTCCCGCCTCCGCAAGCGGCAGAAGGTTCTCGTAATACCGGTTCCATACTGCAAGACGCGCCTCATTGATCTCATCCGCGATCTCCAGCTGCGCATAAAGATATGCCGCGTTCATATCGCTGGGAAGATACGAGGATCCGTAATTTACCCAGGTATACTTATCAATCTGTCCTCTGAAATACTTGCTCCGGTTCGTCCCCTTTTCACGGATGATCTCTGCCTCCTCGACATATTTCTCATCGCGGATCAGCAATGCGCCGCCCTCGCCCATACTGTAATTCTTCGTCTCATGGAAGCTGAAGCAGCCGAACTCGCCGAAGGTTCCGAGCGCTCTCCCCTTATAGGAAGCCATGATTCCCTGCGCCGCATCCTCAATGACGATCAGGTTGTGTCTCCTTGCGATATCCATGATGGTATCCATTTCACACGCGACACCCGCGTAATGTACCGGGACGATCGCGCGTGTCTTTTCCGTGATTGCCGCTTCGATCAGCTTCTCGTCTATGTTCATGGTATCCGGACGGATATCAACAAATACCGGAACCGCGCCGCGCAGAACAAACGCATCCGCTGTTGACACAAAGGTATAAGAGGGCATGATGACCTCATCCCCCGGCTGAATGTCCGCCAGCAGCGCCGCCAGCTCCGTCGCGTGCGTACAGGAGGTCGTCAGAAGACATTTCGCCGTATTTGTCCGCTGTTCGATCCACTCACTGCATTTTTTTGTATATGCGCCGTCGCCGCAGATCTTCTGATTCTTCACGCACTCGCTGATATAGTCCATTGCCTTTTCCGCGCAGGGCGGAACATTAAAATTGATCATTTCTCATCCTTTCTCCTGTTTTTTCCCCAGGCGCCGATGACCTCTCCCTGAACATTCTCCGTCACCTTACTGATAATATATTTCGGTCTGCCCTTTACTTCCTCATAAATCCTTGCAATGTAATGCCCGATGATCCCCAGACTCAGCATCAGAAATCCGCCGATGAACAAAATCAGCAGAATGACCGTCGTAAATCCGCCGAGCGAATTTCCCATCAGAAACCGCACTAAGGTCTGAACCGCCAGCACGGCGCTGAACAGAATCGCGATCATTCCCATCACCGTTACCAGCTGCAGCGGCATCGTACTGAAGGAGGTCGCATTCGCCACCGCATATTTCATCAGACTCCAGAGCGACCATCTGCTCTCGCCGTATTTTCTCTCCTGCACCTCATAAGTGACCGTCTCCGACCGGAAGCCCGCCCAGAAGCTGAGCGCACGGAAGAATGTATTCCGCTCCGGCAGTGACAGCAGGACATCTACCACCTTTCGGTCCAGCAGCTTAAAATCCGAGGAGGCGTTCATGTCCATCTTTATCAGGCGGCTCATGATCTTATAGAAAAGTCCGGCGGACAGTTTATGCCCGAGACTTTCCTTCCCTCTGTCCGTCTTGATCCCTTCGACGACTTCCGCGCCGTTCTCCCAGAGCTTCCACATCTGTAAAATCGTCTCCGGCGGATGCTGCAGATCACAGTCCATCACAACGACCGCATCCCCCGACGCAAGCTCCAGTCCGGCGAAAATCCCTGCCTCTTTCCCGAAATTACGGCTGAACTCCGCTCCCTTGATACGCGGATTGTCCTTCGCCGCCTTCACAATCTCCCTGAACGTTCCATCGCCGGAACCGTCGCTGATAAATACCAGCTCATAGTCAAGCCCGTTTTCTTCCAGCAGCTTTGACAATACCCTTACGGTATTTTCGATATTCTGCTCCTCGTTGTAGGCAGGAAGCACGATTGATAACAACGCCATTCAAACATCTCCTCTACCGGTTTACATTCTCTGTCTTGATATACATGATCCCGTCTATGATCCGGATGGAATTTTCCCCCGGAAAGCTGTCCATGGAGACATACTCCTCATCATAATACATCTCCGCCATCGCATCCGCCGGAAGAATATTCAGCGTCGCTCCCATATAATTCTGAATGAACAGCCTATAGTTCTCACCCGTATAAAGCAGCATATCCCCGTTTAAGCCGATCATCCCGGAAGTGACGGAAAACGTGAGATCCGTCTCCGGAAACTCCTCGTCCCCGACCACGCCGATCATGGCGATCGGGATTCCCTGATAATACCCTTCCGTCTGCTCGATACGATCCAGAAGCCGCAGACAGTACGCATACGTCTTCTC
>CAZVWN010000240.1:0-2417 GCA_964631065.1 uncultured Acetatifactor sp.
GAGCTGTTAAAGGCGCTTCGCGATTCCGGTGTCAGCGTAACGGCAAAGGTGGAATGGGATGAAGTAGAGGGAGACAGCGGAGATGTAAAGTATTCCATGAAGCTGAACGGAAATGCGGCAGAGAAGTTTGATGTTACGACAGATGATCCGACGAGCGGTGAATTTACGATCACGACGAAAGAAGGAATCAAGCTGGCGACGATTACTGCAAGCGGTTATGTACATGATGAGGCGACGGCATCCACAAATTATGAGGATACGGTCATCATGAATGCCAGCAAGATTGTGGTTGCACAGTCTGATGAATGCGTAGCGGCGTACTATGACAAGGACGGCAACCGGATTTCCGAGAACGATCTGCACAACTATTTCTCGACTACTTATGATGGAAAGACCGGAGAGAATGGGAAGACTGTATCTGCAAGAGCAGACGCAAAGCAGGTATATGATGCTGTCGGCAATAAGACGGTTCTGAATGCGGAGGAGGTAGTTGCAAGACGCGATAAGGTCGGCGCGCTTACCGTAGGTCTGCATGTCGGCGCGGATGCAACAAGCAATAACCAGATCACGATGAACATTGAATCCATGAGTGCAAAGGGACTTGGCATCAATGGTCTTAAGATGGATGGAACAGACGACAGCAGTGCGCTGGATGCGATCGAAAAGATTAAGGCGGCAATTTCTCAGGTATCCGCACAGAGATCGGATCTCGGCGCTGTGCAGAACCGTCTGGAGCACACGATCAACAACCTGGATAACGTTGTAGAGAATACGACCAGTGCAGAGTCTGCTATCCGTGATACCGATATGGCGTCCGAAATGGTTAAGTATTCTAACAGCAACATCCTTGCACAGGCAGGACAGGCTATGCTTGCACAGGCAAATCAGGCTAATCAGGGTGTACTGTCCCTGCTCGGCTAATCGGAATGCCGGCTTATGGAAAACAGGAAAAAGAGTAACCGCAGAATTGTCGTGCTGATACTGCTTCTTCTGCTGGCTGTGGTTGGCGTAATGCTGGCGGTTATCGGTATCCTGCGGCGTAATTCGGATTCCGGACAGGAAGAAAACAGGCTTGTCTATGAGGCAAATGTTGTTACGGATGATGCGGATGCGCTTCAGGCGGCGGTGGACGCGCTCGCAGAGCAGGTAAAAGAAGGCGATATGGCGCTGAAGATGCAGACGCAGGCAGTCAGCAGCGACGGAAAGCTTTTCGACTGCTACCTCGGCAACAGCACAAGCAACCGATATGATATGTTTCTGGTGCTCTATCGGGATGATACGCAGGAGGAGATTTATCGGACGGGGCTGATTCCGATCGGTGCGCATATTGAGCAGTTTGAGTTGGAAGAGGCATTGCCCTCCGGTACATATGAAACGACTCTTGTTTTTAATCAGGTCGAGGAAGATCAGGAGACAATTCATGCACAGGTCAATGTCGGTCTGATTCTGGTCGTGAAGTAAAGTTTAAACACAGGGAAGCTGTACCCGGTGCATTTGATACAGCTTCTCTTCCAAAGACAAATGCACAGAAAGAAGGAATGAGAATATGAAGAAGAAAGCTTTAGCATTAGTTCTGGCGGCAACCATGACAATCGGTGCGTCCGTAACTGTTTTTGCGGCAGATACAACACTGGACAGTACTGCGGGATTGGCAAGCGGTGCTGAAATTGTTGGAACCGCTGATGTAAATGTACCTACGATTGAGGTCGTTGTTCCCGCAACTTCTGCAATCGTGATCAACCCGTATTCCCTTGCTTATGAGAGCAAGGATAAGACGGTTAAGGGCAGCTCTCAGATTGTCAGCGCACAGCAGGAAATTACCAATAACAGCGCTGTCGCAATTTCCGTAAATGTTGCAGCATTATCCGCTACAGCTAAGACTCCCGGAGAGACGGCTCCGAAGATCGTTACCTCTGCGCCCGGCGCAAAGAGCACGGAAAAGGAAGTATTTCTGTATCTTGAGGTACAGACTCCCGGAGCGGACGGCAATTATACCTTTGAGACAGGATATAATTCCAAGAGCGCACAGCAGCTCGTTGCAACGGATCCCACGGCAGACGAAAAGGGTAAAACCGTAGCAGCTTCCAAGGAGAATATTGTAGTACTGGAAGCAAAGCCTTCAGAGGGCGATGCAAAGCCGGCGAAGTTTATGTTCGGCGGTTCCGTAGTTACGAATCCGGTCATTACAAATGCTGATAAGACAACTACGCAGAACCCTTGGACAGAGGATGATGTAGTTACGGTATCACTGAAGTTTACCTTTACGCCTCAGGCAAATACTGTAAGCGCAGACTGATTTTTCTAAGAATATTGAGACACCGCGGAGCATTTTCCGCGGTGTCTTTTGCGTGTCGTATGGCTACGATGTTTCCTTTTCATCCGGAAGACCGGAGACCCTGTTGCGCTTATTCCGGTTG
>CAZVWN010000241.1:0-2411 GCA_964631065.1 uncultured Acetatifactor sp.
CTCTCTCTCTCTCTCTGCTGTGTTGTTCATTCAATTTATTCACCCTTTCTTAATCGTTTGAAACGAATATTCTATGCTTCTTTTTGTTGAAAAACTTATCAACAACCTTGAAATTCAATGTTCTGTTTATCTGCTTTGAAAATTCAATATTGCTCATAGGCTGCAAGCTGTTAGCAAGGCAATATTCCTGATAACGCTTATAAACCTTGTTCGTTGGTTCGTTTTCAATCTGAAAATCTTCATCTTCACATTCACGGATAAAACCCAAGATAGGGTTATTTCTGTTTCTGTAATCATCCAATTCTTCCTGAACCTTTTCGGAATCGGTAAACTTCTGATTTTCAAGAATTCGCTTCAAGCCAACAATACCAATCTGAATCAGATATTCCATAACATCAGCGTGTCCGACTAAATCACTTCTGATATTCTGCTTGTACCCGCTTTTATCAACGGTGAACTTTGCATTGAACGGAACAATTACAAGACGATCAAGCACCGCCCCCGTTTTATCCTTAATTCGGGGAATATCATTTGCGGAAAATATCAGCTTTGAATAATTGTTGAATTCAAACGGATCAGAACCCTTGCGTTCCACCGATACCCTTTCACCCGTAACCAATTTCTTAAAAATGGCGGGGTTCGCAATGAATTCATCACCAATATCATCACCGATATTCGCCAACTTTCCGACCATTTCAGCGGTTTTGAACCTATCGCCCAATTCTTTCAGGTCAAGGGAACTGATATTTTCATCACCCAAAAGGCTTTGAAGAACTGCAAGCAAGGTTGATTTACCGTTGCTACCGTCACCCGTAAGGATGAAGGCTTTTCGTAATTCGTTTTTGCGGTAGAAGCAATAACCAATCATTTCTTCAAGTAACGCCCGAACTTGCGGATCATTGCAAGATACACGGTTCAACACATCATCCATCAATTCAGATTGTGCCTGTGGGTTATAATTCCACCTGATTTTGTTAGTAATAATAATTTCAGGCGTGAATTCCGTGAACACATCTTCTTTAATGTTGTAAATGCCGTTTTCAAATGCAATCCAATCAGCATCATTCGTAACGGTATTTTCAGTAATGGAAATGTTCAGGTACTCCAAAACTTCCGTTCTTTTCGCCCTGTTCAATCCGGGAATATGCTGAATCATTGTAGCTTCAATGTTCTGCCTTCCCGTGATATAAATACCGTTTCTATAAACGCAAAGTTGGTTGTTGATCTTGATAATGTGATCGTTATTTTTTATGTAGGTTGCAAACTTATCAAAAAGAAAGGTTGAACCCATATAGAAAATAGGCTTCTTGAAGGCATCATCACGAAGGATTGTTTCAATTTCATCTTCCGCAAGGGGAACTTTCAGCACAAATTTATTGATAATTCTGATTGTTTCCCTTGCTTCTTCCACGCTGAAATCATTGCTTTGCAAAGTCAGAATGTAATTGAAAAGGCTTTGATTTCGCCCATCCCCGGCATCCATATTCAGAAATTCCATATTGGATTTTACCGGGTGAAGCCAACGGGGAAGGGGCTGTGCTTCCTCATTTTCAGCGGTATCATAAAGGATTTCCCTTTGTTTACCGTCATATTTCAACACTTCATAAGAACTTCTTGTGCCTATCTTAATATCAGCGTTCAAGCCGATTGCCAATTTGCAACCCGTTTTATTTGTTGGAACGCCGCTGTTCTTGAATAAGAAGTGTTTTCCCCTGCTTGTGCCATATACACGGCAAGTCAAGGCGTATTCCTTAACCACTTTGAACAGTAATTCAGAACTTTCAAAATCATCAACATCTATCAAGATTGTTTCCGCTGCCAATATTCCGGCATACTCCGGCAATGATTGAACTTGTTCGTAAGTCTTGAAATCAGTTCTGTTCTTAAATTTTTCCACACACTTTTTATTTTTCGTTTCAACAAAACCTTTGAAGAACAATTTCGATCACCACCTTAATTCATAAGTTCTAAATACTTTTCAAACCGTTCTTTGAACTGCTTGTTTTTCTTTGCATCAGCAAGGGCTTTTTGATAAGCCGCTGTATATGCTTTGAAATCGGCTTTCGCCTGTTTCAATTCCTCTTTGGAAAGCGGCAACCCGTTAGGGTGCTTTCCGCTGTCAATTTCTTCTTTGGTATCTGCCGCCTTTTGTCGGTAGTCATAATATTTCTTGCTGTTGGATTTCCACAATTCGACCAAATCAGCAATTCTTTTTTGAAAGTAAACTTTCAATTTTTCTTTCAATTCCGTTTCGTGCTGCCAATCTAATTCAACGATTTTCAACAGCTTTTTGAAACGGGCTTGCGAACACGGGAAGAAATAATCTAACAAGATTCGCATTTCGCCGTGTCCGTCATTCCAAGTAATATACAAATCATCCATCATATCACCACCCCGAAATCAGATAATCG
>CAZVWN010000242.1:0-2394 GCA_964631065.1 uncultured Acetatifactor sp.
GTAGAGCGCCACCTTGCCAAGGTGGAAATCGCGGGTTCGAGTCCCGTCTATCGCTTTTTTATTACAACGGTTTCGCTGTGGGAACCGTTGTTTTTTTATGCGGATTTACCATAATGAAAATCAGACCTTCGACCGGTTCCAGACGCTTTCCGGCTGTGCCTTTGCCGTCGGACTGCGGAACAGCAGTCTTTTCAAAGCCTTTCCGTTAAAGGGAAACAGCGGCCAGAAGTAACTGAAGCCGCCAAAGGTAGGCGTGGTAAGCATGGACAGCAGGATCAGCCCGAGACAGATCAGAAAGCCGGGCAACCCGAAAAACCCTGTTGCGGTAATCAGCAGGATGCGGTACAGGCGCAGCGCATCGCTGAATGCCGCATCAGGGAGGGAGAGGGAGGTGAGCAGCGTTACGGCGGCGTAGAACAGAACCTCGACGGAAGCCCAGTTTAGGCTTACGGCGATGTCGCCGATGACGAGACCTCCGATCATGGAGAGGGAGCCGGAAAATTTTCCGGAATTTAGTGCGGACGAATATTTAAACAGATCGAGAATAAATTCTACGACCAGCACATAAAAAAACAGGCGCACGGGACCCTGCCCGGGGGAGGAGAGCAGTCCTAAACGGGCGGAAAAATCAGGATAATACGCAGTCAGCAGGAGAAAGCAGGGCATCAGCAGCAGACTGACGGGGATACAGAAAAGCCTGACCAGACGAAAGTACGTGCCGACAGCGGGACTGTTGTAATAATCCTCCGGACTTTGCGTAAACTGGAAGACGGTACAGGGCAGAATGAGCACGCCGGGGGAATTGTCTACCAGCAGCAGGATATACCCTTCTGCGAGGTAGCTGCATGCGACGTCAGGTCGTTCCGTTGTCCGGAAGGAGGGCAGGGGATTCCACCAGTGTTTTTCAAGAAGCAGCTCCTCGAGACTTTTTGTGCCCATCGTGAGGGAGGAGACGTTAAGGCTGTCAAGCTTTTTTGACAGACGTGTCAGAAGCTCCTCTCCGGCGCTTCCCTCAAGGTAGGCGACGGCTACATCGGTTTTGCTCTCGGAGCCGATGCTGTGCATGGAAAAGCAGAGTCTGGGCGAGCGGATGCGCCGTCGGATCAGATTTGTGTTGAATAACAGCGTTTCGACAAAGCCGTCCTTTGCGCCTCTTGTAACGTGTTCCATGTCCGGCTCGGCAATTCCCCTCGCGGGGTACGTCCGCACGTCTATGATGACGGCGGAGCGGAAGCCGTCTATCAGAAGTGCGGCAGGTCCGCTGAGAACATTGTTGAGGATGTCGTCCGTGGAGTCGGAGAGGCTGATCTGTGCGTAGCCGATTTTTGCATCGACATAGCGTCGGATATCCTCTATGGTATCCGTCCGGACGAACAGCGGATTCTGGAGATCGGAAAAAATCTGCTGCAGGATTTCCGTTTTACAGAATCCGTTGATGCCGAGAAAGAATGCCTTTGTTTTTCCCAGCAGGAGCGTTCTTGCCATAAAGTCAAAGCTGCGGTCTATCGGCAGTAATTTTTTCAGGGTCTGTATGTTTTCTTCCAGATGGTTGGACAGCTGCATGGGATCTCACTTTCCGGCTTCTGCCTGAACTTTTTCTTCCCACAGTGTTTCCCGGAAGTCCTGCTTTTATTCTGAAGAGAGACTGTAATGCGGCTCTGCAATCAGACTTGCCGCCACGCCTGGGGCAGTAGCATGTTTTCAAAAGCGGCAAGTCCGAAGCGCACGCCTCTCAGAGCACAAGCTGCATCACGGCAAGCCCGATCAGAAGAAGCCCGGACAGCGGGTCTGCGGCGCTGCCAAGAAGCTTAAAGAAGCGGCTCCTTCCGAGAAGATTGCCGAGCAGTAAAAAGAGAAAGGCGCAGACAAACGTTGAGACGGCGCATGGAAGCAGAGGCAGTCCCGCAAGGCTGGCGCTTAAGGAAATGCCGATGTTGTTCGCGGAAAGTGTCAGTCCGAGGAGCAGGGTTTCCGGGCAGGTGAGCACGGACGGCGGCATCGTGGAAGCCGCTTCGGGCGCTTCCCGGTCCGGACGGCATGCGCTTCGGTTATGCAGATAGGAAAGGATCCCCTTGCCGAGGTAATAAATCCCAAGAATCATCAGGATCAGGCTTCCGATCAGACCTCCGGAAACGGCGGGGAGCAGCGGCAGCAGTTTTTTTCCGATACCGGCGGAAAGGCAGGTGCCGAGGAGAGAAATCAGGCTGATAAAGAGATTCTGCCATATACGGACGTGAATGCGGCGGAGTCCGTAACCGATGCCGACCAGCAGGGCATCCAGACTGGCGGATATTCCAAACAGGAGAGCGGACAGACAGGACATAGGTTATCTCGTTTCTAAACGGTTTGTATTTACTATATTCCTATTTTTTGCAGTCTGTGATACGATTGAGA
>CAZVWN010000243.1:0-2334 GCA_964631065.1 uncultured Acetatifactor sp.
AGACCGAATATTTCTCCATATACTCACTCATGTCGATTCTGACCATGTTGTTCTCATCATCGAACAGCGTTGCCGCCAGCGACTTCGCAAGCTCCGTCTTGCCGACGCCGGTAGGTCCTAAGAACAGAAACGAACCGATCGGCTTTCCGGGATCCTTGATCCCCGCCTTGGAACGGATGATCGCCTCCGTCACCTTCGTAACGCCCTCGTCCTGTCCGATGACACGCTTATGCAGCTCCTCGTCGAGATGCAGCGTCTTGTTTCTCTCGCCCTCCGTCAGCTTTGCGACAGGGATTCCCGTCCAGCGGGAGACAATCCTTGCGATCTCCTCGTCCGAAACCTTCTCATGGACAAGCTTTCTCTCGTTCTTTCCCGCAAGCTCTTCCTCCTGCTCCAGCTGCTTCTTTAAGCCGGGCAGCTTCCCGTAGGCAAGCTCCGCCGCCTTTTCCAGATTGCCTTCCCGCTGTGCGATCTGGATCTCGCTGTTTACCGCGTCGATCTCCTCACGCAGCTTCGACAGCTTCCCGACGGCATTCTTCTCATTGTCCCACTGTGCCTTCTGTCCGGAAAATTCCTCCTTCAGCTCCGCCAGCTCCTTTTGCAGATCTGCGAGCCGTTCCTTGCTCAAACGGTCGTCCTCTTTCTTTAACGCCGTCTCCTCGATCTCCATCTGCGTGATCTTCCGCTGCATTTCATCCAGCTCCGTCGGCATGGAATCCAGCTCCGTCTTGATCAGCGCGCACGCCTCGTCGACAAGGTCGATCGCCTTATCCGGCAGAAATCTGTCCGAGATATAGCGGTTGGAAAGCACCGCGGCGCTTACCAGCGCGTTGTCCATGATCTTTACGCCGTGGTACACCTCATAGCGCTCCTTGATGCCTCTTAAGATGGAAATGGTATCCTCCACCGTCGGCTCCTCTACCATGACCGGCTGGAAACGCCTCTCCAGCGCCGCATCCTTTTCGATATACTGTCTGTACTCGTCCAGCGTCGTCGCGCCGATACAGTGCAGTTCCCCTCTCGCCAGCATGGGCTTTAACATATTTCCGGCATCCAGCGCGCCGTCCGTCTTTCCCGCGCCGACGATCGTATGCAGCTCATCAATAAAGAGGATGATCTGCCCGTCGCTGTTTCTGACATCCTCAAGGACGGCTTTCAGCCTCTCCTCAAATTCGCCGCGGTACTTTGCCCCCGCGACAAGTGCGCCCATATCCAGCGCAAAGATCTTCTTATCCTTCAACCCCTGCGGTACGTCTCCCCGGACGATCCGCTGTGCCAGTCCTTCCACAACCGCGGTCTTTCCGACACCCGGCTCGCCGATCAGCACCGGGTTATTTTTCGTCTTCCGCGACAGGATACGGATGACATTCCGGATTTCCGCATCCCTGCCGATCACGGGATCCAGCTTCTGGTTTCTCGCCTTCTCCACAAGCTCCTGCCCGTACTTTTCCAGCGTATCATACGTTGCCTCCGGATTGTCGCTCGTCACGCGCTGGTTGCCCCGGACGGTGGAAAGCGCTTTGAGGAAGCGCTCTCTGGTAATCCCATACTCCTTCCAGATCTGCGCGATCTCCCGGTTCGGATATTTTATCATTGCGAGGAACAGATGCTCCACGGATACATACTCGTCCCCCAGCGCCTTCGCCTCGTCCTCCGCCGTGATTAACGCCTTGTTCAGCATCTCGCCGACGTAAACCTTGCCGCCCTGTACCTTTGTCCGCTTACTCAACGCCTGTTCCGCCCGACTGACAAAATGCTCCGTCTGAATTTCCATCTTTTCGATCAGCTTCAGGATCAGACTGTCCTCCAGCTTTAACAGACTGTACAGCAGATGCTCCTGCTCAATCTCCTGATTTCCATACTCGTAGGCAAGCTTTTCACAGCCCTCTACCGCCTGCATGGATTTCTGCGTAAACTTCTGAATGTTCATACTTCCTTCCCCCTTATCTGCCCTGCAGACCTGAATTTCCATCCGATCACCTGTATTTCAGGCTATCGTTTCGTTTGTTCTATAACCAATATAACACGCTGTTTCAGAAATTCAATAAACAAAGTATAAACTTCTGTAAAAAAGATGTAAAGTCATCCCTCGATTTTCTTTACCTCGTACCCCGCTTCCGTCACCGCCGCAGTCAGTGTCTCATCGCTGACCTCATGCGCAAGCGCTACCGTCGCCGTCTTCTCTTCCAGACTCATCACAACGCTGCTAACGCCCTCTACTGCCTCCAGCGCCTTCTGTACCCTTCCCGTGCAGTGTCCGCACATCATACCTTCGATCGTCATCACTTTTCTCATTTCTTTTCTCCCTTCCGAAACGCTCTCTGCGCTTCCCTT
>CAZVWN010000244.1:0-2285 GCA_964631065.1 uncultured Acetatifactor sp.
TTTTTCGGAGAGACATCCGGGGTTGGCGAGATCCAGATAGAATAAGGTGTAGGTCATGTGCATGTAGGGACTCAGCCAGAGATTACCGATGCCGAAGGTCAGGAGCGCGAGAAGCTGTAACGGAAGAAAGCTAAGCTCCAGCCGAAAAAGGCGCATCCTGTTTCCCCTGATCAGACGGAAGCTGCTCTTTAAAAGCGCCGTCGTCTTTTTTTCCGGAAAATCCAACATGACAAAGTAAGAGAGATCAAGCGCCAGCGCGACCGGAATGTAGATGCAGCAGCCGATTCCGTAAGCGGCGAGGGTGTAGAGGAGATAACGCTCATCCTGTGTGCGAAGATAAGCGGAAGAAAAATACTCTCCGACGCCGAGACAGACGGTATTCCAAAGAAGACGGACCGCAGTCAGCACGAAAACCCTGGGGAGATTCTCACGGCGGAAGCCGGAAAAGACATCCTGCCAGTCTGCCTGGCGGCTGCATGCGAGCTTCAGACAGAGAAGGGATGTGCCGAAATGCAGAAAGCCGTTCAGAAGCCGGGCAAGCACTGTTCCCGCCCGCAGGGCACAGAGCGCAAAGGTATCTGTGCCCGCAGAAGGGGAGTAGAGCGCTGCCATGGAAGAGAGCAGATAGGGAAAGCTGCAAAGAAACAGAACGCCGAGGATGATCAGCCCGAACAGAAACTGTCCGAGGAGAACGGTTCCGTAACTGCCGCAGAGCGCGTCTTTCGCCATATCCCGTAAGGTGTAATTTTTCTCATATTGTCTCATAGTCTGTCACTGCTCCTGCTGCTGTTTTTCTGCAATTATACGGCATAGTCCAGGTTCATTCCGGCATATTTCGCGCGGTCAGCCGTTTTCAGCCCCTGCTGATAAGGGTTTTCTTCGTTGTAATACCTGATCTGTGTATGCGTCGTGCCGCCAGATACATAGGTACGTCCGCATTCCGGGCAGATCGCCGTATGGATGGATACGGAGGCAGAGATTACTTTGCCGTCGTCCATTGCCGCCTTTTTGTAGGCGTTGGAGACGTGCTCCTGCTCATGCGCCCGGACTCTTGCGCCGGCGCTTTCGGGGGAGATGTGCGCAGCGCTCTTAAAGGAAACCATCTCGTCGGAGCCGTCCTGATACTTTCGGTTTTTACAGGTCTGACATTCTTCTCCGGGTTCTTTTATGCCGAGCTGTTTTTTTCGTTCTGCTTCCCTTTCCTTTTCGGCGGGAGTAAGAAGCGCCTCCGGTTTTTGTGTTTTATTGCCGCCCACGGCGTCTGAGACTTCCCGTCCGGTCAAAGACACGGCGGGCATCCGGCTGTTTTCGGAAACAGGGCCAAAAGGCAGATTTGAAAGCGTCATTACGGTGTCCTCCTTTGAAAATGGTAACGATTCAGAGCCATGCGAATTTATGAAAAATTTTAATTTACGGCGCTGCCGTCCGATAAAAACTGCTCATACATCCGGTTCATCTGCTGACGGAAAAGGGCAGTGTCCTCTGAAAGCTGTGCGGCAGAGCCGCTGAACGCATACAGCAGACTAAGGACGCCGTAGATGCAGCCGATGACACAGAGACAGAGTGCGATACGGCAGTTATGGTCTAAGGGTTTATTGTGTCTGTGGCAGAGCACGACAAAGAGAATCCCCAGCGCACCGAGCGGAAGAGACAGATTACAGCAGCCGAGCGTGATCGAGAGAAGCCCGCAGATCAGCGCGGCGAGGGGAAATCCCTGCCCGTAGGGAGAGGACTGCTGACTGTAGCCGCCGTCCGGTTGTTTTCTGTCGTTTTGCCGAAAATCCATGCGAATGACTCCTTTTATTTTTTTTCGTACCGGTTCAGCCGTCAGAATCAGCGGCTGTTTATTGATCCAGGTGCGTTTCGCCCCATCGGGCGAGCTCCGTGAAAACGGGCAACAGCGCTTTCCCCTTCTCCGTGAGGGAATATTCCACATGCGGCGGGATCTCGTTAAACTGCTCGCGGTGTACGATGCCGCACTCTTCCAGATCGCGGAGCGTATTGCTCAGCATGGTGTTTGTAATCCGGGGAACGGCTTTTTTGAGCTCGCCGAAGCGGCAGACGGGCTTTTTGCACAATTCGTAGATGATATGGGTTCTCCATTTCCCGCTGAGCATTTCCAGTGTTCTGCGCATCGGGCAGCTGTCGCTGACTTTAGCTGTCATGACACGGTTTAAATATTCCTCTGCCGTCAGTTCCTTTTTCATAGGGGCTCCTTTGGTTGTATGGCATAATAGACCTTATTCCGGAACAGGAAACCGCCGAATGGCATCCGTACCGTAATT
>CAZVWN010000245.1:0-2264 GCA_964631065.1 uncultured Acetatifactor sp.
TTCTTTTTTCCGGCTGCGGGCAGGAAGCGGGAAGCCCTGTGTCTGACAGCGGGGAAGAAAGCGCGGTAAACCGGCAGGAAGAGGGATTTGCGCCTGCGGGGGAGGTGACGGAAGCGGACGGACTGCTCGGCGTACAGGAGCCTGTTAAGTGGGAACTGCCGGAAACGGCAGCATACGGCGTGATTTCTTCCGGAACGGCGGGGGACGGTATCTGGAGACTGCTCCTGAAGTACAATGAGGCGGGAGAATATATGACCGGTGCGGCCGCAGAGTATCGTTATGAGGAGTACCATGCGGACAGCGGCGAAACGGAAAGCGTATGCTTTACGCCGAAGGAGCTGGGGCTTACGGAAGAAATCGGTTACATAGAGGGGATGAGCACCGGTGCGGAGGATACGTTTCTCCTGCGCTGGGTTTCTTATACGAAGGATGCGGAGGAGCTGTATCTGCAGACAGGGGAGAAGCTTGTTCTGACGGATTTTGGACAGAACTGTAAAATCTTTGATTTTTATGATATTTTTCTGGAAAAAGAGCTGGAGACGGTTTCACCGGCGATCCTTCCGATGTGGAATGTGCTGGAATGTATGGCGGATGCAGCGGGAAATTTTTATGTGCTTTCGTCCGGAAACAATCTTTCCGTGTTTGATGCGGAACAGAATCCGGTTTGGGAAGGTGAGGTGCTGCAGCTGTTTCTGACGGATACGAAAGAAGCAGTTATTGTCAGTGAGCGTTCAGAAGGGATATACGCTTTTTCCCGGTTTGATACGGCGCAGGGCGGGTTAAAGGAACTGGGTACATTGGAGGACTGCAGACCGGAACCGGACAGCATTCTCGGTATGTGGGGAAATGTGATCTTTTATATTGACCGGACGGGAGAGAATGCGCAGAGACTGGTCCGCTGGAATGTCGGCACGGGAGAACGGCGGGTGATTTTTGATTTTGTCTCTTCGGGGATCAGCCTCTCTGCTTTTACGGCGGGGATTGTGCAGGATGGAGAGGAAGCGCTTTTCCTTTGGCTGAAGAACAGCCGAAACGGAGAGATTTGGATCTTACGGCTGACAGAGGGAGCGCCGGAATCGGGGAAAAGCATTGTGATAGCGGATCTTGCGGGCGGCGGTGAGCTGCTGGCAAAGTGTGCGATTACAGCGCAGATGGATTTGCCTGGTACGCAGTTTGTCTATCAGGAAAGTTCGGAAGAGGAAGAAAAGGAAAGGATTGGCATAGAATTGACAAAGCAGTCCGGTCCGGATATCCTCTATGTATCCCGTGATGATATGTACCGATATGCAGAAAAAGGAATCCTGTCGGAGCTGTCCGGACTGCTCGACGAAGACACTTCGGAAGCGCTGCTTCCCGGAGCTGTTGAAATCGGAAAAATAGAAGGGAAATTGTATGGACTTCCGCTCGGCGTTGTTGCGACGACCTTTGCGGCGGGAGACAGAGCCATTCCGGACGGATGGAATCAGGAGGATCTGGCGGCACTGGCGGATGCGGGGGAGCTGTCGTGTGCGATCCGCTCTCCGTATGTGTATGGTACGGTATTGCCCTCGGATATGGCGCTGATGGAGCTGATCCGGTATCAGCTTTGCAATGGCGCATTAGTGGATTTGGACAGGAAGGAATGTCATTTTACGGACGAAAGCTTTGTGAAGCTTTCGGATTGTGTGAGAAATGCACGGATGCCGGAGACGACAGACGCCTGGTTTGAAGATCCGGAGGCTCTCTGCTGGGGATATCTGGTTAATTATGCGAATTTTATAAGCTTTTTTGAACATGTTGAGCAGGAGAAAGCAAAAATCGTGGGATATCCTGACGGGGCGGGATATGTGGGGTATCTGAGACCCTCGGGAGGAATGGTTGTCGTAAACCGTAACACAAAGAATCCTGAGGCTGTCCGGGAGTTTTTAGAAATTCTTCTGAGTAAGGAGGTACAGGAAAGCCAGGGAAGGGATTGCCTTGGTATCCGTAAGATTACCGCGTCGGATTATTATAAGGAAGAAGACGGGAAGCTGTATCTTTACGGGAACAGGAGTATTGAGGTGCCGGTCTTTGCGGATGGCACAAATGCTTTGGAGCGGGCGGCGGAATTTCTGGAGCAATGCGGCGGAGTGCCCTATATTGACAGCGCCGTCAGCGGGATTGTCAATGAGGAGATCTGCTTTATGCTGGATAACGGCAGAAGCGCCGCGGAAACGGCGGAAATTCTCAACAACCGTGTACAGCTGTTTCTGGATACGGAGAGATAAGAAAACCGGGGTTTACGG
>CAZVWN010000246.1:0-2260 GCA_964631065.1 uncultured Acetatifactor sp.
GGATTTCCCAGAATCGGGACTTTACGGGAGTTAAAGTTTGCTTCTGAGAAATATTTTAAGAAAGAAATTACCTTAGAGGAATTATTGCAGACAGGAAAGACCTTACGGGAAACGCACTGGAACACCCAGAAAAATGCGGGGATAGATTATATTTCCTGTAACGATTTTTCCTATTATGATACGTTCCTGGATACAGCCGTGTTATTCAATATCGTTCCCAAACGTTATAAAGAACTGAATCTGTCTGAGACGGACACTTATTTTGCAATGGCGCGAGGGTATCAGGGCGTTTCGGGTGATGTCAGGGCGCTCGCCATGAAAAAATGGTTTAACACAAATTATCATTATATTGTTCCCGAGATTGAGGACGACACGGAAATACGGCTTTCGGGAGACAAGCCGTTTGAAGAATATCGGGAGGCAAAGGCATTGGGGATCGAAACCGGCCCTGTTGTAACCGGTGCGTATACCCTGCTGAAATTATGCCGCCGCACAGGAGAAAGAACGCTTTGCGACTATGAAGCTGCGGTTATCGGGGCATATCAGGATTTCCTGAAAAAATGTGAAGAAAATAAAATCCGGTGGATTCAGTTTGACGAACCGGCGCTTGTGCAGGATATGGAGTGTAAGGATACGGCGTTATTCCGGAGAATCTATGATGCTGTTCTTTCCGTAAAAAGCAGCTGCCGCATTCTGCTGCAGACTTATTTTGGAGATGTCAGGGATATTTATGCGGAGCTGATCAAAATGCCCTTTGACGGAATCGGGCTTGACTTTATTGAGGGAAAGGAAACGGCTTCCCTGATAGAGAGATATGGTTTTCCGCAGGATAAGCTGTTGTTCGCCGGACTGATAAACGGTAAAAATATCTGGAAAAACCATTATGAAAAAACGCTGGGAATTTTAGGGAAACTGCGGGAAAAGAAAATCAACACCGTATTGTCAACCTCCTGTTCCCTGCTGCATGTTCCGTACACATTGCGGCATGAAACCGCCCTGTCGGAAAAATATCTTTCTTATTTTGCGTTTGCAGAGGAAAAGCTCGCTGAGCTTGCAGAGCTGAAAGGACTTGTCGAAAGCGGAGATTATCATGCAGAACCCGCGTATCAGGCGAATACAAAGCTGTTTGCAAAAGAGCGGGACTGTGTCAGCAGGAGCGTACATGAAAGGCTTTCTCTTGTAACGCAAAAAGATTATGTAAGAGAGCCAAAGCGCAGCGAACGTCAGAAGATACAGAAAAAAGAGCTTGCACTGCCGGAATTTCCGACAACCACGATAGGTTCCTTTCCACAGACCAAAGACGTAAAGGCAAACCGCTCCGCTTATCGGAAGGGAGAAATATCAGAACAGGAATACAAGGAATTTAACAAAAAGAAAATTGCGGAATGCGTCAGGTGGCAGGAGGAAATCGGTCTGGACGTGCTTGTTCACGGGGAATATGAACGAAATGATATGGTCGAGTATTTCGGTGAGGCGTTGGGCGGTTTTCTGTTTACGGAGAAAGCATGGGTACAGTCTTACGGCACACGATGCGTAAAGCCCCCGATTATATGGGGCGACGTCCGGCGGGAAAAGCCGATTACGGTTGAATGGTCTGTTTATGCACAGTCGTTGACGAAAAAAATAGTGAAGGGCATGCTGACCGGACCCGTTACAATCCTGAACTGGTCATTTCCGAGAGAGGATATTTCCATAAAGGAATCCATTTCACAGATTGCGCTTGCCATCAGGGACGAAGTGCTGGATTTGGAGAAAAACGGAATTCGGATCATACAGATTGACGAGGCGGCTCTTCGGGAAAAGCTGCCGATTCGGAAATCTGACCGGCAGAAGGAATATCTCGATTTTGCAATTCCTGCCTTTCGTCTGACACACAGCGGGGTGAGACCGGAAACGCAGATTCATACGCATATGTGTTACAGCGAATTTACGGACATCATCCCGGCGATTGACGACATGGACGCAGACGTTATTACCTTTGAGGCATCCCGTTCCGATCTGCAGATACTCGATTCCCTGAAGGAGCACCATTTTGAAACAGAGGTCGGTCCGGGCGTCTATGACATCCATTCTCCGAGAGTGCCGTCCGTGGAAGAAATTACTGCCGCGCTTCGCATCATGCTTACCAAAATCGAGCGGGACAGACTATGGGTAAATCCCGACTGCGGATTAAAGACAAGAGGTACGGCGGAAACAGAGGCAAGCCTTAAAAATCTGGTAGAGGCGGCAAGGCTGATCAGGAGTGAATCATAAAAAATGA
>CAZVWN010000247.1:0-2236 GCA_964631065.1 uncultured Acetatifactor sp.
ATCGCCGCCGCGCCGAACATCGGGTTCAAGCGGACCTCAAACAGCGGATACCAGGCACCCGCCGCGAGCGGAATTCCGATGGCATTATAGAAAAACGCCCAGAACAGATTCTGCCGGATATTGCGTATGACCGCACGGCTTAGCTTCACCGCCGTCGCCGCATCCCGCAGATCGCTCTTCATCAGGACAATGTCCGCGCTCTCGATCGCAACGTCCGTTCCCGCGCCGATCGCCATGCCGACATCTGCCGCCGCAAGCGCGGGCGCGTCGTTGATGCCGTCGCCGATCATGGCTACCTTTCTTCCCGCCGCCTGTAACTTCCTGATCTCCCTTTCCTTATCCTGCGGCAGCACCTCAGCGATCACCTCTTCCACGCCGATCTGCCGTCTGACCGCCTCCGCCGTTCTGCGGTTGTCTCCCGTCAGCATGATCACACGGATTCCCATTTTGCGGAAACGCCTGATCGCGCTGACCGAGCTTGCACGGATCTCATCCGCAACGACGATATTTCCGATCAGCTGCCCGTCCGCCGCAACCAAGAGCGGTGTCATCCCTTCGTCCGCCGCCCCGTCCAGACCCTGCGCCTGTTCCTTCGTCAGCCGGATGCCGTTTTCCTCTAAAAACGCCCGATTGCCGACAAAGCAGCGCGTTCCCGCCTGAAATTTCCGCATCTGCAAACGGCAGTCCGTTTCTTCCGCCGCTTCTTCCCCGCCGTACAGTTCCTGCTCCCCGGCAGGATTTTCCCGCGCTGCTTCTTCTGACAGCTTTCCGGCGCAAAAAACGGCAGTCGGACCATCCCCCTTCAGAACGGAGAGCGTGCGGAAGCCGCCTGTACCGTCCGCCCCCTCTTCCCATGTCATTTCTTCCGCAAGGATTCCCGTGACGCCTCTGCCGAACACCGCCTGAAAGTCCCTGATGTCCGGCAAAAGCAGCTTCTCCTTCTCCGCATAATCCGCCACCGCCTCGGCAAGGGGATGCTCGCTCTTTTTTTCTAACGCCGCCGCCAGCGAAAGCATGAGCCCGGGCGGCATATCCTGCGTATAACAGCCCCAGCCCATGACCTTCAGCTTCCCGGAAGTAATCGTCCCCGTCTTGTCAAGGACGACCGTATCCACCTCCTTCGCCCGCTGCAGCGCCTCGCCGGATTTGATCAGGATACCGTGGTTTGCGCCGACGCCCGTTCCGACCATGATCGCGACAGGCGTTGCCAGACCGAGCGCACAGGGACAGGAGATCACCAGAACGGCGATTGCGGAAGAAATGGCAAATTCCGCGCCCGCTCCCGCAAGAAGCCAGACAAGCAGCGTGACAAGTGCGATACCCATGACGATCGGAACAAATACGCCCGCGACCTGATCCGCAAGCTGCGCGATCGGCGCTTTGGACGCGCCCGCCTCCTCCATCAGCCGGACGATCTGCGAGAGCGTCGTATCCTCTCCGACCCTGTCCGCCGTACATTTTAAGAAGCCCGTCCTGTTGACCGTCGCAGAGACGACCTTTGAGCCTGTCTGCTTCTCTGCGGGAATGCTCTCGCCCGTGATCGCCGACTCGTCCACGCTGGAAGCTCCCTCCAGCACGGTTCCGTCCGCCGGGATCAGACTGCCCGGCTTTACCAGAAAGACATCTCCCGCCCGCAGCTCCTGCGTCAGAATCTCCTCCTCGCTTCCGTCCGCATTCAGCCGTAACGCCGTTTTCGGCGACAGATCCATCAGCTTCGTGATCGCCTCACTCGTCTTTCCCTTCGAGCGGCTTTCCAGATATTTTCCGACCGTGATCAGCGTCAGGATCATCCCCGCCGACTCAAAATACAGATCATGCGCATACTGCTCCACAAGCGCCATATCGCCGTGACCGAGTCCGTAGCTGATGCGGTACATCGCAAAGATTCCGTAACCGATCGCGGCAGAAGCGCCCAGTGCGATCAGGCTGTCCATATTCGGTGCCCGGTGCAGAAGCGTCCGGAAGCCGACGGCGAAAAACTTCCGGTTGACATACAGAATCGGCAGCAGCAAAAGCAGCTGCGTCAGCGCAAACGTCATCGCGTTTTCGTTTCCGTGCAGCGTATGGTGGACAAATTGCGGCACCGGCAGTCCGAACCACTCCTGATACATATGGAACATCGCGACATACATCAAAGGCAGCAGAAACGCGATCGAAATGCCCAGCCGCCACCGCATCGCCCGCGTCTCCTGCCGGGCTTTACGCTGCAGGGTGTTCTGCTCCGGGCTGCTCTGCG
>CAZVWN010000248.1:0-2216 GCA_964631065.1 uncultured Acetatifactor sp.
TCGGGGCATCCCGAAGCAGCGCCCGCGCGATGGCGAGCCGCTGCGCCTGTCCCTCAGAAAATCCTGTTCCCCGCTCCCCGACCGCGCTGTAGATTCCGTCAGGCAGCCTTTCGACAAAGCTCCACGCACACGCTCTGACCAGTACCTCGCGAATTTCCTCATCCGTTGCCTCCGGTCTGACAAATCGCATATTTTCCGCGATTGTCCCGGAAAATATCGTATTTCCCTGCGGTACATAGGAAAACAGCTCCCGCGTCCCCGGCGTGTCCGCAAGCTCCTCTCCCGTCTTTCCGCCGACAAAGGTAAGGCTCCCCTCCTGTGGCTTTAAAAGTGCGAGCAGAAGCCGCAGCAGCGTCGTTTTCCCTTCCCCGGAAGGACCGACCAGCGCGACAATTTCATGCGGATGCGCCTCAAACCGGGCATGAGAAAAAACCTCCGTCCCGGTATGATAACAATAGCCGAGCTCCCTTCCGATCAGACTGATTCCGCCTGTACGGTTTTCTTCGAGAAAACGCTGCGCATGCACCGTTTCCGAAAAATCCTCCGACGGCATATCCAGAATATCCATCAGCCGCCCCGCCGAGGTCGTGAGCGAAATTGCAGACGGCACCATGGAGACCAGCTGGTTCAGACTTCCCGTCAGCGTTCCCGAGAGCGAGAGAAACATCGTCATCGTTCCATAGGTGATCGCACCGCTCCAGACACGGTAAATTCCAAATCCGTAACAGCCGTAGGAAACAGCAAGGCCGACGACCGACAGCAGGATCGAGGTTGCAATGGACATCCTCTGAAACTCAAGACGCATCGAAAGATATTCTCCCTGAAGCTGTTTCAGCCGCTCCGTATACAGCCGGATCAGATTAAACGCCTTAATCGTCTGGATATTGGAAAACGCCTCCTGATTGAACCCCGACATTTTTGCATTCATCGCCGCGCTCCGCCCGTTATTCTTCTTCATCCGCCGCAGCAGTCTGCGCGACATGAGCATACTGACCGGCATCCCGCAGACCGCGAGCAGCGCGAACATCGGATCGTTGTATACGACAAGGGCAAGCGTGCTGATAAAACGCACCGTATAAATGATCAGATTGGGAATCCAGCTTAAGATCCCGCTCGCGATATTTGACGCATCCGTTCCCCATCTCGTCAGCAGATCTCCTGTATGATATTTCTGAATGGATTCCAGCTCGACGCAGAGCATCTTCCGGAAGATATCCTGTTTGATCTCGTTCTCCACACCGATGCTGATCTTTGCCGAAAAATAGTCGGACAACCGCGCCACAAAGAGATTGCCGACGGAAAAGCCGATATAGAAACAGAACGTCTTCAGCAGAAGTCCTGTCTGATGCCCTGTGATGATATCGACCATATCCCTTGAGATCAGACTGGAGATCAGTGAAACTGCCGTTCCTGACAGTCCTAACAGCGTATAAAAGACCATCTGCCACAGATAATGGCGGGCATATCCGTAAATCCAGACAGTTTCCCGCCACATTTCCTTCACCGCTCCCTCTTTGATCCGTCTGATGTAATGTCTAAAATCCGGCATAGCCGTCCTGCTCCTTTATCAAAAAAACGTCTCCGCTTCCGGGTATTCTCCGTTTCCCAGGAACGCTTCTGCCAAAAAGCCGCCCTGCAGCGCGGCAGCATAAATACTGTCGCATGCACGGCGGCTTCCCGGTCTGTTTTTTATTTTCTTTTGTTTTTCCTGCCAAAACCTCGCCTGTGCATCAAATGCACCCGATCTGCTTCTTATCAGTCCGTGATACTTATACCGGTAATCGCAAGACCCTCGTCAGCCGTGACACAGAGATCGCCAAGTCCGATGTTATCTCTCATATTCTGATGATACCCATAACGGATCACCAGCGTGCTCGAGCCGTCTCCTGATTCCAGAGAACCGTTAGAGCTTCCATAGCTTACCGGCATATTAAAGGAGATGTGCAGCCACTGCACATCTTTAATATGGTCTGCAGCGTGTACACCATTTACCTGAATCCTGTAATCACCCCGTCCCGTCTCCGGTTTCTGATGAATATTAGCAGTCGCCGTATAACAGCCCTGTCCGCTCGCCAGATAAACCCCCTCAGACATCTGTTCTGTCTTTACCAGCATCGGTTTTTCATAATTTTTCATGTTTTTCGCCCTTCCTTCTCCCACACCAAAAGTAACTATTAAACATTCTATCAGTTTTATCCGCGTTTGTCAATTATTTT
>CAZVWN010000249.1:0-2183 GCA_964631065.1 uncultured Acetatifactor sp.
CTGTCAGATACCTCAGACCGCTTAGTATTGTTTTATAAACACCTTCCGGTACGCAATCACAAAACAGCCTAAGATCAGACAGACATTGACGCCCAATATAACAATTGTTTCCGGCCTGATTTCAACAGCGTTTAAATCATTCATCAATAAATACAGCTGCTCAGAATAAAAGAATTTTGCTATTTTTTCAATGGAAGCATTAAACATGGACAGCATGGGCAAAAACGAAAAGATCATCATGACCGGAACCGTCAGCGAGGTTGCCATCATCTGATTCCTGCTAAACACGCCGATCGCGGCGCCTGCCATCATTGATATGGTATGTCCGACAAACATAATCAGCAGGAATGCCGCTAATTCATTTCCTGTGTATCCGCCCGCAAATGCTATTACCAGGGAACCCATCATACAAATAGAAACAATATAAACCGCATTCCCCAGCAGATATTCCATTGCCCTTACATTACACATATGCAGAACTCTCAGTGTATTTTTCTCTTTTTCTTCTGAGATGATCGCAGCCATGGATGTCAGCGGCGCCATTCCTACATACATGACGGCAAAAAGCTTCGCAAAAAAATGTTCCGGCATCCCGTCAATTACTATCGCATTTTCCATAATAACCGTCATACACGGAAACATCAGAAACTGTATGAATATTTCTTTGTTTTTTAAGGTATCCTTTAATTGTTTCCAAAGAATTGCCCAAATATGATTTCTCATTTGTTTAATTCACCTCCGGTAAGTGTCATGAATATCCTCTCCAAATCCGGTTCATCCGTGTGAATCGTTTCCACCTCCTCATTTTGGAGATAAACGATAAGCTTTTCCCTATCCTCTTTTTCGTCACGCAATACAACATCCTCACCGGATTTTAAGTGGATTTTATATTTCTTCTGATGATGATACTTTCTGCAAAGCTCCGCAGGCTTTCCATACTCCACAATCCTTCCTTCATTTAATAAAGCGATGTGATCACATAATTGCTCTGCCTCATGCATATTATGCGTCGTCAGAAAAATCGTTGTCCCCTTTTCCTTCTCATCCAAAATCATTTTGTGAATCTCTTTTGTTGTATTAGGATCCAGACCGCCGGTAGGCTCATCTAAAAATAAAATTTCCGGTTTTCTCAAAACTGCCCTTGCAAAGGATAAACGGTTTTTCATTCCCTTTGACAGATTTGCCGCCTGCACTTTCTTTGATTCCAAAAGCCCTACCCGCTTTAATACATCATCAATCTGTGAAGGTTTCTTTCCATCCAGCATTTCATAGAATTTCAAATTGTCAAAGCAGGACATTCTTTCATATAACCCGAAATGATCCATCATGACACCGATTTTCCTGTATTGCTCCCCTGTGAGTCTGCTGCTGTCCACGCCGCCGATCCGGCAGATGCCTTCCGATGCATGCAGCTGTCCGGTAACAATGTTGATTAACGTTGTCTTCCCTGCTCCCGACGGTCCCAGCAGACCGAATATTTCTCCCCTTTCAATCTCTAACCGGATTCCGTTCAGAACCGTTTTTTCTCCGAAAGAGTGACTTACCTGATCTATCTCTATCGCCTTTTGCATGACTGCATATCCTCCTGCTTGAAAAGCTCCAGCGCCTCCTGTAACTTTTCATTTTCCTTTTTCTCTTTGGCACATACTATGATCACACTGACGGCTGCACAGACTGCATAACAGATAAAAAAGGAAATCCACGGCATGACCATATTTACCGGGAACCAGCCAAATATTGCCGCAAAAAATGCAACGGTCATAATATTTGCAAGGAGCATTCCTATGATGCGAAGGGTAAGTGAAAGTCTTTTGATCAGCCTGTCGGTACAGAAAATCCATTCAATCAAAGTAAGGATAAAGGCCAGCGCCAGAAACTGGATGACCGTGGAAAGCGGAATACCGCTCTTACCAAGCGCAAAGACGGATGAAATTTCCTTTGCCTGCTCTCCGACCGTAAAAGCAAGAATGCAAATGACAATGATCGATATTGCAAATGCCATTATAAAATGGTTCAAAAAATCAAATATTGTATTTTTTTTAATCATTTGGATACCCCCAATCTTCTCTTCATCTCTTCTGCATATTGTCTTGATACCATAATCTGCTCTCCATTCTTTAAGGTAAGACGAATTCTGCGTTCCACATCATTACGAATCGTTTTAATATATTTCAAGTTTACGA
>CAZVWN010000250.1:0-2125 GCA_964631065.1 uncultured Acetatifactor sp.
CGTTACTCTGCTTGATATCAACAACTCCGTACCGGCGGATATGTACAAGGAAGCGATCGAGGGCAAGTTCCCTTATACGCACAAGGATACCTTCATGGGCTTCCACTGCGGAAATACCTGCTCAAAGAAGCTTGCTTTCTGCGAGATGAGAAACCAGAAGATCATGGCGAGAAGCCTTCCGGTAGAGGTTACAAACGGAACGCTCGAGGGAGACATCATGCCCGGCGATATCACGTTCTACCGTTTACAGTCCACGGCTGACTGCAGGCTGCGCGCTTACATCGCACAGGGCGAGGTTCTTCCGGTAGCGACGAAGTCCTTCGGAAGCATCGGCGTATTTGCAATCCCTGAGATGGGACGTTTCTACCGCCATGTCCTGATCGAGAAGAATTATCCTCATCACGGCGCGGTTGCATTCGGACATTACGGAAAGGCTCTGTACGAGGTATTCAAGTACATCGGCGTTCCCGTAGAGGATCTGAACTATAATCAGCCGAAGTCCCTGCCGTATCCGACGGAGAATCCGTTCTGCTGATAAGCGGTATGACTAAGAGCGTATTTTAATAGGAAGAAACAGACAAAAGGAACGGGGATACCCTCCCTGTTCCTTTGTTTGTGCAAAAAAATCCATTTTTTCCGGACTTTTTGTCAAAAAAGTACATTGCACTTTCTTTCCGCTGCGCCTATACTCTAAAAGTTCGCTTGAAAAGAGAGAAGCATGCAGATAGGAGGATGTGCTGCAATGACAAAGGATATGACACAGGGAAAGCCGATGAAGCTGATCTTGGGCTTTTCCGTTCCGCTTTTGTTCGGATTTTTATTTCAGCAGTTTTACAATTTTGTGGATACGATCATCGTGGGAAGGTTTCTGGGAACGGACAACCTCGCGGCAGTGGGCGCGACGGGGTCGGTGAATTTTCTGATCGTCGGTTTCTGTATGGGGATCTGCAGCGGTTTTTCCATTCCGGTATCGCATAAGTTCGGCGCGGGCGATCTCTCCGGCATGCGGCGCGTCGTGGCAAACTGTATCTGGCTTACGATAGGCTTCGGAATCGTTATTACGATACTGACGACGCTGCTCTGCCGGGATATCCTCGTTCTGATGAAGACGCCGGCAAATATTATAGATGCGTCCTATGCCTATATCCGGGTCATTTTCCTCGGGATACCGGCGACGTTTCTGTACAATATGTCCTCGGGCGTGATCCGTGCGCTCGGTGACAGCAGAACGCCGGTCATCTTCCTGCTGCTCGCCTCCTTCTTAAACATCGGGCTGGATCTGTTTTTCATCATCAGCCTGAAGATGGGCGTGGCGGGAGCGGCATGGGCGACCGTGATCTCGCAGGGCGTTTCCGGGCTCTGCTGTCTGCTGTTTATCATAAAGAAATTTGAGATCCTTCATATCCGGAAGGAGGAATGGGCGCCGAACAGACATCTGATGGGATCGCTTTGCGGTATGGGCGTTCCGATGGGCTTACAGTATTCCATCACGGCGATCGGCAGCGTCATTTTACAGAGTGCGACGAATACGCTCGGTTCGGATGCCGTGGCGGCGGTTACGGCGGCGGGAAGGATTACGGGCTTTCTCGCCTGCCCCTTTGATGCGCTCGGCTCTACGATGGCAACCTACGGCGGGCAGACGGTCGGCGCGGGAAAGCTGGATCGTCTTGGAAAAGGTCTGCGCTCCTGCGTGCTGCTGGGAGCGGTTTATTCCGTCGTGGCAGTCCTGATCGCTGCATTGTTCGGCGCGCCGCTGGCAAGGCTTTTCCTCGAGGAGGGAGAGACGGCGATCATCGGAAACGTAAAGCTGTTTCTGCTCTGTAATACGGCGTTCTATTTTCCGCTGGCGCTGGTCAACATTATCCGGTTTCTGATCCAGGGGATGGGATTTCCTGCCTTTGCGATCCTTGCGGGTGTGTTTGAGATGATCGCAAGAACGCTGGCGGGCTTTGTACTGGTTCCGCTTTTGGGATTTCAGGGCGTCTGCTTCGGCAGCCCGATTGCCTGGATCTTTGCGGACGCCTTTCTGATCCCTGCGTACTTCCATGTAAAAAAGGTGTTGGAAAAGCGTGCGGCGGGGAACGGGATACAGCGGACTTGACTTTCCGTGGAGACTGCTTATAAT
>CAZVWN010000251.1:0-2121 GCA_964631065.1 uncultured Acetatifactor sp.
TTTTCTTTCATAAAATCATAATATTGTTCCTGCAAAGAGCTGTTACCTGTCCAAATTTCAGAATTATCGTTGCGAATATTCCAAAAATCATTTAATAATTCCAACTGTTTTTCAATCGTTTTATTAAAATTCTTTGTTCTGAAACTCGTTGTACCCAATCCCCAACAAAAACTTTTATACGGTATATTTACAGGCATAATGCTCCTCCTCAATAGTTAATTATCAAAACTTCCTCACTTGATGAAGTCTTATCTTTCGTCTGATAGTTTGAATTTGAATAGCTGTAATTTAAATTTACGGCCTTGTAGTTGTTTTTGTTGTTTTCAAGCCATTCAATCAAAATCTTATTTTCCTTGCCCTTACTACGCAAAACATTTGATAATGCAAATCTTATTTTTTGTTTATGTAATACATCCAAAAAACTCAATAAATCTCTTTCGTCATTTTCCGACCATCCGCCTTGTTCGTTATAAGTGGCACAAGTAATTAAATACGGAGGGTCAATATAAACAAAATCATTTTCTGTTAATGTTTCTATGTCAAATTCTCGAAAATCTATGCAAGTAAATTTGCAATCCTGCTCGTCAATTCTGTCTATAAAATTTTCAAGTTTTTCTTCCATTTTTTTATTGAAATCTCTTTTACCAACCGGCAAATTAAATTCGCCCTTTGCATTAAAGCGAATTTGATTGTTAAAGGCATAAACAATCATAACATACAACAACACATAATAGTAATGGTCTTCGTTCGTATTATGGTTGAAATCATCTCTTAATTTCAAAAACCTTTCTCGGTTATAATCGCCCAATCCCTTTCCGCTTTCACAACCGTAATAATCATATCCGTATTTACTGACAAGCGACAAATCGTATTTATCTATAATCTTATAAATTAAATGTTTAATCTCATCTTTGCCTAAAATTTTAAATGTTTGATATATATACAGTAAATTTCGGTCAATGTCATTATAAATAAATCTGTTTGCATTAACATTTATTCCAACATTACACCCACCGCAAAACAAGTCCACAAACATATCAATGTTTTCGGGGAACAACGGTAATATTTGAGGTAGCAGTTTATATTTTCCGCCTGTATAATTCAACGGTGATTGTATCATTTCTTTACTCCTTAATCAAATACGGTACACAAGAAAAGCCTTTCCTTATTTTCCGAAATATCGGATTTTCCCGTTGTAAACGGTTTATAACTTTCCGAAAAAACTTTTACAGTACCTTTCTTTTCCAAAATTCTCATAATATCATCATCTGAAATTTTTGCATTTGAGCGGTCATTGCCTTTTTCAGCCATATTGTTATATGATAACAATATATACTTTGCATTTATATTATCAATTAAATTTTCAAAGGCCCTTGTAGCACTTCTCGTACAATACTTGCTTTTCATATTTGTTCTGTCCATTTTTCTTGCCACGCCGAAAACCTCAGGCTTTTCCCAACGAGCAACATTTTCAAGCAGATGATATGCATCGCAATATTGTCTTGAATTATACGGAGGATCGATGTAAACCAAATCCGCTTTAATAGATTTAACCAAATCATTTGCATCAACATTATAACATCTATTTTGGGAATTATTATTTATTTCAGCCAATGGCACTAACAATTCCAACGGCTTGTCAAATTCCGCACCCTTTCTGTATGCGTCATAATGTCCGCAAGTCTTTGCGATTTTATCCATAGCATAAAGCAGAGAAGTAATAAGCAACGCTCTTTCTCTATCGTTAATATTTTTCTTTTTATAATTCTGTTCTATATCTTCTCTTATAAAACCGATTTTTGCACAATCTTCATAACTGAAATAAGTATCGGCAAAATTTTCGGTCATATAATTATCAGGTATATTATCAACAGAATTATAATAAACGATATAATCTATTATTGTTTGAGGTCTGTATGTTTCGTTTCCAAACCAAGCAAAATTGCAAATATAATTACTATACATTAAATCATTTGTTATAACAACCTTATCCGTAAATGCCGATGATACTGCACCGGTGCCCGCAAAAATATCCGCAACGGATTTTATATCCTTACATTCACTTTCCACCGTTTTTGTTATGAACGGTAAAAGTTTATATTTATTTCCCAAATACCGCCT
>CAZVWN010000252.1:0-2112 GCA_964631065.1 uncultured Acetatifactor sp.
CGGTATATTATTTCCTTTTTTACAGATACTACTTGCACAGTAAAAATCTGACAAAAAGGAGAACTTTATATATGAAAGCAACCGGAATTGTACGCCGTATCGACGATCTGGGGAGAATCGTTATTCCGAAGGAGATCCGCAGGACACTGCATATCAGAGAGGCGGATCCGCTGGAGATTTATACGGATCGTGAGGGTCAGGTGATTTTAAAGAAATATTCGCCGATCGGAGAGATGACAACCTTTGCAAAGCAGTATGCGGAGAGCCTTGCGCAGGTATCCGGGCATGCGGCGCTGATCGCCGACAGGGATCAGTTTATCGCGGCAGCGGGCGGCTATAAGCAGCTGGTAAACAAGGCGGTCGGAAAGGCGCTTGACGAGAAGGTAAACAGACGCGAGACGGTAATGGCGGTCAGAGGCGACCGGAATTTTGTGAGCATCTGCGAGGAGGGAGCGGAGGATTACCAGCATGAGGCGATCGCACCGATCCTTTGTGAGGGCGATATCATCGGCTGCGTGATCCTGCTGCAGAACGACAGTAAGGCGAAGATGGGGGAGGTGGAACAGAAGCTGCTCCAGTCTGCCGCCTCGTTTCTGGGCAGACAGATGGAGCAGTGAGGGATTTTAGGAGACAATCCGGTTTCTGCCGGAATTTTTTCCGATATAAAGCTTTTCATCGGCGCTGCGGAGCAGCTCTCTGATGTCGTCCGTCGTTCCGGGAGTCAGTCCGAAGGTCATGGTGATCCTGACGGTCTGTTCCAGATAGTGGCATTCCATGGCGCGGATGCTCTGCAGGATTTCCTCGAGAATCTCCTGCGCCTGTTTCAGATTTCTGTTCTCGAAGATCAGCAGAAATTCTTCTCCGCCCCATCTTGCGGCTGTGCCGTTTCCGCGCATATGACGGCAGAGGGTGTCTGCGACTTCCTTTAAAACAAGATCCCCGCAGTCGTGTCCGTAGGTATCGTTTACCTTCTTGAAAAAGTCAATATCCCCGATGGCAATACAAAAATCCTGTTTTTGGGCGTTGGAGGATGCAATGACCTGGCGAAGCCGTTTGTCTCCGAAACGCCTGTTGGAGAGCGAGGTAAGCGCATCCTGTTCGACGAGGGCGCGGAGGGAACGCTGCATATTCAGGGCAGAGCCCGCGATCTCGCTCAGCTCATCATTTCTCTTTAAGACGCGGGAAGGCATGTCCGCATTGAGATTTCCGGTGGATACCTCCGCGAGGAAGGTGCGGATGCAAAGCAGCGCAGCCACAAACTGTTTTGTGTACAGTGAGGTCGTAATAAAGCCGAGGAAAAGTAAAATGATATCGGCGATGATTAACGGCATGACGGAGGCGTGGACGGAGGCATCCACCTCAGCGGTGGGTTTGCCGACGAAAAGCATGCCGACAACGGTTCCGTCAGAGTTGCGCAAAGGCGCATAATACGAGAAATAGAAGGTGCTGAGAATCAGCGTCTTGTTATAAAAATGGGGTTCTCCGGTCTCCAGTACGTCCGCGACGACGGTATCCGGCGCGGCGGTTCCGGTAAGCCTTGCCCCGTTTTTGTTGGTGACGGTCGTGAGGAGTCTGGCGTCCTGGTAAAACAGCGTGACGTCAAGACCGGTGTCCGACTTGATCCTGTCGAAGAGGGCATTGTTCCCTGTCAGGGTCTGTTCTCCCTTATAGAACTGATAAGGTCTGTTTCCTACTAAAAGATAATCGCCGGGATAAAGGGAATCGAGCATTGTGACAATGTTGCGGGATACGCTGGAAAGCTCGTTTTCCACTTCCTTGTACATAGCCTTGGTAAAGATGTGCGTACCGAGCCACAGGATGATGACCGCAAAAAACAGCAGAGGAAGAATATTGATCGCCTGCAGAGTATATGCTATCCGCCCTTTTTTTCCGTGTCTCATAAGTATTCCCCCGTTTTGAAAACATCAGGCAAAACAACTATAAACAGTATACTAACTTTGCGCCTGAAAATCAACACTATTTACATTTTTCGACGCTTTGGTTATAATTCTTTTGTGAGTATTGAACAGATGATGGGGACGGGTTTTATCATCGTTCCGGTATTTGTGTATGCCGTGTTGAAGCTTCTGCGGTATGTTTCGCCGGTGGAAA
>CAZVWN010000253.1:0-2099 GCA_964631065.1 uncultured Acetatifactor sp.
GATGTGCCCCTCTTACGGGTACAGGAATGGAGAGTTTCATGAAAAAGCTGATCTGCGGCTTTATCGGTCTCGGACTGATCGGCGGTTCCATTGCCAGAGCCTTAAAAGAACATAACAGCGGAGTCCGTATCGTCGCTTACGACGTAAACGAAGAAACGCTGCGGCTCGCCTGTCGGGACGGCGTTGTGGATACTGCCGCGCGCGGTATTGACGAAAGCTTTGCCGACTGCGATTACTTATTTTTATGCGCTCCCGTCAATGGAAATGACGCAAATCTTCAGGCGGTAAAGCGTATTCTTCCGGAAAAATGCCTTCTGACGGATGTCGGAAGCGTCAAAAGCACCATCCATCAGGCAGTACGCGAGGCGGGGCTGGAACACTGCTTCATCGGCGGACACCCGATGGCGGGAAGCGAGCGCACCGGATATCTGAATTCCAAGGCTTCCCTTCTGGAGAACGCTTATTACATCCTGACCCCGACCGCCTCTGTCTCCGCAGAAAAGGTTGAAGCTTACCGCACGCTCGTTTTAAGTCTGGGCGCAATCCCGATCATCCTTGATTTTCAAAGGCATGACTACATCACTGCCGCAGTCAGCCACCTTCCCCATGTCATCGCCGCCTCCCTCGTCAATCTTGTGAGAGACAGCGACTCCGAGGACGGTATCATGAAGTCCGTCGCTGCGGGCGGCTTCAAGGACATCACGCGGATCGCCTCCTCCTCGGCGGGTATGTGGCAGCAGATCTGTCTGACAAACAGTGAAAATATCACCGCGCTTTTAGAAGCCTATATTGATTCCCTCATCAGGATCCGCGAGGATCTGACGCTTCACCGCGCAGAGGCGCTCTATAACCTCTTTGACGGTGCACGCATCTACAGGGATTCCTTTATCGATGCCTCGAGCGGTCCGATCAAGCGCTCCTTCAGCTTCAATGTCGATATTGCCGACCGCTCCGGCGCGCTGGCGGGTATTGTCGCGCTTCTCGCAGGGCATAATCTGAACATAAAAAACATCGGCATCACGCACAACCGCGAATCCGAAGACGGAGTTCTCAGATTAGAGCTTTATGATGCCGATGCCTTACATACCGCGATCCGCCTCCTGCAGGATGCCGGTTACTGTATCCATCAACGGGGCTGATACAGAACGCGTTATCTGCTTTTCTTCTTCCGGATAAACAGCTCCGCGATGCCGACGCAGACCAGCATCCCCGTAAGACCGCCGCAGGTATCCAGAAGGACATCCGCCGCGCTGCAATACCGCCCGGGAACAAAATACTGATGCAGCTCGTCCGCTGCCGCCGAGACGGACAGCCAGACGCCGATCAGCAGATACAGCCGTTTCCCTCTGCGGATCCACTGACTCCAGATCACGAAAAGCAGGACTCCCATACAGGCATACTCCGAAAAATGCGCCAGCTTGCGCAGCGGATGTTCAAAGCGCTCCGCCTTCTGCTGCACGGTCTCCTGTGACCAGCCGCGATCCGAGAAATCGTTTGCAAACTCCACGCATTTTTTAGAAAGTGCGAAGCTAAGACCTCCGGATTCAGACGCATCCTGCGCAGAAAAGCCGAAGATGATGATATAAAGCGCCGCCAGCAGCAGCGCTGACGGAAGAGAGATCCATAATTTTTTCTTCACGCTCAGCCTTCCATTTCGCTGACGGTCTGGTAAGTCGTGATCCTCGACTGATCCGTCTCCGACATACCGATAAAGACCGCACCATAGGAATTTCTGTCCGGATGCCGCTCAATCCTTACGATCTGCAATACCGCATGCAGTACCTCTTTCGTCCAGATCGTCAGATACGCCTCGTAAATTTCCCCGATCCGCAGCTCTTCCGTGCATTCAAAGCCGAGTCCCTTTTTCGATACGTCCACTATGTGAATCGCCGTCTCCTGACGCAGATTTTCGCCGCCGTCCAGACGGTTGATCATGATTTTCGATGACATTTCGGTTCTCTTGCTCTTTCGCCTCTCGTCCATCCTCTCTCCTCCTCATCACAGCGTAACTGTTTCGCGCTTATGCCGTTTTCTCCTATTATACCGGCTTTCCGCCCTGTCCACAACAGAATTTTTATAGCAGTCAGCGCGGACAAAAA
>CAZVWN010000254.1:0-2098 GCA_964631065.1 uncultured Acetatifactor sp.
GGAATCACCGCAACTTCCATGGACGATATCGCACAGGCTGCCGGATACAGTAAAGCAACCTTATATGTATATTTTGAGAACAAAGAGGAGATCGTCAGTATTTTAGCGTTGCACAGTATGAAAAAACTTTTTGACTACATATCCTCTGCTCTGGCACAGCATGAAAGTACGGAAGAAAAATATCGTTTTATCTGTCTCGGACTGGTACAGTATCAGGAAGAATTTCCTTTTTATTTCAAAATGGTATTGGATAAAATCAACATTGATTTTGAGAGCCGTGACTGTCTGCCGGAAGAAAAAGAAACTTATCAGATTGGCGAAGAACTCAATGATCAGATAAGAATTTTTTTATTATCCGGCATGGAAAAAGGCGATTTACGGGGTGATTTGGAAATAATGCCCGCCATATTTAACTTTTGGGGGATGCTTTCCGGAATCATTCAGCTTGCCGCAAACAAAGAGGAATATATTAAAAAGTCGATGAATTTATCAAAAAAAGAGTTTTTGGAATATGGTTTTTCTCTTGTTTATCGTTCCATTGCAATAAAGGAGAACTGATTATGGATAAAAAGAATGTGCTTGCCATTTTAGGCAGCCCTCATAAAAACGGAATGACCGCAGCCATGTTAAATTTTGCAGTTTGGGAAGCTGAACAAATGGGGTATACGGTAAATAAAATCAATCTGTATGAAAAAGAACTTTCCTTCTGTACGGGTTGCCGTGCCTGTATGGATACGCATATTTGTATTCAGAAAGATGATATACAGGAAGTTGTTGCGCTGTTACAAAAGAGTCAGCTTGTTATCCTTGCCGCTCCTGTCTATTGGGCGAATGTTCCGGCTCCCGTCAAGAATCTGTTTGACCGATTGCTTGGAACGGCCATGGAAGAAACAGATACCTTTCCAAAACCACGTTTACGGAAGAAGCAATATATGCTTTTGACTTCCTGCAATACTCCCGCGCCTTTTTCGTGGATATTCGGACAGAGCAGAGGAGCAATACGCAACATGGACGAATTTTTCAAAACCGCAGGCATGAAACCGATAGGAAAAGTGGTCTGTGCAAATGCAAAAAATAAAAAAGAACTGCCTAAGCGGATTATGAAAAAGATTGCGAGGTGTCTGAAATGAAAATGGCCCGAAAAAGAATCCTCCCGTTTGCAGCAATTCTTCTTTTCCTTATTGTTTTGATTTTTACGGCAATTTATCTGAAAAGTGTGGCAGACTATAAAAATGCAGTAAGAGAAACAACATTTATCTGCTTAGATATTTCCAATATTCCCGACGGAGTATATGTCGGAGAATATGATGTGGATTTTGTTTATGCCAAAGTGGAAGTGACAGTTCAGAACGGGGCAATCACAGACATTGATATTTTAGAACATAAAAACGGGCGTGGAAAATCCGCAGAAATTGTTACGGGCAGAATCCTGGAAGAACAGAAAATAGATGTTGACGCAGTATCAGGAGCAACAAATTCAAGCACTGTCATAAAGAAAGCTGTTGAAAATGCCCTGACAATTCGGATTCAAACAGATCGGTAATCCTTACGCCCGGCGCGATTGCCATCATTTCATGCTGAAATAATGTCGGTGACACCTTACCATGCTGACGGTTGCCGGGGTGTCGGACAAGGTCATAAAAAGGATTGTCGGGCATAAAGGGCAGGGCGTGACGGAGACCGTCTATACACACTTTGAAATTGCGGAGCCGGCTGATGCCATTAACAGGATATAGGAGGAGCAGCATGAACAGAGCTGAATATAAAAACAATTTCGGGCGCGAACATTATGAACGTTTTAATCTCGTTGTACCGAAAGGCATGAAGGGGATTATCAGAGGACTTGCCGCCGACAGGGGAATGTCGGTCAATGCCTACATACAGGATCTTGTCAGAAGGGATCAGGACGGGATGTTTGACACGATGCAGATCGCGGAAAAGAACAGGGAGCAGATTTCCGGGATCACCGGAAATCTGCACGACGGATACAGCGTCATTTTTAAGGACGGGCACTCCTGCCGCTGTCGGACGAAAAAGGACGTGCGGACGTGCATCATAGAACACTGTAGCGAAAAGGGCGGCTGAACCGCTCTTTTTT
>CAZVWN010000255.1:0-2096 GCA_964631065.1 uncultured Acetatifactor sp.
GACAATTTAGCCATTTCTTTTTTCCTCCATGAAATTCAAATTTCTTCTCTGATTACATCACTTTTCTTCCACTCTTACAACAGCAAAATACAGTTTGCATTTACCCGGAATTTGCCGGAATTGACAAATTCTTTCTTTTTTCCGCAGCCGCCGCAGCGGTGAAAGACACGGATTGCCTGATTTTCTGTGTGTAAACAGCTCATGATTCTCCTCCTATTCCTCTTTTGGGTGTCTGCGGTGTTTTCTTATCCGAAAACGCAACAGACGAAATAGAACAATTGTTACCAAAAGAAAGCGTATCACACCTTCGTAAGATATGCAAGTCTAAAATTATTACCTTGAGTTTCCGTGGTTTTATCCACATCCGCATTTTCTGACATAAAGTCAAAAACGGGATAGGAAAACACAAGGTAATCACTTGCAGGAACTTCTCTTATTTCAAATCCCTGCGGGATTTCTCCTGCATAGTCCGCAGGCACTCCTGTTCCATAGAAATAAACCTTTTTACCATTTCTCATTTTCCATCCGGCAGTATGCGCCGTAACAACCGGATGCGCCATCCTGTCCATGCCCGTCACAAATCCGCACACTTCATCACAGTCATGATAATTCCAAAATTCACAATAATTTGAAGCCTTTTCTTCCCATATTCCTAAATACTTATGTGCCGGAATATGCTCTACGCGAACCGTCTGCCCTTAATTCCCCGAACTCTTATAATACCGTATGCTGAATCTCCAAAAAGCGTAAGCCGACAAATACAGTACGACTCCCACCGCCGGAGTAAGGTACATAAAGAGCTCCGGATACGCTGCCATATCATCCTTTCGCAGCAGAAACTGCGCCGGAAAGTAATTAACAAACGCAAATGGAACAATGTAAATCATACAGAACTGAATCGCTTTGTGAAAGATACTGATGGGATACCCCGCAAAGCGTCGCATATTCCAGTAAAACAATTCTTTCAGACTGCCTGTTTCCAAAAGGTAAATATTCAGTGTTGCCAGGAACAAAAAGATTGCTCCCTGAATCAATACACCGCCGATGACCGTAAACAGATAATAAAGAATGGTGCCGATATTCCAAGTGATTCCTACATTTCCGGCAGAAATGATAAATAAAACGACACCAAGACCACCGTGCCCGATAGCCGCAAACCAGTCCGCATCGGAAAATATCAATTGGAACAGCAATCCCCTCGGACGCAGGATAAAACGGTCAAAGCCGCCGCTGCGAACCGTCCGTCCAAAGTCACGCAATCCGGTAAAGAACACAATTAAAATGCCGTAGGTCAAAAACAGCAGACTAAACAGAAACAGCATTTCCCGAATGTTCCAACCGTTTAAAGTATCAAACTTCAACAGGGTAAACCAAATGACAATGATTCCGGTGGACTCCCTAAGAAATACCGCAAGAGAACGCAAAACCGCGTCCACCTTATATTGAAACCAGGAACGCATAATGGTTTTTGTGTAAACACCCGCCAAATGTAATGTATCATTTTTTGCCATATTAACCTCCCTGCACCACAAGCTTTTTCTGTCCCTGTCTCCAAAGGACTTTGCCGAGAAACACAAACAACAGAATCCAAATCAGTTGGATGCCGAAGCCTTTTATAATTTCCGGAACCGACAATTGCCCCAAATAAATCTGCACCGGTGTAAAGTATATGTAGGAAAAGGGAGTAAACATAAGCACTCCCTGCATCCGCTCCGGCATAAACCAAAGAGGAATCATGGAACCCGACAACGCATTGATGAACACATTTTTGATCGTCATAATGCTCCAGACATTCACCAGCCAAAAAGCCAGCATTTGCAGTGCAAAACTTATGGTCCACAAAACACCGTAGCCAAAGGCTGCACTCAGCAAAAACAAAGCAAACATCGAAAAACCGGCCGGTGCCTCAATACCGATTGTCAGAACCGAGATTACCAGCGCCGGAACAAAGTGAAACAGGAGCTGAAATAACGCATTTCCCAGATTGTCCGCCAGCATTCGGCCGTGGATGCTTACCGGAAGCAGCATCTCATTGGCAATACTTCCGTTCTGAATCCGGTTGGGAAGATAGAAATCATCGACGCAAAACACGCTGC
>CAZVWN010000256.1:0-2092 GCA_964631065.1 uncultured Acetatifactor sp.
CTCTTGGGTTATCGTGCAAAAGGATTTATTGACCAAAACTTTATTGCAAAAAATGCTAAGTAAATTCACATTTATCCAACTGTTTAGCAGATGGTCGCATCCACTTTCTGACAGATGAATTGTTCTCAAGGACGATGGCAAAGCGGCGTTCTGTTGCACGGTACTCGATTTCACTTGTATAGAAGTGTTGCATCATTCGAGCATATATCATATCAGCTATCTGTATATGATAACCGAGGTATTTTGTTTATATGATTTCAGAATATTTCCCCTTAAAAGTGAAATATTATTAAGGGAACTTTCCCTCAAGCTGTTGATCTTTCCCTTTTTTTATGGTGTAATTTAAGGGAAACACATGGAGGTGAGGTTATGAGAACTTTCAACTATTCTGAAATCAAGAACCAAAAATGGGATTCAGACATTCTTGGTCTCATTGCAGCGATATATAAAGAAGCCGGGAAACAGGAGATGTACCTGAAACAACGCCCAGAGGAATTGGAGAAACTGGTGGAGATTGCAAAGGTGCAAAGTACCGAGGCATCCAATGCCATTGAAGGTATTGTCACAACCGGCACCCGTATCCGTCAGTTGGTGGAAGAAAAAACAACGCCAAAGAACCGTGATGAGCAGGAAATTGCCGGCTATCGTGATGTTCTGAATATCATCCACGAGAGTTTTGATGCCATTCCCATCACTCAGAATTATATTCTACAATTACACAAGATTCTGTACAGCCATATGAACAACCCCATGGCCGGCAGAACCAAGAGCGTGCAGAATTATATCAGTGCAACTTACCCGGACGGTCATGTGGAAACTCTGTTTACTCCGCTTGCACCCTATGAAACTCCGGAAGCACTGGACAGGATATGTGAGGAATACAATCGTGTCATCGGCAACATGGAAGTCGAGCCACTGATTGCTATCCCCGTATTCATTCACGATTTTCTGTGTATCCACCCATTTAACGATGGCAATGGCAGAATGAGCCGATTACTCACAACTCTGTTGCTTTACAGAAATGGCTTCTATGTGGGTAAATATATCTCCCTGGAAGCAAAAATCGCCAAAAACAAAGATCTTTATTACGATACGCTCAGTCAGGCACAGACCGGCTGGCACGATGGAACGGAGGATGTTATTCCGTTCATCAAATATCTGCTTGGAACCGTTCTTGCGGCCTCTAAGGATTTTGAAGACCGCTTTGCATTGGTTGAAACAAAATTGCCCGCATTGGAAACAGTAAGGCTGGCTACCATGAATAAGATTGGTCGATTCACCAAGCAGGATATTCGGGAACTCTGTCCGGCTCTGAGCGTGAGTTCCATCGAGGGTGCGCTTCGTAAACTGGTAGCATCCGGTGAAATCAAAAGAGAGGGTTCAGGAAAGAACATTTGCTATTACAGGCTGAAGTGATTCCATCAATCTTTGCAATTCAAACATACAGACAGGAAGTTGCAGACCACTTCAATCAGTTAAGTGAAGACAACAGACGTTTGGTTGTGCGTGGAGATATTAAACAGTGGAATCAGCTGCTTGCAGAAACTGCTCATGACGCAGGTGTAATTACAAATGAAGAATTTGCAATTTTTCAAAATGCAGGTTACATAGGATTGTATGGTGGAAAAGCTACTTCTGTACACTATAATGTTGGAAAAGAAGTAAGAACTGCGATTGAGAAAATTGGAGGTACAATGCCGGATGATTATATATAGGTTGAAATAGAGTTGGATGTGACGAGTGCGGAGAGCAAGGTGAGTTATAAGGAAATTCAGGAGTATGTGCTGAAAGAGCATGGATTGAAGGTTTCTAATCTGTATATTTCACAGATAAAAAGAAAATGTGGAATAGAGGTTGGGGAAAACCATAATTTACCGAAGTCGGAGGAGAGCAGACAACCTCAGTGCCCGGTGGAGAAGGAAAAGGCGATAAGAGATGCGCTGGAGCATTTTGGGATGGTGTAGTAGTGCAGGTTGTTGGGATACAAAAATGGTGCATTATTCAACAGCAATGGCAGATGATGCAGTGGCAATAAAAATATCATGGATGCTCGAAAACCGGAATAAGTGGATTTATATGGACTGCGATGTTT
>CAZVWN010000257.1:0-2047 GCA_964631065.1 uncultured Acetatifactor sp.
TTTTTCAGACTGCTCTGTAAACCGGAAACTGTTTGTCAAAATGGCTCCCTGTGTTTGAAATACAATCAAAAAAGTCCCGTGCGTACTCAGCTTTCGCAGCTTCCCGCACTCTGTGAAAGATATTTTCTTATCTCCTCTTCCTGCATATTTACAATCCGCCGGCAGCCTTCTCCGCGAATCATACCGTAAGCAATAAAAAATTTTCCGCGCTACCGGCACTTAATCCCCGGATACACCCTGCCGTGTAACGTGAAATTTTCTCAAATTTTAACCGTAATTTCAGTATGGTTTTTCCAAAATCTGTGCTATACTATGGTATTGATGATGTCCGGAACGGATAATACACTTTGTCCGCTGTAGAAGACGACAGCTTTAGGAGGAACTTTATGCTTACATTACAAAATATCTCCTTTCAGGTCGCGGATGCTTCCGACGGTCAGAAAGAAATCATACGGGATTTAAACCTCACCTTTGAGGATCACACGTTTATTGCCATCACCGGACCCAACGGCGGCGGAAAATCCACGCTTGCCAGACTGATCATGGGCATCGAACGGCCGACCTCCGGCAGGATTCTCTTCAACGGTCAGGATATCACCGACCTCAATATCACGGAACGCGCCCGCGCGGGAATCAGCTTCGCTTTCCAGCAGCCCGTCCGTTTTAAAGGAATTAAGGTAAAGGATCTGATCACGCTCGCGGCGGGCAGTCAGGTAACGCTTCCCAACGTCTGCGACTGCCTCTCGAAGGTCGGTCTCTGCGCAAGGGATTATATCAACCGGGATGTCGATGCCAGTCTCTCCGGCGGAGAATTAAAGCGGATCGAGATCGCGACCATCCTCGCGCGCAACACCCCGCTTTCCGTTTTTGATGAGCCGGAGGCGGGAATCGATCTCTGGAGCTTCAACAACCTGATCAAGGTCTTTGAGGAAATGCACGCTTCCGGCGACAACTCCCTGATCATCATTTCCCATCAGGAACGGATCCTGAACATTGCAGATGAGATTGTCGTTCTCGCAAACGGCACGGTACAGGCGAGAGGGCGCAGAGAGGATATTCTCCCCGAGCTTTTAAAAGGAACGGAGGGCTGCCGCTTCTATCAGCAGGCATAACCCCCGCAGCACAGAAAGGAACAGACCGCCATGGACGAAATACAGAAAAACTTACTCGAACAGGTAGCAGGGCTTCATGAGATGCCCTCCGGCGCCTACAACATCCGCGCAAACGGAGAAAGCGCAGCGCGCGCAACCACGGCAAATATTGATATCGTAACCAAAACGGACAAACAGGGCATCGACATTGTCATCCGCCCCGGAACGAAAAAGGAGAGCGTACACATCCCCGTCATCTTAAGTCAGAGCGGACTGACGGAAATGGTCTACAATGATTTTTATGTCGGCGACGACTGCGATGTCACCATCGTTGCGGGCTGCGGCATCCACAACGGCGGCGCTTCGGACAGTAAGCACGACGGCATCCACTCCTTTTTCATCGGGAAAAATTCCCATGTAAAATATGTGGAAAAGCATTACGGCAGCGGCGACGGAAACGGCGCGCGCATCATGAACCCGGAAACCGTCGTCGAGCTCGGTGAAAACAGCTTTATGGAGATGGAGACCGTCCAGATCAAGGGCGTGGATTCCACCGTCCGCTCTACCTCGGCAACGCTCGCCGACGGCGCGAAGCTCGTCGTCACGGAAAAGCTGATGACACACGGAACCCAGACGGCAAAGACCTCCTTCCATGTCGATTTAAACGGCGCGGGTTCCAGTGCGAACATCATCTCCCGCTCCGTCGCAAGAGACAGCTCCACCCAGCTCTTCCTGTCGAAGATCAACGGAAACAACCGCTGTGCCGGACATTCCGAATGCGACGGCATCATCATGGATCAGGCAAAGATCAGCGCAATCCCCGAGATCACCGCAAACGACCTCGACGCAGAGCTGATTCACGAAGCCGCCATCGGCAAGATTGCGGGCGAGCAGCTCACAAAGCTGATGACGCTCGGACTGACCGAGGAAGAAGCGGAAGCCCAGATCGTAAACGG
>CAZVWN010000258.1:0-2006 GCA_964631065.1 uncultured Acetatifactor sp.
AAAAGCGGCTGCGCCCCTTCCCACGGAGTACAGCCGCCCTTCGTTATCCCTGTGTAGCTTACGCTTCCTCGTTACTCTCTTCTGCGGAAGCCTCTTCCTTTGCTTTCTTTGTCGTCTTCTTTGCAGTCTTCTTCGGCTTGTCCTCCTTCGCATTCTCAACCACGAATTCAACAGCCTTCTTAATGCAGAGATCCTCCATTACCTGCTTCTTACCGTTCTCGCCGAGAAGCTCCTTTACCTTGTCGGTCTCCATCTGGTAAATCTCAGCCATGGACTTTACTTCCTCTTCAAAATCTTCCTCGGAAGCCTCCATCTTCTCCGCAGCGGCAACTGCTTCCAGCACCAGTCTGGACTGGATTCTCTTCAGCGCCTGGGGCTTCAGCTGCTCTAACAGCGCCTGCGTGGTCATGCCGGTAAACTGCATGTACTGCTCCATCGTAAGACCCTGAGACTGCATTCTCTGCGCATAATCCTGCAGAAGCTGTCTCTGCTGCGTCTCAACCATCGCATCAGGAATATCCATCTTCGCATCCTCAATGATCGCATCGACAACGGCGTCTTCCTTCTTATTCTTAGCCTCCGTCTCTTTTTTGTCCGCAAGCTTCTTTCTGATCTCTTCCTTATAATCGTCAACCGTATCGCTGTCCTCGGAAACCTCTCCGACGAAATCCTCATCCAGCTCAGGAAGCTGCTTCTCCTGAAGCTTCTTTACGGTACACTTAAACACGGCTGCCTTTCCTGCAAGCTCTGCCGCCTGGTACTCCTCGGGGAAGGTTACGTTGACCTCTGTCTCTACGCCGACCTCAGCGCCGATCAGCGCCTCCTCAAAGCCGGGAATAAACGCACCGGATCCGATGGTCAGCGGATAATCCGTACCCTTGCCGCCCTCGAATGCAACGCCGTCTACAAATCCCTCAAAGTCGATGGTCGCAATGTCTCCTGACTTTACGGCGCGATCCGTAATGTCAACCGTTCTGGAATTCTTCTCTCTCTCCCGATCGATCTCAGCAGTTACTTCCTCATCCGTAACGGTAACGTCAGCCGCCTCAACCTTGACGCCCTTATACTTTCCGAGCGTAACCTCCGGCTTCAGCGCAACCTCTGCCGTAAAGATGAAAGGCTTTCCCGCTTCAATCTGTACAACATCAACCTTCGGAGAGGAGACAATATCCTCCGTACACTCCTCCAGCGCCTTATCGTAAGCATCCGGAATCAGTCCGTTTACGGCATCCTCATAAAATACTTCCTTACCGTACATCTGCTCAATGATCTTACGGGGCGCCTTACCCTTACGGAAACCGGGAATGTTGATCTTATTCCTATTCTTCTGATAAGCGCTTTCGATTGCTTTCTCCAGCTCTTCTGCGGGAACCTCAATGGTCAGCTTTGCCATATTGTTCTCTAACTTTTCTACCTGTAAACTCATTGTTACATTTCCTCCTTCAAGCTGCCGTGTTCCCTTCCTCCTTCTCATCTCCGGCGCAAAAACGCGTATCTGTCATTGCAAAAGCGGAACACAGCTACAGTCATTTTAGGATTATAGCACAAACCCGCAGAAAAGACAAATACTTTTGTGTTTTTTCAGCACGGTTTTTCCTGATTCCGCCAGATACATCCGCAGACCGTCCTCTATCGCCGTAACAGTATCCCCGAGACTCCTCTACAAAAAAAGAACCGTCTCAAAACGATTCTTTTTTCGGATAAGCAAAACGATAAGCCGGGTTATGTCGTTGGACGGTCATCTGTCTGGCACGTCCGTTGCCGGACGCATCAAGCGACCTACCTGAAAGCAGACCGGGCAGGTCTGTTGCTTTCTGTTTGGTCTTGCTTCGGATGGGGTTTACATGGCTCCGCCCGTTACCGGACGGACGGTAGTCTCTTACACTGCCTTTCCACCCTTACCGGCAAAAAGCCGGCGGTATCTCTCTGTTGCACTTGCCTTGGAGTCGCCTCCACCGGACGTTATCCGGCATCCTGCCCTGTGAAGCCCGGACTTTCCTCACCCG
>CAZVWN010000259.1:0-1976 GCA_964631065.1 uncultured Acetatifactor sp.
ACGGAGAGAAATAATATAATCAGATGAATTACACAATTAAAAAAGGGGAATATCCAATCTATTTACAGATCTACAGACAGATACGAGATGATATTATCGCGGGCGCGTTCCCGTATCACAGCAAACTTCCGTCAAAGAGATTACTTGCTGATGAAATCGGTATCAGTACCATCACGGTAGAGCATGCGTATTCTCTTTTGTGTGACGAGGGATATGCCGAGGCGCGTGAGCGAAGCGGATATTTTGTGATCTTCAGGCAGACAGACTGTTTTGCTTCCTCGGATACTACCTCTGTTTTACCGATAAGCCGCAAAATCCTTACGCCGTCCTATCCGAATTTTCCCATTTCCATTTTAAGTAAAACCATGAGAAGGGTTCTTACGGATTACTATGATGTGCTTTTGGAAAAATCTCCGAATACAGGCTGCCTGGAACTGCGGAATGCAATAAGACAGTATCTTTTGCGTAATCGGGCAATGAATGTCGGAATCGATCAGATTGTCATAGGCTCGGGAGCGGAATACTTATATACACTGATTATTGAGCTGCTTGGAAAAGACAAAATATTTGCGATTGAAAATCCGTCTTACGAAAAAATAGAACAGATTTACCGCACCGCAGGAGTGCGCTGTGAATTATTGCCCTTGTCAGAAGACGGTATCGACAGTAATTCCCTTTTGGCATCAGCTGCAAACGTTTTACATACTACGCCATACCAGAGTTACCCGAGCGGCGTAACTGCTTCTGCTTCCAAGCGGCACGAATACATAAAGTGGGCAGAAAAGGGCGCCTGCTACATTATAGAATCCGATTACGGCTCTGAATTTTCCGTATCTTCACAGCCGATGGAAACTTTATTTAAGCTTTCGGATTCTGACAATGTCATTTATTTAAATACTTTTTCAAAAACCATTTCCTCTTCCATGCGTGTAGGATATATGGTTCTTCCGAAAAAGCTGATACATACATTTGAGGAAAAACTCGGATTCTATTCCTGCACCGTCCCTACCTTTGAACAGTATGTATTGACAGAACTGTTAAACAGCGGCGATTTTGAAAGACATATCAACCGTGTGCGAAGAAGGATCAGAAAAGAATTGCGCAACAAATAATGCCGTCATGCTATAATAAATGAATATACAGAAAGATGTCCAAAACGGACATGATGATATCAGGAGGTTCTCATGAAATTATTGATCGAAATTATTGTATGCTTTTTCGCCGGAGCGGGCGCGGGTCTCGGAACAGGCTTCGCCGGAATGAGCGCTGCTGCCGTGATCTCCCCCATGCTGATCACCTTTCTCGGCATCCCCGCTTATGAGGCTGTCGGGATCGCACTTGCCAGCGACGTCCTCGCCAGCGCGGTCAGCGCCTACACCTACGGCAAAAATAAAAATCTCGACATCCGAAACGGACTTGTCATGATGCTGTCGGTTTTAGTATTTACCTGTGTCGGCAGCTTCGTCGCGAGCAAAGTACCGAATACCACAATGGGCGGATTTTCCACGGTCATGACCCTTCTGCTGGGCATTAAGTTCATTGTCCGCCCCGTCATGACAACGAAGGAAAACATGTCCGCAGTCACCCCGAAAAAACGCTTTATCCAGTCCCTGCTCTGCGGCATGATCGTCGGCTTCATCTGCGGGTTTATCGGCGCGGGCGGCGGGATGATGATGCTCCTGCTCCTCACGTCCGTTCTCGGCTATGAGCTTAAGACCGCCGTGGGAACCAGCGTATTTATCATGACCTTTACCGCGCTTACGGGCGCCGGAAGCCATTTTCTCATCGGCGGTATGCCGGAGATACTGCCTCTGATCCTCTGTATCATTTTTACGCTTGTCTGGGCGCGCATCGCCGCGAAACTGGCAAACAAAGCAAGCGCCGCCACGCTGAACCGCATGACGGGCGTTGTGCTGACTGTCCTTGGCGTTGCAATCCTGCTGTTTAACCTTTTTAGTTAAGCGGCAGGACTGCCA
>CAZVWN010000260.1:0-1910 GCA_964631065.1 uncultured Acetatifactor sp.
CAAAACGGGAAATTTCCTTTGTAATAATCAAATCAAAATCACCGTTTTTCGCACAAGCTATCATACGGTTAAATTCTTTTCGTTTCTTTGTGTTCGTGCCAGAGATACCCTCGTCTGCAAAAATCTCGTATAGCTCCCAATCGGGATTACGCTCGATATATTGTCTGAAATACCGTTGTTGGCTCTCAAACGAATTGGCTTGGTCTTCATTGTCCGTAGAAACACGGCAATACGCAGCAACTCGTTTCTTTGTTTCCTGCGTTTTTCTTTCTTGATTTAAGAGTTCATATTGTAATGTTGGCATAAAACCGCTCCTTTCCCGACAATGGCTTGCCGTAGTTTAAGTATAATAAGTGATTATCGGTATGTCGAATGTGCAAATACTTTAATTGCTCTTTTTTGTATGTAAATAGCCAAGCGTTTAGGCTTGGCTACGATTTTTCTGACTATATTGCTTTTCTAATTTTTCCACACAGCGATTATACTGCGAATGTGTCAAAAGTCCCCTTTTTTCCAAAGAAACAAGTATTGACTTTTGAAAATGCAAATAAAATGCTGCGTGTTCCTGCTCGTTTAATTCTGGAACAGGGTCGCCAACATAGACAAACTCTCTATGCTTCATCAGCCAACACCTCCCTCGTTTTTCAATATATGAGTAATTGCTTGTACCGTATGATAAGCTATTTTTCTTAAAGGCAGGCACACTGTGGGCAGCTTTGCTTTGGTGTGCATTTGACTTGCGATAGGGTCAGTAACGACTATAGAAGAATTACACTTAAGCTTGTTATTAATTACTAAAAAGAGCCGATGAACTGTGATTGCTCACAAGTTCATCGGCTCTGTGTCTTATGCGTCCGGCTCTTTGTATATTATGATTTTTAATTGTTTTACGCTGATTATCGTTTCTTATTTGCATTCCGGGCAAAACAACGGGAAGTTTTCAAGTATGGTATGTTCTTACATTTTCAGCCTTATTTTATTTTTACAGATAGGACAAAATATCCGGTTACTCTCTAATTTCATTATTCGTTTTGTCCTTCCCATACTTTATTCAAATTATGACTGCCACAATAGGTTGCCTTTTATAAATTGATTTTCATTCCTTGTACTTGGAAAAATGCAAAAAGGACAAAACACCGATAGGGCAAAAATATAAGCACCAAAATTCCAATAGCAACGTACCTATCAGCTTTGAACCATCTGCTTTAAATACTCCGAGCATAGGAACAATCAAGCAAGAGAAAAAGAACACTCCATGGCCCATAAGCAAATATCTCAACCACTTGCTTATTTTCGTTTGCGGCTTTACTGTCAAGCCTGCAAAAAATGTAGCCAATGCCATAATACCGTAACCTAACAGGTCATAGTTAAACAGCAATCCATATTGCTGAAAATCAAGGAGTACGGTGGCTTGTTGTGTAAGGGCATTTAGCCGTACTGTTGTCAGTTGGGCAAAATAAACCAACAAAATGATAACTGCATATATACCTGAAAAAGCCGCAGCAGCATAGCCTGCTGTTTTTGTCTCATTTTCTGCAAAATAAGCATATCCGCACATCATCGGTACAAAGCTAAATGCAATAAACATAGATGCAAAGTAGCTTCCGACTGTAAAGCTAAACAGCATGGATACGGCAAAGCAAGCTACGGCAATAGCATTGACAACAGAGCTGCATACTACAATTTTTTTATTCATTAATTTTCAACCCTTCCTGAAAAATTTTAATTGCGCTACTTACCGGCATATTTTCAACCTGTAAAACAAGAGGTTTTATATACGTGTTTATTATTCATTTGCCAAAAACCTAATAAGGCATTTGTACATAATCAGTCCTCCGTTCAGGGTAACAAACACATTATAGCAAATTATTGTCTGAAAAACAATAATTTTCAAATATGCAAAAAATCGT
>CAZVWN010000261.1:0-1880 GCA_964631065.1 uncultured Acetatifactor sp.
CCGCAGCAGTTTAAGCAGATTCTGATGGCATCCGGCTTTGACCGTTATTTCCAGATCGCGCCCTGCTTCAGGGATGAGGATGCGCGTGCGGATCGTTCTCCCGGAGAGTTTTATCAGCTGGATATGGAGATGGCATTTGCCTCGCAGGAGGACGTTTTCGCCGTTGTGGAGCAGGTTCTGCCGCCGGTATTTGAAAAGTACGGGCTGTATCCGCAGGCTTCCGCTGCCCCGTTTGTACGGATTCCTTATCTGGAGGCGATGGATAAGTACGGTTCCGACAAACCGGATCTGCGGATTGACCTGACGCTGACGGATGCGACGGAAGTAATGGCCGGCTGCGGCTTTGGACCGTTCGAGGGACAGACGGTGAAAGCGATCGTCGTGGACGGCTTTACCGCGACCAGAAAGCAGATTGATGCAATCTGTGCGGAGGTCGAGGTGCAGACGGCGCGCAAGGCATTCTGGTTCCGGCTGGATGAAAACGGTGAGCTTGTAGGCGGTATTTCAAAGTTTTTGCAGGATCGCAAGGAAGCCGTCATTGAGGCGCTCGGTCTGAAAAACGGTGATTTTGTCGGACTGGCGGCAGGAAAGAAGTCAGAAGCGCAGAAGACGGCGGGTGTTTTGCGAAAGCTGCTCGGCGCGGCAAGCGAAAAGCATATGAAGAAGGACTGCTATGAATTCTGCTGGATTGTGGATTTCCCGATGTATGAGATCGGGGAGGAATCCGGAGAGCTGGAATTCTGCCATAATCCGTTCTCTATGCCGCAGGGCGGTATGGATGCGCTTTGCAGCAAAGAGCCGTTAGAGATTCTTGCTTATCAGTATGATCTGGTCTGCAACGGCGTTGAGCTTTCCTCCGGTGCGGTGAGAAACCATGATCCGGAGATTATGATCAAGGCATTTGAGCTTGTAGGGCTCGGGGAAGAGGACGTTAAGGCAAAGTTTCCTGCCATGTATAACGCGTTCTGTTACGGCGCGCCGCCCCATGCGGGAATCGCGCCGGGGGTTGACCGTATGATCATGCTGATCTGCGGAGAGGACAGCATCCGGGAAATTATTCCGTTCCCGATGAACAAGAATGCGATGGATGTCATGATGGGTGCGCCCGGAACCGTAGAGGAAAGACAGCTGGAGGAATTACATCTGGCAATTACCGCAAAGCAGGAGTAACAACAGGTCTGTCGCAGCAAAAGGCTGCGGCAGCCTTTTCGTGTCGCGGAGGTTTTGAAAATGGCAGTCGGAATCTATCTGCTCAGCCTTTGGGAAGAGACGGATACGCTGCGGACAGGGCAGTTTATAGAGAAAGCGTCAGAAAAGGTTGACGCTGATCGGCTGGAAAAAGCAAAAAAAATCAGGCATCCGGGAAACCGCGCGGCAAGCCTTGGCGCGGGACTTCTGATACAGAAGCTGGTGCGGGAGCAGCAGGCAGGAAACTGCGTCTGCGGTCTGCGGCGGTATACGGCAGACGAAATTTTAGAGGAGCTTCCGGGGTCTCCCGTTCCTCTGCATTACCGCTACGGCGAAAAGGGAAAGCCGGAAATTGAGGGTTTTCCTTTGCATTTCAGCCTTTCTCATTCCGGCGCGTATGTGCTCTGTGCGGTATCAGAGCGGCAGGTCGGGGCGGATATCCAGCAGTTTCGGAAAACGGATCTCTTAAGGCTGACAGAACGCTTTTTCACAGAGCAGGAATATGAAATGCTGCGGCAATGCGGGACGGCAGACCGGGAGACGCTGTTCTTTCAGCTTTGGAGCCGGAAGGAAGCTTATGGAAAGCTGACCGGAGAGGGGGTGGCAGCCGTTCTCCGGCAGGAGGAATATGCTGTCCGCTGGGAAGAGGTTTCGCCGCCGCAGGGGTATGCGATGGCGGTGTGTACGGAAAA
>CAZVWN010000262.1:0-1816 GCA_964631065.1 uncultured Acetatifactor sp.
CTGTTTTTAATGTAAATCTGAATATTCATAATTCCGCACCGCAGGAAGTGTGGGATAAGGTGGAAAACTGTTACGCCGGGATGCCGTATTGGAAGGGTTTTGTGGATGGATGCCCGCAGTGGCAAGAGAAGCCTGATAAACTTATAGAGGGGTCAGTTGAACCGGGCGGGCTGCAGCTATATGCTGAAATGCCGGAGGAAGAATGGAAGGAATGGTTACGGCTTTTTAAAACCCGCCTGACGGATGCGTTGGGATATCCCGTCGGAGAACCCGAAGACGGATATGAGTTTCAATATTGGGAGGAATAAAAATGGGACTGTTTGAGAAATTAAAGGGAAAAAAAGAGTGTGTTGATTGGAGCGATGCTTACAGCGCTGCGCCAAAGTTTTACGGAAAGCCTGGCTGCAGTCCGTTTGGTGCAATCGCGTTAACCGAGGGCACGAAAACGATACTTCCTAAAAACCCGCAGTCAGAGTATAAAGCTGATGGGGAACAGATTTCAGAATGGAAACTGGTGCTTGTCAGTACATCTAAAAATATGATTATAGGTGATAGCGGGTATTTCGCCGCTTTGAAAAAAATTGAGAAGTATGCTCTTGATACAAATAAAACTTCAATATTAGTGAAAGAGCTGTCATTGGCAGAATTGGAAAGCTTAAGGGGGTAAAGCGGACGGAAAATGACTCTACAACAGTTGAAATATGCGGTGGCGGTAGCGGAGACGGGAACGATCACGGAGGCGGCGGACAAGCTTTATATCTCGCAGCCAAGCCTTACCGCTGCGATTCGTGAACTGGAAAAGGAAATGAATATCCGGATATTTAACAGGACAAACAAAGGAATCAGTCTTTCCAAAGAAGGGGAAGATTTTTTAGGATATGCAAGACAGGTATTGGAACAGGCGGTGATTTTGGAAGATAAATACAAAGGCGGCGGTGGAGGGAAAAAACAGTTCTGTGTTTCCACACAGCATTATTCTTTTGCGGTGAATGCTTTTGTAGACCTGATCAAGGAGTACGGACAGGACGAATATGATTTTTCTCTTAGGGAAACACAGACTTATGAAATCATTGAGGATGTGGCACGGATGAAAAGTGAAATCGGCATCCTGTTCCTGAATGATTTTAACGAGGCGGTTATCCGAAAGATCCTCAAATCCCATGATCTGGAGTTTCATGGACTTTTTGTGGCAAAGCCGCATGTATTTATCAGCAGAAGACACCCGCTTGCAGACAGTGTCATGATTACGAATGAGCAGCTTGCGCCTTATCCGTATCTGTCATTTGAACAGGGGGAGCATAATTCTTTCTATTTTTCAGAGGAAATTTTTTCTGACTCAGAACGGAAGAAAAACATACGGGTACGGGACAGGGCGACGCTGTTTAATCTTTTGATCGGGTTGAACGGGTATACGGTATGCAGCGGCGTGATTGATGAGAGACTGAATGGCAGGGATATTATTGCCGTACCTCTTGCGGAAGAAAGTGATATGCGCATCGGTTATATTACCCATCGTAAAGGCATGGTCAGCAGATTGGGCGTTACCTATCTGGAGGCATTGAAGAAATATGTAAATGCAGAAATGAGTGAGCCGGAGCAGACGAAGAGGAAAAACGGAATAAAGTGACCGTGGGTTGGTTAGCTATAGTTTGAAACTATGGCTAACCATTCTTTATATGTATTATACAAACCGGTTCCCGCAAATTATAATGGAAAAAAATTCATTATGATTTGGAGGGAATTATGCAGACATCAGTGATCGGATTTCCCAGAATCGGGACTTTACGGGAGTTAAAGTTTGCTTCTGAGAAATATT
>CAZVWN010000263.1:0-1805 GCA_964631065.1 uncultured Acetatifactor sp.
GGAATCCTGCGGACGGCTTCATACAGCAGAACAGACACGCCGAGCGCGCCCAAAAGCTCCGTCAGATAAACTGCGGGCATGGGCAGTCCGCTTCCGACCAGCAGATAATTGATGACAAGCAGCACGGGGATATGAAAGATATAAATTCCGAAGCAGCATTTCCGCAGATAAACCGTAGCTTTCGTTTCAAAATCCAGAAACCGCGCTCCCGCCCCCAAAATCAGCAGCACCATACAGAACGCATAAAAATTCAGGTCACACCGCGCAAGCACCTCTGTATCCGTATACGCAAGTCCGTAGCACCTTACCATATAAAAGACTCCCGCCGCAAGACTCAGAAGCAGCATGGGCAGCGCCGCTTTTTTCAGTCTGTCCATAATCCGGTCTTCAGAAAAAACATAATATCCCGCAAGGAACGCCGGAATATAGATGCCGTTGCGGTAAGAGGTGATTAACGGCATGTTCAGAACGTGAGAACCGCCCCAAAGGACAAGAAACAGCACCGCAAAAAGAATCACGCACTCCACAGGCTTTTCCGCGATTTTTCCGATCCGGGCGCTGAGCTTCTCCTCCGTGATCCCTGTACGGCACAGAAACTTCCGCAACAAAAGCAGGACAAGCACTGCCACGACCAGCACATGACAGAACCACAGACCGCCGATGCCGCAGCTTAAGACGATGATCACCCTGACGAAGCCCGGAACCTCGGGCGGGAGATTCTGACCCGCGGTATGCAGATAAATGACATACCCGCCGATCCAGCCGAATGCCGGAACACCGAGCGTTGACGGAACAAGCACCTTATCGACCCGTTCTTTCCAAAACTGCCGCTCACTCTTCCGGCTTAAGGCTGCCCGCGCACTGATCCCCGCGACAACAAACAAAAGCAGCATAAACCAGGGATACACGAAATATTGATAAATCCCGCCGAACGTGATCTCTCCTTCATACTCCCCCAGCCCTTCAAACATCGCCGCCGTACCGATATTGTTATAATAAAAGAAGACGTGGAAAATAACGACCAGCAGAATCGTCATCCACCGTATATTGTCCAGATACCGTTTCCTCATGTTTTCTATCCTCCTCATTTCTGTACTTTCTCTGCTTTGTTCCACATTGATCCGGGCTACACCGCTCCCGTTTCCGCGCACGCCGTTCTTTCCGGGCTTCCGTTCTTCCGCTCTCCCATTCGCTCCCGGCACGCGTTCATTCCCGCTCTTCGCTCTCCCGCTTCATCTGCCTCGTCGCCGCCCTGACAAACTCCATCATGTCTTCCGCCTTAAGCAGCGCAATCCCCTGCTGTTCATCCCCTAAGACAACAAGGGAATCGCCCGCTTTGATCCGAAAAATCTCCCGTGCCTTTTTCGGCAGGACGATCTGCCCCTTCGTGCCGACCGTTACGGTGCCGAACATATGCTTCCCCTTCGGCGGCAGAGGAAGACGGTTCTTTTCTTCCTCATAATGCAGCATATCCTCGAGCGAAACGCCGAACGCATCCGCCATCTTTTCACAGGCGATGATATCAGGGATGCTCTCCCCGCTCTCCCATTTTGAAACCGTCTGCCGGCTGCTTCCCGTAACCTCCGCAAGCTGCTCCTGCGACATTCCCGCGCGCTTCCTTAAAAGCTGTATGTTTTCTGCCATCCTGTTGTTTTCCATTGCTCTCCCTCCTCGAAACCTTCCGCCTTTTTAGCCCTGCAGCCTTTTCACACTTTTCTTACTTTCCATACTAAAGCAGTTTCCGCCCGGTTTCTACCAAAAAATGTAACAAAGAAGCGCCCGTTCTGTTACATTTTTTAACAGAG
>CAZVWN010000264.1:0-1799 GCA_964631065.1 uncultured Acetatifactor sp.
CTACTCCCTGCTGACCTGATACAGCGAATAGAAATACCCCTTCCTCTCCATCAGCTCCGCAAAGCTGCCCTGCTCCTCCACTCTGCCGTTTTTCATCACGACAATGCCGTCAAATCTGTTCAGGGTCTTTTCCTCGAGCTTATGTGTCACGACAAGTCTCGTCAGCCCGTCGACATCAAGGATGGCATTCGTCACACTGTCCGCCGTCTCCGCATCCAGCGCCGAGGTCGCCTCATCCACCAGCAGTACCTGCGACTTCCGCAGCAGGCTTCTCGCGATGGAAATTCTCTGCTTCTCGCCGCCGGAGAGGTGAATCCCGCCCTCTCCGCAGTCGTAATCCCAGCCCTTATCCCGGATCAGCTGCGAAAGTCCCGCGCGGCGGACAGCCGTCTCCATCTCCTCCTCCGGAAAGTCCTTAAACATACAGATATTCCGACGGATCGTATCGTCAAAGATAAATACATTCTGCGCGATCACGGATACCACGTCAAAGATGCTGTCAGGATCCGCCCTTTTCAATTCCTTACCGCCCATTGTCAGGCTTCCGGAATACCCGTCATAGCTTCCCATGATCAGGTTAAGCAGCGTCGATTTCCCGGAGCCGGAGCCGCCGACGATCGCATAACTCTTTCCTGCCTCAAACGCCAGACTGACCTCCTTTAAGACCGGCTGATCCTCCTCATAGGAAAACCCGACCTTTGAAAAACGGATGCCGTCGCCGACAGACTGCAGCTGCTCCCCTTTCTCTGCCGCCTGGTCCGTTTCCTCCGAAGCCGCCAGCTTTTCCATCAGCGCGACCGCCGCCTTTCTGTTGGCAATGAGCACGGGAAGGGAATTGATCGGCTGTAGGATATAATTCATCATCTGTACAAACGCAATGACAACGCCCGCCGTAATCTTTCCCCGTATCGCGAGATACGCGCCGAAGATAAAAACACCGATCTGTACGGCAAAGCCCGCCAGTCCCGAAACGATCTGTATCAGCTGTGCCGTCTTGCGGCGTTTACATTTTATCTGCTCGAGCCGCCCGTTCTTTTCCTCGTAGAGCGCCGCCGCCTCATCCTGCGCCTGAAAGCTCTTGATGACGCCAAAGCCGCCCAAAAGATCCTTCACCATGGCGACAAAGCCGGCATTCTTCTCACTGATCTCCTTCTCCTGCTCCACCACCTTCTGTCCGAAGATCATGGCGACCGCGACGGGCAGACTGCACAGTACAATGACAAGCAGCGTCATGGACCAGCTGTAATAGAGCATCAGTCCGAGCGCAAGCAATGCGGTCAGTACGGATTCCAGAATGTCAAAGCCCGCCAGCAGATAATTCGACTCGATGGACGCGACATCATTCGTCAGCGCCGAAATATAGCTGCTGCTGTTGTTTTTCCCGAAGGAACCGATGCTGTGCGACGTGATATCGCGAAACGCCTGATTCCGGTAGCCGGCGACCGCTTTCCGCATAAAATTAAACTTTACGCTGCGCATTAAAAGACAGATCAGCGCATACCCGACCAGCATGCCCGCCGTCATCAGGATCAGCTGCCCAAGCCGTTCAAGGCTTCCGCCGCCCGCAAGATCCATCAGCTCCTTGATCAGTCCCGCCAGCACGACGGAAAATGCGCTGATCCCGATCGTAGACGCGATCGTCAGAACATAATTGAGCTGATTCTTTTCATAAAATTTACGGGTGTAACGCCGTATGGAATTTCCCTTTTTCATTCTCATCCTCCCCTTATTCTCCCTGCCCTTCCCATGAGCGCAGAAAATTAAGCGACCCGCAGGGGCATTTAATTTTCAAGCCATGG
>CAZVWN010000265.1:0-1768 GCA_964631065.1 uncultured Acetatifactor sp.
CCGGACTTTCCTGTCGAAGAAAACAGTTCTCTCACGCCGTTCTTTTGACAAAATTCATGCGGTCATGCCCTTATAATCATTGTGAAGAGGATGAGACATATGCGTTATGAACTGTATGTAGACAGTCTGTTTCTGCTCAACTTCACAATGAATCTCTATCTGCTGATGCTGGTGGATCAGAGGATGCTTTCGACGGCAAAGCCGTGGCGGCTGATCCTCGGAGCGGCCTGCGGTGCGCTTGCGTATCCCGTCCTGTTCCTGCTTCGTCTGCCTGTTTTTGGAAAGCTCCTTTTGGGGGCGGCGGTATCGGTGGGAATGCTGCCGGTCACATTTTCTGTCAGGGGGCTTAGAAGTCTTCTTAAGTATGCGGAATGTATGCTTTGCCATGCGTTCTGCATGGGCGGGGCGCTGTTGCTCCTTCTGCGGTGCGTCAGGCCTGCGGAAGGAGTCCTGACAGGCGCGTCCGGCATCATGGCGGCGGGCGGCTGTGTCTTTCTGTTTGGGCGGTATTCGCAAAGAAGGGAAGATGGAGCGGTCTGTCTGGCGACGCTGAAGCAGGACGGCGCGCAGCTGACGGTCGCGGCGCTGATCGATTCCGGGAACGGCTTATGCGAGCCGGTCAGCGGAAAGCCGGTATGCGTTGTGGAGCAGACCGTTCTGGAAAAGCTTTTGAAGACACCGGCGCGGGGGTATCGGGCGATCCCCTATCACAGCATCGGGAAAAAGCATGGGATTCTGGAGGGGTATCTTTTACAGGAGCTTTTGGTAGAGACGGGCGGTGTGAGAAAGGTATTTCATGACGTGTATGTTGCGGCGGCTCCGGAGAATCTGTCGGATGCGTCTTCTTCGGATGCGGAAGCCGTGAAAATGATACTCAATCCCCGTATGTTTACGGAGAGGATCGGGAAGGACGCCCAAAAGCGGGCAGAATGTGAGGAGCAATGATATTAAAAGTAGCGTTACCGGGAAGAATGCAGTTTAGGATGATGCGCAGGGAGAAGACTCTCTTCGGGAAGAGAGGGGAGATTCATTACATAGGCGGGGCGGAGGTGCTGCCGCCGCCGCTCGGACTGGAGCAGGAAAGTCAGGTGATAGGCGATCTCGGAACAGAGGAGGATGCGGAGGCGAAGGCAATCCTGATCGAGCATAATTTAAGGCTGGTCGTCTATATTGCAAAGAAGTTTGACAATACGGGGGTCGGCGTGGAGGATCTGATCTCCATCGGAACGATCGGGCTGATCAAGTCCATCAATACCTTTAAGCCGGAGCGCAATATCAAGCTTGCGACCTATGCGTCGCGCTGTATCGAGAACGAGATCCTGATGTATCTGCGCCGCAACAGCAGGATGCGGCAGGAGGTTTCGCTGGATGAGCCGTTAAATGTTGACTGGGACGGAAACGAGCTGCTGCTGTCGGATATCCTGGGTACGGAGGAGGATGTCATTTATCGCGATATCGAGAACGAGGCGGAGCGGAAGGTACTCATGGGAGCGGTCAGCAGGCTTTCGGAGCGGGAAAAAATGATCGTCAGTCTTCGCTTCGGGCTCGGCAGCCGCGAGGGCGAGGAGATGACCCAGAAGGAGGTCGCGTCACTCCTCGGCATTTCGCAGTCCTACATTTCAAGACTGGAGAAGAAGATCATGCGCCAGCTCAAGAAAGAGATCAGTACGCGTATATAGGCAATTGCGAAATGTGTGTTCCACGGCTAGGGCTGTATGTCTGATTGCAGACACGCTCGCGCTTGGGATTTCGCGTAGCGGTACTAAGA
>CAZVWN010000266.1:0-1751 GCA_964631065.1 uncultured Acetatifactor sp.
AGGATTTGGGGCCGGAAGTCATGGTCAGGGTAGGAGGTAAGACTGAATGAAGACATGGAAAAGAATCTGCATCCGACTGCTTTTTCCGCCGCTATGGCTGATTCTGTTTCTTGTTCCGGTCAGCGCGGCGGCTCTTGTCGCGGTTTTTATGCAGGAAGATACCGCCTCACCGGCTGCCTGCGTGGTCTATGTCGTTTCTTTTTATACCCTGACGGTGCTGTGTCTTGCCTGTTGGAAGACTGTTCCGGACTGTTACCGGCGTGCCCGCGGAAAGGTGTACGGCAACCGTTATGCGGCGCGTTATCTGACGGATCCCGTTTTTAAAACGCAGATCGGGCTCTATGGTTCTCTTGCGTGGAATCTGGTCTATGTCGCGGTCAACGCCGTCTCGGCAGTTTTATACCGTACAAACTGGTTTGCGATTTTTGCGGTTTATTACGCCATTCTTGCCGTCATGCGGTTTCTTCTGCTGCGTTACACATCGAAAAACAGTCTGGGAGAAGAAGCCTGTCGCGCCGGAGAGCTGCGGCGTTCGCGTTCCTGCGCCTGTATTCTGCTGACGGTGAACCTTGTGCTCTCGGGCGTTGTTCTGATGATGTCTTATTTTGACAGAGGATTTCACTATCGCGGGTATCTGATCTATGTGATGGCGTTTCATACCTTTTATTCGACATCGGCAGCCGTGAAGGACGTGATAAAATACCGCAGATATGCAAGTCCCGTTCTGTCTGTCTCAAAGCTCATCCGGCTGACGGCATCTCTGTTTTCCATGCTTTTTCTGGAAACGGCAATGTTGGAGCAGTTCGGGGAAGGAACGACGCCGGAAACAAAGCGGATTTTTATCATGGCAACAGGCGCGGGGATCAGCGTGATCGTCGTCGGCATGGCGATGTATGTGATCGTAAGGACAACGGGAGAGCTGAAGGAGACAACAGCCGCGAAACGTAAAACGAGCAGGAGAAAAGGCGCGTGAAAAAATTGCGCCTAAGATCCTGCGGCTTACGGAGGAGATTCTGAAATAGCTGTCAAAAAAGAACTGTACGTCCGATCGCAACGGACATACAGTTCCTTCTTTTTATTCTTCCGTGTCTTCGCTAAGGTCAATGCCGTCCGGTGTCTCGCCGTGCAGAAAGCTTAGAATGATCTGCAGTCTCTTGTTGGCTCTCGCATAATTTCCCTCTGCATATTCCGCCGTATATTCATTGTAAGAGCCGTTGCTGTACGCTTCGTGATAGCTTTCCACGGCTTCCGCCATATACTGACCCGCCTCTGCGGCGGTATCCTCAAGATAGTCGAATTCTTCCGGAAAATCCAGCTTCGCAAATGTCTGAAACGCCGCGTCCAGCTCGTCGAGATAACCGAGCAGCTCCGATACGGCAGTTTCGGAAGAAGCATCAATATTGTTGATGGACTGATCCAGCTCTGAGACGCCGGTGCAGAACGCATCCAGATCTTTATGAAACCGGGTCAGCTCGGAATCCTGACCGCATGCAGCGAAAGAAACTGCCGTAAACAGCGCCGTACACAGCAAAAGAACTTTTCGTTTCAATTTTCCTATCCTCCATTTTATCGTAATTCCGGCATGGCGGAACCGTCAGCTTTTATCCGTCCGCCGCTTTGCCTCGATATTGTGTATTTTCATTTTTGCCGAAAATGGTCTTCGGACAGTTACAACTTATCATATTTTGTCGTGTATGGCAAGAGCAGGAATCTTAAAAAAGGTTAAATCATCCCCTTTACGACAGAAAGTT
>CAZVWN010000267.1:0-1738 GCA_964631065.1 uncultured Acetatifactor sp.
ATTGCATCGTTAACAATCGTATTTTCCCTCACATCAGATAATCTTTTAAGCAATACCTGTTCGGTAAATGAAATCTTTTCCTGTAAGGTTTTTAGTTCCAACAGTCGCGGGCGAATCATCCTGTCCAACCATTCAAACCTTGAAGCCACATCGAGGTATCCATTCATAGTGAATTGTAAGGAATCATCGCAAAATGCATATGCGCTCCACGCAAAAAAACGAATCGCAAACGTTGATACCATATGACCTATATTTTCATTGCCATGTGCATGAAAACTGCAATCATTTACCCCGCAGAATCCACCGGTTACGGTATTATCGGTGTAATCTATGTGGTAAATAATATCTACACAGGTGTCCGGTATTACTAATTCCGGTGCGTCAGCATATTCGATTTGTATAATCGGATTTTCTATTCCCCAATAACATCTGATATAGGACTGCAATTCTTTAGAAGAGGATATTTCCGTATAAAAGCTGTTTCTTTTGAATGGAGTTGCCGTCAATGGATGATAAATGATTATCATATTCCTTCCCTATCTGTGCCAAAGTGACTTAAATTTTATTCTTTTACTTTCCGGTATCCATACCCTGCCGACGAAATTACTCTATATATTGGCATTTATTTCTTTTACTATCTCAATAACCGTAATTTGACCATCTACCAACATCTCGCAAATCGCTTGCCTATTTTCCGTATCCATATTGCTTTCCCAATAAATTTCAGCAAGTCTAAGATTATCTTCCTTGCTTAACCGCCCGTCAAAACATTTTGTAGCATCTCCAATAAAGCAGTTGCCACTGATTTATCATATACCCTTTGATACACTCCACTATGATGTTTTTCATCAAATATAATCTGTTCTCCAACATACATAGGTCTTTCTGTTACTACATGATATGCAATCATTTCGTTATCTCCTCAACTTTACGCACCGCTATCATACCAATTTCCGTACCCTTAGCACCTCATTACAAATATCCGCTACAATACTTTCCATATTTTTTTCTTCCGTAATAGCAATTTCCTTTAAAATGTTTGAGAAATCTTTTTCACGCCACCATTTTTCCATTGCATCTTTTCCAAATTCGTGACAATTTGGTTTTGTCTGATGTCTCTTTAGTGTTTCTTCAAATGGAATATCAAAATAATAGGCATATATCTCATCGCCGTACAATTGAATTGCCAATTCAAACAGTGTTCTATACCACTCTGAATACATAATTCCTTCCATTACAACAATTTCACAATACCTATTACCATACACCAGCAGTTCTTTCATAAGAGGCAGTGCCGGCGTATTCTCTCCGTCCTTAACTTTAAGTATATCTCTTCTTATTACATCTTGGGAAATCAACATCGTATTAGAACCAAATTCTTTTTGAAGTTCTTTTGCAATCGTAGTTTTTCCACTTCCGGAATTCCCTCTGAGAATAATCAGTTTCTTCATCACAGTGCCTCCAAATTTCACTTTGCAGTTGAGAATATCCGGTCTTTTTCTTTCACTTTATTGTCTTTCGCCAAATAATAGCCTTACGTCAAAAGATACATATAAACTGAAACCTATCCGAATATCGCTTTAATACCCTCAGCAATATTCCCCTTCAAATTTTTGCCTGATGGTATATGGATCAGTAATGCTTTCCCATTAAATTTACGCAGCAAATGCCAATAGGCATCATTGCATAAGTAACGTGTTGGTTTATCAGATACAAAATTAGATATACCAACAGCATC
>CAZVWN010000268.1:0-1720 GCA_964631065.1 uncultured Acetatifactor sp.
GGACGGCTTTGTCTCGCCTACGGAATAGGACGGGAAATTATAGTGGTGCATATATCTCTTGCTGACTTCATTCTCATCAAGACCGTCAAGCTTCTGCTGCTCAGAGAGCGGCGCCAGCGTACATACGTTGCAGATCTGGGTCTGTCCGCGGGTAAACATTGCGGAACCGTGTACGCGGGGAATGATGTCAACCTCAGCCGCCAGCGGACGGATCTGCGTGATCTCACGACCGTCGGGACGCTTGTGATCCTTTAAGATCATCTTGCGGACGGTCTTCTTCTCATACTGGTAAACCGCCTCACCGAGCATGGCAAGCCACTCCTCGTTCTCTGCGAAGGCTTCCTCGAGCTTCGCCGTGATGTTGCGGATATTTTCCTCACGGGTCTGCTTATCGTCCGTGAATACGGCAACCTCCATCTCTTCCGGCGTTACCAGCTTCTTCATTTCGTCAAACATTTCCTGCGGGATCGCACAGCTCGTATATTCATGCTTCGGTTTCCCGCACTCTGCAACGATTTTATCGATGAATGCAATGATGGTCTGGTTGATCTCATGCGCCTTATAGATTGCCTCGATCATCTTCGCCTCGGGAACCTCATTCGCACCCGCCTCGATCATGATGACCTTTTCTCTGGTAGAAGCAACCGTCAGATTCAGGTCTCCGTTCTTCCACTGCTCCTGAGAAGGATTGATGACAAACTCGCCGTCGATCATGCCGACCTGCGTCATGGCACAGGGACCGTCAAACGGGATATCGGAAATACAGGTTGCGATCGCTGCGCCGATCATTGCCACAAGCTCCGGACGGCACGCCGGGTCAACGCTCATTACCATATTGTTTAAGGTAACATCGTTTCTGTAATCCTTGGGGAACAGCGGACGCATCGGTCTGTCGATGACACGGCTCGTCAGGATCGCGTTCTCGCTCGCCTTACCCTCACGCTTGTTGAAGCCTCCGGGAATCTTTCCCACGGCATACATCTTTTCCTCATACTCTACGCTGAGCGGGAAGAAATCAATCCCGTCCCTCGGCTTCTCGGACGCTGTCGCCGTACAGAGGACAACCGTATCCCCATAGTGCATGAACGCGCATCCGTTCGCCTGTTTGCCGACACGGCCGATATCCACCTTCAGGGTACGTCCCGCCAGCTCCAACTCATAGCTCTTATACATAACTTCCTCCATTCCGCCGCTTCCTGCGGCACATTTATCCGTAAAGGGAACAGAAGATACCGAAACTACTGAAAAAGCCATGCCCTGCATACCCTTTTCAGCGGTCTCGGAGCTTTCTTCTGTCCACTTTTACACAACACAAGCGGAAAGCGCCCCTTTTTAAGGCTGCCTTCCGCTCTCATTGTCTCTGTTATTACTTTCTCAGACCAAGCCTCTCGATCAGCGCACGATATCTCTCGATATCCTTCTTCTTCAGATAATCAAGCAGTCCGCGTCTCTGACCTACCATCTTCAGCATACCGCGGCGGGAATGATGATCCTTCGGATTCACCTTGAGGTGCTCTGTAAGCTCCTGAATTCTTGCAGTCAGGACTGCTACCTGTACCTCGGGTGAACCGGTATCGCCGGGTGTTCTGGCATACTCGTTCATGATCGCTGTTTTCTTTTCCTTTGAAATCATTTGTTTTTCCTCCATTCTCTTTTTTATCGCCTGACCCTAAGCCTCGGTCGGAGTGTCCGGAAGCCGAGCGCCGGCTGAATCATACTT
>CAZVWN010000269.1:0-1678 GCA_964631065.1 uncultured Acetatifactor sp.
TGAAAGGAGGTGAAAATATGTTGAAAAAATTTCTTAAACGGTATTTATTGGCACTGTTTCTCTTGATTCTGTATAGCATCATTAAGAAGCTTGCTGCAATATATCCGGAGGAATTTGCTTTTTCTTTCTGTTCTACGGTATACCCGCAGTATATCGAACTATGCCTTAGAGCCTACCTGTTATCAGAACAATTTCGTCCGATGTGGCCGTGGCAGCATTAAGCTGCCCGCCCCATCACAATTCCTGCAATATCCGCACCACAGACATCACGAAGCACCGCGTAGGCAAAACCGGCGTAGCCAATCAGGTACATCCCTTAGATGCATCTCGCACGGATACATCCATGGGATGTATAGAAGTGCCCTCTTGGGGATTTTTACAGCGGCAATACCACAGCTTTTAAAATCATCTGTGGCAAAACAGCATTACTTCCGGTTCAACCTTTTCAAACGGGACAAAATCTTTGATGGAATTTTTAAACCATCTTTTTCTACAAGATATCCGGCAATATATGCACCCTCTTTTAATGTTGTCACCTTACAGTAGCTATCCATTTTAAGCTTATATGGGGAATAGCCTGGTGCCACTACGAGTGCGTTGTAATGCTCCTCTGACATCAATATCGTATTAGTCGTCTTTCTTACAGATATACAACAAATGACTTGAACTACCGAGCAATTCTCTCTTTTCACATGTAGCCAGATGATACTTAACAAACAACGTAAACTCTTCCTCTGACATCTTAAAATCTGCACGTCCCTCTGCTAATTTTAATATATTATCAGCTGCTACTGTTGTAATATATTTTGTCTTATGTGATTCAAAAAGTTGCTCAAATTCTACAATATCATATCCCGTGAATAGCTGCTCCTCGAAGTGTTTTACCTTAAACTCACCATCAAAGTTTTCCTCTACGCCTGCGGCAAATGTTCCGTTCAGGTAATTGTCATTCATAATAGCATATACAGAAAGAAATGCTGCTAAAATCACACCGTCATTTTTTGTAACCCGAATTGCTTCCTCTATTGCTTTATGTACATCTTCTTTTGCGTACAAATGATACATAGGACCAAACAATAATGTAACATCAAACTGATTATTTTCAAATCTGCAAAGATTTAAAGCATCTCCCTGATAAGAAACAATATCTTCAATACCACTACTATTTTTTCTCAAAACATCAAGGTTACTTTCCACCAATTCAACAGCCGTTACATCATATCCCTCTTTTGCCAACGCTATGGAATATCTACCGGTTCCCGCACCAATCTCTAATACCTTCGCTCCCGGCTTTGCATAACGGTGAATATATTCCATTGTAGTCGCATATTCCAACTGCCCGTGACGGCTTTTATTTAACCTGCTATCTTCGTCAATATCATCATAAAACGAACTTACGATTTCTATTCTTCTGCTCATATCTGTTTCCTCCAATTACTACTTCGTGTTGTCAATCCAGTATCTTTGTTCTATAACACCATCAACCTCTACTTCATTTTCAAGCACACCGCCATTATTGATAATACTTTTTGCCGAGCCAATATTGTCCTTGTCGCATACCATCAGGACTTTTTCAATTTCTAATTTTCTACATTCATCTAATGCGAGAGCTATCATTTTTGTAGCGATTCCCTTTCTTCTTTCAGATGGTCTTACACCATCACCAATATGCCCACCG
>CAZVWN010000270.1:0-1667 GCA_964631065.1 uncultured Acetatifactor sp.
GCATAGCCATTCTTTGGTCTGTGCGTTTTCCTAATTTAGACATTGTGTTCCTCCTAAACCCTTAGTCCTCTTGAGCCTTCAAGCTGAGGCCGAGGTCTGCGAGTTTCTTGATAACTTCTTCAAGTGATTTTCTGCCGAGATTTCTGACCTTAAGCATATCATCTTCTGTACGCTTGGTGAGATCTCCGACTGTGTGGATATTTGCACGCTTCAAGCAATTGTATGAACGCACAGAGAGTTCAAGCTCTTCGATGGTCATGCTCAAAATGGATTGAGCATTCTCTTCTGTCTTTGGAGCAAGCACGCTCTTGTCGCCGATATTTGAAAGCTCAACAAAGAGTGCGATATGATCGTTCATGATTTTTGCAGCGAGAGATGTGATTTCCCTTGCAGTGGTTGTGCCGTCAGTTGTGACTTCAAGTGTGAGTTTGTCAAAGTCGATGCTTTGCTCAACACGAGTGCTTTCAACAGCGTAGTTCACTCTCACAACCGGGGTGTAAATTGAGTCAATCGGAATGTAGCCGATTGGTTGATTGTAATCCTTGTTTTGATTTGCGGACACATAACCACGACCGCAGTCCACAAAGATTGTCATATCAATTGAAGCACCCTCATCGAGTGTGCAGATGACTTGCTCGGGGTTCATAACCTCGATGCCGGTTGCACATTCGATATCGCCTGCTGTCACAACGCCAACAGTGTTTGCAACAAGTTTGCATTCCTGTTTGCCTGCTCTTTCAAGACTGCTGATCGCTTTGAAACGAACAGTTTTGAGGTTGAGGATAATTTCTGTAACTTCCTCTTTCACGCCCTTGATAGTGGAAAATTCGTGATCCACACCCGCAATCTTAACGCCAACGGCTGCAGCACCCGGAAGAGCTGAGAGAAGAATACGACGCAAGCAGTTTCCGATAGTTGTGCCAAAGCCACGCTCGAGCGGTTCGACAACAAACTTGGCATAATTGCCACTCTCGTTCTCTTGGGTAGTGATATTTGGGCTTATCATTTCCATCATAACTGTATCCTCCGATCAGATTATTTAGAATACAACTCGACGATAAGGTGTTCTTGAATATCGAGATCGATATCACTTCTCTCAGGAAGTGCCACGACCTTGCCGGTCAATGTTGCATTGTCGAACTCAAGCCATTTTACGAGGCTGAGATTCTTTGTCTCTTTAACTTGTTCCCACATCACGGAATCTCTCTTGTTCTCTTTGACTGCAATCACATCACCGGCTTTTACGAGGTAAGACGGAATGTCAACGCTCTTGCCGTTTACTGTGATATGACCATGGTTGACGATTTGACGTGCCATAGCTCTTGAAGCACCAAGACCAAGACGATAAACCACGTTGTCAAGACGGCGCTCGATGAGAGTAAGCATGTTCTCACCGGTGACACCACGCATTTCAGATGCTTTGTCATAGTACATCTTGAATTGCTTTTCTGTCACGCCATAGTAACGTTTTGTCTTTTGTTTTTCACGAAGTTGAACATTGTAACCGCTAGCTTTCTTTCTTCCCTTGCCGTGGTCTCCCGGAGGAGCATACTTGGTGAGGAGAGGGCACTTTGTTGAACTGCACTTCTCGCCCTTGAGATAAAGCTTGCATCCTTCACGTCTGCAAAGACGGCAATCTGCTCCAGTATATTTAGCCATAACTTAAA
>CAZVWN010000271.1:0-1666 GCA_964631065.1 uncultured Acetatifactor sp.
GGCTGAAGTGAAAAGTTTATTTCCACTTTGAAAGGGGCAAAGTGGATTTTAGTCTTTCACTTATTTCCACTTCCATTATCGTTGCATTTAGTCTTACACTTTATATACCTGACAGCCATTGGAAAGGCAGGTATATATGCGTACTAATAATTCTTTTTCACATTTAACTTTAGAGGAACGGCGTATTATCCTTACCGGCATTACCAATGGCTCATCCAAAACAGCCATTGCACAGACTATCGGCAAAGACAAGTCTACTGTCGGCAAAGAAATAAGGCTTCACCGCTCACTTACACACAAATGTAAGATGCCTCTTGAATGTAACGGTTACCGCAAATGCCCTTATGGGAGACACTGTACTCCTGACTGTCCCGGGTACGCTCCTTTTAAGTGTTCCCGCAGAGACAGAACCCCGGGAGCCTGCAACGGCTGCTCCGACTGGTCAAAATGTCATTTTGATAAATATACCTATTCTCCGGAGGATGCACAGACGGATTACCGCTCTGTTTTAACTGATTCCAGACAGGGGGTTAATCTTACTGCTTCAGAAGCCAAAGCAATTGCGGATGTCGTTGGTCCGCTTCTCAGGAAAGGGCAGTCTCCTTTTCAGATCCTTGCTGCCCATCCTGAAATCGGTATCTCTGAAAAAACTCTCTACAACTACATTGAAGGAGATGTTTTTCACGAAATTGCAGGAATCACAGTAATGGATCTGCGCAGGCAGGTTTCCCGCAGAATGTCCAAAAAGAAAGCAAAGGGCTACAAAAAACGTGCAGACAGAAAATATCTGCAGGGACGTACCTACAGGGACTATAAGATTTATATGGAGGAAAATCCGGATGTCTTTGTCACTCAGATGGACACCGTATATAACGACGAAAGCAATGGTCCCTTCATTCAGACTTTCAAATTCATCAGCTCCGGAGTTATTTTTGCCATACTTCACAATTCCAAAACGTCAGAATCCATGAAACAGGGAGTTGACCTTTTGGAATCAGTCTTAGGCACGGAAGTATTTCGGAAATACGTGCACATCCTCTTAACGGACAGAGGCACCGAGTTTTCCGCTGCCGATGCCCTTGAAACAGATGCAGACGGCACAGGACGTACAAGAGTATTTTACTGTGACCCGATGCAGTCCGGTCAGAAAGGCTCTTTGGAAAACAAGCACATCGAATTAAGATACATTCTCCCAAAGAGCACTGATTTACACGCTTTAGGACTTACAGATCAGGATGCATTAAACACCGTTCTCAGTCATGTTAATTCAGCTCCTGTAGAGAAATTGGGCGGCAAGAGTCCTCTTGATGTTGCAGACTTTATGTATCACGATTTATTTGAAAAGCTCGAAAACTTTGGACTTCGTAAAATAGAGAAAGATAAGGTTGTGTTAAAACCTTACCTTCTCAAAAAATAATCTTCACAGATGGCTGTCAGGACTAACATCATACCCGTTTACAAAGTGGAATTTAGTCCTACACCCATCAAAATGTTCGCCTAAAGTCCGCCTGTTTGCCATGCAGTAAAACAGCCGTGATTTATGCCAGTCCTGCATCTGACAACAATAGTGTAACACTAAATGCCACTGATTGTTAAGAAAAAAGTGACATTTACCCGATTCTGTAAGAGTAAATGTCACTTCATAAATCGACTTTTTCAAAGTGGA
>CAZVWN010000272.1:0-1663 GCA_964631065.1 uncultured Acetatifactor sp.
GGTAAAGAAAAAAATCGGCATTTTTCACAGAAAGCCTTTCGGGAAATAAGGATTTTTCAGGAAAAGGAAAAGAAACTTACTAAACTTGCAAAAAGCGGGAAGACTCTTTCAGAGGACAAAAGCCGCATTTTGCGGGATTTTTCCCGAAAAAACAGCGAAAACGTTTTCTGACTTAGTTTCGAAACTGCCTTGAAAAAAGATTCGGAGCAGGGTAAAAAATACACAAAAACCCTGTCGAAAAGGGTCTGAACTATAAAACATGCACAAAAAGGGTGCTTGACGGGGGGGCTTTTTCTGTGTTACAGTAATCTTGCAAGTGAGGAACACTTCAAAAAAAAGGGAGGAAAATAAGAATGAAGAAAAAAGTAATTGCTATTCTGATGGCGACCGCAATGGTTGCAACAATGGCAGGCTGCGGAAATTCCGATTCCGGATCTTCTGACGGCAGCAGCCAGGCATCCGACAGCTCCAAGACGGAAAGCTCCGACGCGGGCAACGCTGATGCAGGTACATCCGGAGAGGTGACGGACGTTACCCTGAAGGTATGGGTACCGAACAATCAGGTTGACACGGGAATCATCGACGAGCAGGAGGCAGCCTTCGCAGCCCTGCATCCCGAGTGGAACATTACATGGGTAACGGAGATCGTCGGCGACGATAAGTGTAAGGATGAGCTGTTAAAGGACGTTGACGCGGGCGCAGACGTATTCATGTTCGCAACCGACCAGCTGCTTGAGATGGTAGATGCCGGCGCGATCGCACAGCTCGGCGGCGATGCGGAGAAGCAGGTTCAGGAGAAGATTGCGGATTCCGTAAAGGCTACCGTAATGGTAGGCGACGAGGTATATGCAATTCCTTATACGCACAATACCTTCTTTATGTACTATGACAAGTCCATCATGAGCAGTGATGACGTAACGAGCATTGAAAAGATCATGGCGAAGGATACCGCTGATGACGTTTACAACTTCTACTTCGAGTCCGGCGGCGGCTGGAAGCTCGGCGCATGGTACTATGCAGCAGGACTTACCGTATTCGGACCGGAAGGAAATGACCTTTCCGTAGGCTGTGACTGGAACAGCGAGACAGGATATGCGGTAACGGAGTACCTGATCGACCTGATCAACAACCCGAAATGTGCATATGACGGCGAGATCTCCGTATCCGAGCTGGCAGCAGACCACAGACTGGGCGTATGGTTCGACGGTTCCTGGAATTACGGCACGTATCAGGATGCGCTCGGCGATGACCTCGGTATCGGCGTAATCCCGACCTATAACCTCAACGGTACGGATTATCAGCTCAAGGGCTTCTACAGCTCTAAGGCAGTCGGCGTAAACGCACACTCCAAGAACATGGCAGCGGCAGTTGCATTCGCAACCTATATCACGAACGAGGAGAACCAGCTGCTTCGTTTCGAGAAGTCTGCACAGGTTCCCGCACATGTTGATGCAGCGGCAAACGACATGGTTACTTCCGATCCTCTGTCCGCAGTCATCAGCAGAGAGGCTGAGGTAGCAAGCGTTATGCAGCCTACGCATACAACCTTCAGCAGCAGATACTGGACGTATGCAAATGCGATCCCTACTGAGATCAGAAGCGGTGAGCTGAACAAGGACAACATTCAGGAGAAGCTGGATACCTTCGTGGCATCCATGACGGC
>CAZVWN010000273.1:0-1638 GCA_964631065.1 uncultured Acetatifactor sp.
CTGTTCTCCCGCAGCGTCCGGAAGAAGATTCCCTCTGATGTCGATCACGGGTCCGCCCGTTCCTTCTATATATTCCCTTGTGATCGTGACACGACCGATGTTATCATCCTTCGGGATCTCATACATGATATCCAGCATAAACTCCTCGATGATGGAACGAAGCGCCCTCGCTCCCGTGTCCCTCTCCAGCGCCTTCTTCGCAATTGCCTCCAGCGCGTCCTCCGTAAAATCAAGCTTTACCTCGTCCAGCTCCAGAAGCTTCTGATACTGTTTCAGTATCGCGTTCTTCGGCTCCTTCAGCACCTTTACCATCATCTCCTTTGACAGTCCCTCGAGCGTGAAAATGATGGGGAGACGTCCGATAAACTCCGGGATCATGCCGAATTTCCGGATATCCTCAACCGTTACCTTGGAGAGAAGATTCTTATCCTTGTCATATTTATCCTTCAGCTCGGAATTAAAGCCGATCGCCGCCGTCTTTGTCAGCCTCTCCTTTATGATATCCTCCAGATCCGGAAAAGCGCCGCCGCAGATAAACAGGATGTTCCGCGTATTTACGGTCGCAAGCGGTACCATCGCGTTCTTACTGTTCGCGCCGACGGGAACCTCAACCTCCGCGCCCTCGAGAAGCTTTAACATTCCCTGCTGTACACTCTCCCCGCTGACGTCTCTTGCATTCGTATTCTTCTTCTTCGCGATCTTATCAATCTCGTCGATAAAGATGATGCCGCGTTCCGCCCGCTCTACATCATTGTCCGCAGCGGCAAGCAGCTTAGAGACCACCGACTCGATATCGTCTCCGATATATCCCGCCTCCGTCAGGGAAGTCGCATCCGCAATCGCCAGCGGCACATCCAGAAGCCTTGCGAGCGTCTTCACCAGATACGTCTTTCCGCAACCGGTCGGACCGATCATCAGCATATTCGACTTCTCGATCTCTATATCGTCCATGGTATCGGTCGCGACGCGCTTATAATGATTATATACGGCAACCGAGATCACCTTTTTCGCGTGCTCCTGCCCTACGACATATTCGTCCAGACTCGCCTTGATCTTATGCGGTGCGGGAATATCGCGGATGTTCAGCACAGGCTCCGCGTTTTCCTTCTTTTTTTTCTTTTTCAGCTTCTGCTTGTTCGGAATCCCGCCGTCTCCCTGTAAGTCGGCGAGATTGACAAAGCTGATGTTCGGAAAACCGCCATTCCTTGAAAATTCGTCCATCTGCTGCTGCAGCTCCGGATGATTCAGCATCCCCTGATAATCGAACTGACTGACCGCATCCATCGTTTTATGCATACAGTCATCGCAGACACAGATATTGTTGGGCATCTTAAACATCTTCCCCGTCTTGCTCTCCGGTCTGCGGCAGATAAAGCAGACATCCTCATATTCGCTGTTATCGCTCTTCCCCGCATTCTGCGTCTTTGATGCGTCCTTATGCTCCTTCGTCAGATCCGCCTCTTTAAAATCGGCTTCTTCCCTGTTTTCCTTCTCTACATTTTCCTTATCTAAATCAGACATTTCTCTAACCATACCTTTCCGCAGTCTACAGATCATCCGTCAGGCATTTTACCCGATATCAGTATACTCGGAAACCTCCTGCGTTACAAGTTAAGTTTTTCTAAACGGCTTTGAAAA
>CAZVWN010000274.1:0-1602 GCA_964631065.1 uncultured Acetatifactor sp.
ATAACGCCGAAAGGTGCAAGCACGGAAAAACGCCCCGCTTCCTTACTGCCAATTTCTCTTTACTATCTCGCTCTTCAGATACAGAGTGTTCCTGTCAGATGCTTTGAGCGGATGCAGTTTACCTCTTTTTGTCAGATCAATAATATTTTGTCTGGAGCACCCAAGAAGCTCCGCGGCTTCCGTTGCATTGATGACTCTGTGTGTGACAAAATTCCGAAAATCCGATGCTGAAAGCGGAACAGTTTTCCCCATACGATACAGCACGGAATCCGAAACGCTCATATTCACATCCCATGCCACACCATATCCGCCCGTCTGCATTTGAACGTGTTCAAAATATTCCGGTTTCTGAAGCAGGATCTGAAGACCTTTCGTCTTCTCAAAGTGTTTCTTCAAATCACATTTTCTGATCATTCCATCCCGAAAAAAGACAAGCAGACAATAATCATCCAAAGGAAGTACATCTTCTATTCTTGTTGCAAACCGCTTCCTGATTTCTTCCGGAAGGTTCTTTTCCTCAATAGGGACCAGATAATAGTCGTCCTGCGCACACCTTCCCATCGCTAACATTAAAAGCTCATATTCATCGTATTCCTCCAGCTGATTATCCCGCAAAATCTCTCCGATATTCTGCCGGTCTGTCGGAACAATCCGCTGCTGAACCCATACCCTGCTCCAATAGGAGTTTATGGTGGTTTCGTTCTGCCTTACAAAAGAATCCAACAGTAAAGGCGTTTCCCATGGGTCTGCTCCATGCGGCAATTCGATATAAAACTTCTTTTCATGCTCGTAATAAAGAAGGTATGCCAAATCCTTCTGCACATCGGCAGCTTCATCACGAATTGCAAAAATCTTCATACGCACACCACCTTTTCCAAATCATTTCCCATATTTTATCCTGAAGCACTTTAGAAATAATGCCATCAAGTCCTCCCATTATGCTCTCCCTGTCACTTTCCTGCAAAGAATGCAATACAGGTCTTTTATCTTCAGGTATCAGTTTCAAATTCTCCCGGACAGACTTTGAACCGATATAATTATTACAGGGCTTATCTTCCATGACATCGAATGCCTCTGCCTGACTGTCATCCGTGCAACGACAAAGCAGGGAAAGTCCATGATCGAACAACGGTGCCATACGAAAAGTTTTCTTGCGACTATTACGCAACACTTCAATATTCGCGCCGTGACGATCACGATTAAGAATCAGATAGTCCACCACGATCATCTGATAAATATAATCTTCCCACCCCTTGCGCACACAAAAATCAAGAGCAGATTCCCCCTCACATTCTTCTCTTTCCTTATATGCGTCCAGCGCAATTTTGGACTCACCCTTTTCCTTGAAATCATCAGAGGCACAGAGGTATACGTCCCTGATTTTCCCGTCCACCATGACATCTGCATGAATCAGCCGATATGACAGATGCGGAATCCCTAATACCGTAAGCAGCCTGTCAACAATCAGTTCATTTACACATTCATGACCGGTTACGCCCCTCACTTTATCAAAATTTGAAAGCTTATAATAAACTTTTCTGCCTCCTAATTCTGAATATGATTTCAAAAAGGAACCTGCCGTTCCTGATGAATTACGATATA
>CAZVWN010000275.1:0-1596 GCA_964631065.1 uncultured Acetatifactor sp.
CCCTTTCGGATCAGTCACCAAAAAGCTGCAATTCGCCTCCATCAGATTTGGCTTCACAAAAAAGCGTGTCTTACCTGCGCCGGAGCCGCCGATGACGATTTGCAGCAGATTGCGCCGGTGCTGTTTGCCGTTCAGGCTCATGCGGACATTTTGTGTGAGAATGGTGTTATTGTGCGGGTTCTTATCACGGTATTTGGCGTTGAGCCGCCTTGCGCTGCCCCATTTGGCGGATCCGTGTTCCTCTCCCGGCCTGCGGTTTTCGCGGGTGGACAGATACATCGTCACGGCAAAGGCATAGAGGATCAGCGCCCACGCCAGAAACGAAACGGTGTGCGGTGTCCAGCGCAGGGAAAAGGGATGCTCCATCAAGTCGGAAAAGCGCCCCATCAGGGCAAAGACGGTCATACCATCCTCATAGCCGGTGGCAAGGAGCGCCGCCAGATAGAGGACGAACGGCACGGGCGCAAGCCATATCAATGGGGAGCCGAATTGATCTCGTTTCATTGCAGACCTGCCTTTCCTTAAAAATGAAGGCTGTCCCATTTCTGAGACAGCCCAAAAGAATGTGGCTCAATTTGAGACAGATTTCGACAGGCTTCAATATCCCGTTTTAGGGAGCTTCGCCGCGGACTTCCCATATACGGAGATCACCCATCGACTCACCGCCTGCACCCATGTTCCGTTATAAGTGCCGCCCACATCTGCCACATTTACAAAGGAACCGGCGGCAAGGCCGCTCACGGCGCTGCAATAGAGGTACGGTGTTTCCACCTGTGCAAAGCCTGCGGGAGCCTGCCCAAATACAAACATGACCTCTGTAACACGCTCGTTGGCCGCAAGGCCCAATGCCACGGAAGAAGCCGCCAGCGTGTAGTTCTTGCCGGTGGAGAGGTTGTCCGCCAGCGTGCGGTAGTCCCCGCCGTTGACACGGTACACGATTTTATAAGTGCCGGGGAAATTGTAAGTGCCGGTCACAACCTTTTCCAGACGCACCTGCGCGGGCAGCGTGTCGCGCCAGTAGAAATTGCCGAGACTCACATTTGAGGTGTTGGCGATCTGCGAAAAGGCGTAACGAACCGGCTGACCGGCCATGATCTCTTTCGGCCCTGTCTTGGTAATGGACACGCCTGTGGTCAGGCTTTTGTTTGTCACCTCAAAGCGGAGGATCTGTCCCTCATGCTCCAGATAGGCGGTCAGCGTCTCTCCGCTGATCCCGTAATGGTCGGGCGCCGCAATTTCCCGAACGGTATAACGGCCCAGCGGCAAAGCCTTGGAAACAGCCAGTCCCCGGCTGTTGCTGCGGATGGTATCTACCACATTTCCCGCCTTGTCGCAAATCTCAAAAACCGCGCCCTCCAGCAGCGTACCGGCAGGCAGGCCGTTGGTGGAGTTGTAGTCGGCAGACTTCTTGATAATTTGGATCTGGCCTGTGATGGGCGTATTCTTCCATTCGATCTCCGTTACTTCTCCCGCCTTGACAAAAACGGTTTTCAGTTCCGTATCTGCGATATAACCCTCATTTTCCAGTTCCCGCAGATAGTACCGGCCGCTTTCCGTCAAATCGTCGATGTAGACATAGCCGCGCTGGTCGCTGGT
>CAZVWN010000276.1:0-1580 GCA_964631065.1 uncultured Acetatifactor sp.
TGCAATTTATGTCTGCATGAACCGGAAATCCGCAGGTATCGCGACATGACACCGGAAAGGCGGCACAGACAGATGAGCAGTATGCGTGGGATTGATACGCCGGTAAGGCAGCGCAGGAGAAGAGTGTTTAAAGAGGTGGCGAATCTTGCGTATCACTCGACAAATTTAAAGGATGACATGGAGGCGCTTCCCTATAAGATCGTAGATTATGAAGAGTCGGAGTATTGGGAGAGCGTATATCGCGACCGCGCCATTATCCGCGAGCGGATCCGGCTTGCGATGGGCATGAGTCTGCGCCCGGAGAACAGGGAGCATCCGGGACATCTGACGGAAGGACTGGAAGAGAGCAATATTGATGAAAAATATTATGAACCGCCGCTGATGCAGGTGATACCGTCCGCATGTAACGCCTGCCCGGAAAACCGCTATGAGGTGACGACTTCCTGTATGGGCTGTCTGGCGCATCCCTGTCAGAGCGTCTGTCCGCGCGGGGCAATTTCCATGAAGGACGGAAAATCCGTCATCGATCAGGAAAAGTGTATCAAATGCGGGAAATGTAAGGAAATCTGTCCGTATGACGCCATCTGTCATAAGGAGCGCCCCTGTAAGGCGGCGTGCGGCGTCAATGCGATCAGCTCCGATAAGGTCGGACGGGCATGTATCGACGAGGAAAAGTGTGTCTCCTGCGGTATGTGCATGGTGAGCTGTCCGTTCGGCGCGATCGCGGATAAGTCGCAGATCTTCCAGCTGATCCGCGCCATGCAGTCCGGCAGAAAGATCATCGCGCAGGTAGCGCCGGCGTTTGCCGGACAGTTCGGACCGAAGGTAACGGCGGACATGTTTAAGACGGCGTTAAAGGAGTTAGGGTTTGCGGATGTCTATGAGACGGCGCTGGGCGCGGATCAGGGCTGTATGGCGGAGGCGGAGCATTATGTGAAGGAAGTGGCAAGCGGGAAGCAGGATTTTGCGCTGACCTCCTGCTGTCCGTCCTGGTCTGTCATGGCGAAGAACCTTTTCCCGGAGACGATTGATAAGATCAGCAATGAGCTGACGCCGATGGTGGCGACGGCGCGGATCATCAAGAAGGAGCATCCGGACGCGTCCGTCGTCTTTATCGGACCGTGCGCCTCAAAGAAGCTGGAGGCGAGCAGAAGGACTGTCCGCTCGGACGTGGATTTTGTCATTACCTTTGAAGAGCTGACGGGGATGTTTGAGGCAAAGGGAATCCTGCTGGAGGAAATCAGGGCGATGGATGCGATGCAGGATGCAACCGGCGCCGGGCGCGGATACGGCGTTGCCGGGGGCGTTGCGAGCGCGATCGAGAAATGTATTGAGACGTATTATCCGGGAACCGAGGTAAAGATCGAGCATGCGGAAGGGCTTGCCGAATGCCGGAAGATGCTTCTTCTTGCGAAGGCGGGAAAGAAGAACGGCTGTCTGATCGAGGGGATGGCGTGCCCCGGCGGCTGCGTGGCGGGCGCGGGGACGAATATCGCGGTCGTTCAGGCGGCGAAGGAGGTCGCAAAATTCAAGGCGGAGGCGGAACAGGAGCTGCCGAAAACGGCGCAGACGTAAAACGG
>CAZVWN010000277.1:0-1545 GCA_964631065.1 uncultured Acetatifactor sp.
GTGGAGTAGGCGGGGAAACCTGCCGGAGATGTTCAGACCGACAAAAACCTCCACGGCCGGCAGTTCGTGGGGGCTTTTTGCTGAAAAATTATGTTGTAAACGGCAGCGGTTTTGTGTATAATCGGAGCGTTGCGAAAGCTTTTAGAACGGAGGAGTCTGACAATGTACTTATTGCTGTTGGCGGTGATCTATCTGGCGTTTGTGAGTCTGGGGCTTCCGGATTCCCTGTTGGGAGCGGCGTGGCCTGTGATCCGGGTGGAGTTTGACGTTCCGCTGTCCTATATGGGGATGGTGTCCATGATTATTTCGGGCGGCACGATCGTATCGAGTCTGTTTTCGGAGCGGTTTACCAAAAAATTCGGCACTTACGCGGTAACGTCGGTCAGCATCCTGCTGACGGCGGCAGCGCTGTTCGGATTTTCCATATCCGGAGAGTTTTGGCAGATGTGTCTCTGGGGGATTCCCTACGGGCTTGGCGCGGGCGCAATCGATGCCGCGCTGAACAATTATATCGCCCTGCATTACAATTCGCGGCATATGAACTGGCTGCATTCCTTCTGGGGCGTCGGCACGATCGTCAGTCCGTATGTCATGAGCCTGGCGCTGACGCATTCGTCATGGAAGGACGGCTATCGGGCAGTTTCCGTACTACAGATCGTCATAGCGGCGGCCGTGCTGTTTTCCCTGCCCTTATGGAGAGCGAATGAAAAGCCGACGGAGAAGGCGCAGGACGCAAAACCGCTCGGACTGAAGAATGCCTTGAAAATAAGCGGCGTGCCGTATCTGCTGACCGGATTTATGGCATATTGCGCGGCGGAGGCGACGGCGATGCTCTGGACGAGCAGTTATCTGGAGGGCGTGAGCGGCGCTTCCAAGGAGGAGGCGGCAGCCTTCGGTTCGCTCTTTTTTATCGGCATGACGGTCGGGAGGTTTCTGTCAGGCTTTCTGGCGGACCGGCTCGGAGACAGGCGGATGATCCGGCTGGGCTTTTTCATTGCGCTGTCCGGAGTCCTTTGCACCGTGTTCCCGCTGCGGACGGCGGCGGTGGCAGGGTTCGTGATCTTAGGGCTTGGCTGTGCGCCCATATATCCCTGCATTATCCATATGACGCCCGCGAATTTCGGAGAGGAGAACTCGCAGGGCATCATCGGCATCCAGATGGCGAGCGCGTATGTCGGTTCCACGTTTATGCCGCCGGTCTTCGGACTGCTGGCAAACCATGTCAGTCTGCGGCTGATGCCGGTATATCTTGCGGCTTTTCTGGTTTTGTCGTTTGTGATGCTCGGGAAGACATGGCGGACTGCGACGCGTCTTCATACTTGACGCGCCCCCCAACTTAATTTATAATGTAATGGCATCGAAGCAAAACAAGCGGCTGCGAAGCAGACATTTGTTTTGCCGATGCCATTAACGAGGAAAGCATCTGCGCAGCAGATCGGTTGCGTAGCAACCGTAGGAGCGCGAAGCGCGTCTTTCCGAGTGTAAAAGACGAAGCAAAACAAGCGGCTGCGAAGCCAAAAGAGGAGCACTGATGATAAAGAGCAT
>CAZVWN010000278.1:0-1535 GCA_964631065.1 uncultured Acetatifactor sp.
AAATGCCGCTTCGCGTCGCTTGATTTTCCGTTCCCTGCATGTCTGTACGCTCGCATGCTCGCAAATTCGCGCTGTCGCGCTTCCCGTCCTGCTTTCGCAGGACATTTGCTCGCTATCGCGGTCGAAAATCAAATGCCGCTTCGCGTCGCTTGATTTTCGACTCGCGTACATTATACCTTGAAGATTTCTTACTGTCAAGGCGCGCGGATTTTTTCTTGACAGCGCCGCGGTTGTCGGGATATAATAAACGATATGCGCCGGGGTGTGGCTCAGTTTGGCTAGAGCACCTGGTTTGGGACCAGGGGGTCGCAGGTTCGAATCCTGTCACCCCGACTTATGTTGATTGCGGGAAGCCTGATTTTATCACGGCTTTCCGCTTTTTTGCAAACCGGATGTGTTTCATCATCCATTCTTCCCCCAATACCGTCCACATTCCTGTTCCAGCGCCTGCCATGTGGGGTACACCGCATCCGTATCCTCGAAAAACTGCCTGATGTCCCGATTGAGCGCCCTCATCTCGTCCACCGCATTCATAGCGTGGTCGGATGCGCAGATTTTCCCGAGACTTGTGGCGCACATGAGTCTGAAAAAACGCAGACAAGTCTTGCGGTATGCGTCACTCTCAAAATCCGTGTCCGATTTCGGCAGAATCTCGTGTCCGGCATTTTGAATGGCACGGTAGCCCTCAATATTGGCATCAATCAGCCGATTTAAGTAAGCGGTATTCCCCTTCAGCTTTTTGAGGTCGCCGTCGGTTTTGTAACAGGCGAATGCCGCCGGAAGCACAAACGCTGCATGACAGAGAAGGTAGTCCCCCATGTTCGGCTCGTAGACCACCTTGAGCTTCGTGCCGTCGAAAATCCCGTCGATCAGCGTCCTGCCGGAGGGCGCATTGCGAAGCTGCCCGATGGTGATCTTCTTCAAATCCATGGACACTACCCGATCTTTCTCGCGATGTCCCGCCGAAAGCGAAAATGCAAACAGCACATTTTTCTCCGTCAGGCGTGCGGCGATCTCCGCTGTGCGTACATTGTTGCCCACGAAAACGATGTTCTTTGAACAGTTTGCCCGCAGCGTATCAAGCACCGATTCGATCTGTGTATAACGCACCGCCACAAAGATCACGTCGTAATCATCTTCCGGTTTCAGTTCCGTCACGACGGGCAAACGGCTGACAGTCGCCCATGGCGAAAAGATGCTCTTGATTTTCAATCCGTGCTCTCTGATTTCTTCGCCCCATGCGCCCCGTGCCAGCAGCGTGACATCTTTTCCGCCGCGAAACAGATCTTTCGCCAGATTACAGCCCAGAACTCCTGCGCCAAATACCAAAATCTTCATCTTCGAATCTCCTTCATAAAATAAATTTTGTAACCGATCGTGCATAAGCAATGAGCAAAAGCACCGTTGCCGCAGCCGAAAACCGCCGGATGCAACCGCTGATTGACAGATTTGACAGCCCGCTCTCCGGCATGCAACCGCAAAAAATGCTGACAAAAAGGACTTATCTGCTGACTGCCGTCAGGCAATAAGTCCTT
>CAZVWN010000279.1:0-1479 GCA_964631065.1 uncultured Acetatifactor sp.
CTGCAAAAAGTATTATCTGGAATTGAAAAAACAGATTGCAGAGCAGCATCGTGATCTGACCATTGCTACGATCTTCTCTTTCGCTCAAAACGAAGCAGACACGGCAGATGGTATTCTGGAAGATGAGAGCTTTGATACGGGCGGGCTTGATCAAAGTTCCCGTGATTTTCTGGAAATGGCAATCGACGATTATAACAAGATTTTCAAAACAAATTATGACACTTCCGGCAAGGGATTTCAGGACTACTACAAAGACCTATCCGACAAGGTTAAAAAGCGTGAAGTAGATTTGCTGATTGTGGTCAATATGTTCCTGACCGGCTTTGATGCGACAACGCTCAATACCCTTTGGGTAGACAAAAACTTGAAAATGCACGGTCTGATTCAGGCATTTTCAAGAACAAACCGTATTCTGAACTCTGTTAAAACTTTCGGTAATATTGTTTGTTTCCGTGACCTTGAAGAAGCGACTAATGATGCAATCGCCTTGTTCGGAGATAAGGAAGCAAACGGTGTGGTTCTCTTGAAATCTTATGAGGACTATTACTTTGGTTGTGTAGATGATAAAGGGCGTGAGCAAAAAGGTTATGAGGAACGAATTGCTGAACTGTTGCAGAAATATCCGTTAGGACAACCTATTATCGGAGAACAAAACAAGAAAGACTTCATTGTTCTGTTCGGCAACATTCTCCGTCTGAGAAACATTCTGTCTGCCTTTGACCGTTTCGCCGGAAATGAGATTTTGTCTGCGATTGATTTTCAGGATTACACGGGTACATACCATGATGTGTATGATGAAATCAAGCCGAAGCCGGGAAGCAAGGACAGCATCATGGACGATGTTGTGTTTGAAATGGAACTGGTCAAGCAGGTCGAAGTCAATATTGACTATATCCTGATGCTGGTAGCAAAGTACCATGATGGAAACTGCGAGGACAAAGAAATCCTTGTTGCGATTGATAAGGCGATTAAGTCCAGCTTACAGCTCCGTTCTAAAAAGGAACTGATTGAGAACTTCATTGCCACCATCAACACAAGTACCGATGTCAATGCAGACTGGCAACGCTTTGTCAGAGAACAGCGTGAGACAGATATTCAGGCTTTGATTACCGAAGAAAAATTGAAGCCGGAAGAAACAAGAAAGTTTGTAGAGAACGCTTTCCGAGATGGCGTACTCAAAACAACCGGCACAGATGTTGACCGACTGATGCCGCCTGTTTCACGTTTCGGCGGCGGTGGTTCTCGTGATAAAAAGAAGCAGACCGTTATTGAAAAGCTGAAAGTGTTTTTTGAAAAATATTTTGGATTAGTCAGTCCGGCAGAGAGCAAGGTCGTAAATTATCAAGACACAACGAGCCGTGTTCCTCTGGGAATGGTAGCTGAAGAAACAGCAGCGTATGGGAAAACGGAATAGAGACTAAGTCGATTCCTCCCCGCCATTGACAGATTCTGCGGGATAAAGTACAGTGAAGGTATCGG
>CAZVWN010000280.1:0-1457 GCA_964631065.1 uncultured Acetatifactor sp.
AACTGGACGGACAATATCCGCGACTGGTGTATCAGCCGTCAGCTCTGGTGGGGACACAGAATCCCGGCATATTACTGCGACGAATGCGGCGAGGTTACGGTAGCGAAGGAGATGCCGGAGAAATGTCCGAAGTGCGGCTGTACGCACCTGACACAGGATCCTGACACGCTTGACACATGGTTTTCCTCAGCGCTCTGGCCGTTTGAGACGCTGGGCTGGCCGGAGCAGACGGAGGATCTGAAGTATTTTTATCCGACGGACGTACTGGTAACAGGATATGATATCATCTTCTTCTGGGTCATCCGCATGATCTTCTCGGGCTTTGAGCAGATGGGTGAGAAGCCTTTTAAGACGGTGCTCTTCCACGGACTGGTAAGGGACAGTCAGGGAAGAAAGATGTCAAAGTCGCTCGGCAACGGCATCGATCCGCTGGAGATCATCGATCAGTACGGCGCGGATGCGCTGCGGCTGACGCTGATTACGGGAAATGCGCCGGGAAATGACATGCGTTTCTACTATGAGAGAGTGGAGAACAGCAGAAACTTTGCGAACAAGGTATGGAATGCGTCCCGTTTTATCCTGATGAACATGGACGGCGCGGAGGTAACAAAGCCGGAGACGGACGGACTTTGGCCTGTGGATAAATGGATTCTTTCTAAATTGAATACGCTGATCCGGGATGTTACGGATAACATGGAGAGCTTTGAACTCGGTATCGCGGTGCAGAAGGTTTATGATTTTATCTGGGATGAATTCTGCGACTGGTACATCGAGATGGTAAAGCCGAGGCTGTACAATTCCGACGACAGTGTAAGCCGGAATGCGGCGCTTTGGACGCTGCGGACGGTTCTGATCGACGCGTTAAAGCTGCTGCATCCCTATATGCCGTTTATCACGGAGGAGATCTTCTGTACCTTACAGAGCGAGGAAGAGTCCATCATGATCAGCAGCTGGCCGGTATACAGCGCGGAAAGAAGCTTTGAAAAGGAAGAGCGCGATATTGAGAGCATCAAGGAGGCTGTCCGCGGGATCCGCAATATCCGGAGCGAGATGAATGTAGCGCCCTCCCGCAAGGCAGGGGTATATGTTGTCAGCGCGGATGAGATGATCCGGAATGCGTTTACGGAAGGAAAGCTGTTCTTTGCCTCTCTTGCGTATGCGAGCGAGGTAACGGTTCAGGCGGATAAGAGCGGGATCGCGCAGGACGCGGTATCCGTTGTAATCCCCGGCGCAACGCTGTATATGCCGTTCGCGGAGCTGGTTGACATCGCGCAGGAGATCGAGCGCTTACAGAAAGAGCAGAAGCGTCTGGAGGGCGAGCTGGCGCGTGTCAACGGGATGCTTTCCAACGAGCGTTTTATCTCGAAGGCGCCGGAGGCGAAGATTGCCGAGGAGCGCGAAAAGCTGGAAAAGTATACGCGGATGATGGAACAGGTTCAGGAAAGACTGGCGCAGCT
>CAZVWN010000281.1:0-1398 GCA_964631065.1 uncultured Acetatifactor sp.
GACATCAGGTCATGATCGCGCGGAAGCTCTTGGAGAAGAGCGTAAAGGAAATCTGCGGGCCGGCGGAGAACGGCTGAACTGTTGTGAAAAAAATGCTTGCCTTGCAGAAAAGCCTGTGTTAAAATATATATTCGTGATGAATCAAATTCCTTGCTCGCCGGACAGGCGGGCCAGAGACCAAAAGGAGGTAACAAGCATGAACAAGTATGAATTAGCCGTAGTTGTGTCCGCTAATATCGAAGACGAAGAGAGAGCAGCAGTTGTTGATAAGTGCAAGGCTCTGATCGAGAGATTCGGCGGTACCATCACAGAAATGGACGATTGGGGCAAGAAGAGACTTGCTTACGAAGTTCAGAAGATGAAAGAAGCATTCTATTACTTCATCCGTTTCGACGCTGAGAGTACTGCGCCCGCTGAGATCGAGAGCCGTGTCCGCATCATGGACAACGTTGTAAGATACTTGATTGTCAGACAGGACGAGGCTTAATTAGAAAGCGAGAGAAAGTATGAACAAAGTAATTCTTATGGGACGTTTGACAAGGGATCCTGAGGTGAGATATTCCCAGGGTGCCAGCCAGACCGCAGTTGCACGTTTTTCCGTTGCAGTTGACAGAAGATTTAAGCGCGAGGGAGAGCCCGAGGCGGATTTCTTTAACTGTACCTGTTTCGGAAAGCAGGCAGAGTTTGTTGAGAGATATCTTCACAGGGGAACGAAGATCGTTCTGAGCGGAAGAATCCAGAATGATAACTATACCAACAAGGACGGACAGATGGTTTACAGTGTCCGTGTTATGGTAGACGAGATCGAGTTTGCCGAGAGCAAGAATGCTTCCGGCGGAAACGGCGACGGAGGTTATCGCAGCAATGGCGGATATGCCGGCGGCAGCGCTCCCGCACCTTCCGGAGCGGTAGAGGGCTTTATGAACATCCCGGACGGTATTGAAGAGGAGTTACCATTTAGTTAAGTGTGGAGACGCGGCTGTGCGTTTTCGCGTTTAGTCTGATTATCAGAGATAGGAGGCAGTGACATGGCTTATAATAAAGCAGAGAAATCCGATGCGCCGATGAGAAAAAAGGGCGGAATCCGCAGAAGAAAGAAAGTTTGTGTATTCTGTGGCAAGGATAACGTGATCGATTACAAGGATACAAACAAGTTAAAGAGATATGTGTCTGAGAGAGGCAAGATTCTTCCCCGCCGTATCACGGGCAACTGTGCAAAGCACCAGAGAGCGCTGACCGTAGCGATCAAGAGAGCGCGTCACATCGCGCTGATGCCCTATGTTCAGGACTGACTTTCAGTAAAATTAAAGTTTGTGTACATGGGCTGTGTTTTGACATGAGTCTGACACAGGAGCTTAAGAAAAGACCGATTACCCGAAAGGGCAGTCGGTCTTTTTT
>CAZVWN010000282.1:0-1355 GCA_964631065.1 uncultured Acetatifactor sp.
AGAACAGAAGACTTTGGGATCCTGAGAGCAATGAAGGGCAGAGCGCCCGTCAGCCGGAGGATGTTCTGGAGATCAGTACGGACGGCGAGAGCACGCCGGCGAGAAAGTGGCCGCCGAAGAAGAGCGCAAGAACGGTTGCGGATTATCTGGAAAACGTCGGGAAAAACGCAGGAAGGACATAAGCGCGGCATAAGAAGTAAGAAGCGCAGACGAAGCGGAAGGGAGGGGAAGCCATGCTGAAGATAAAAGCACCGATCGAATTAACATGCAGTCAGAGTATGATTCCCTCCTATGAGGCGTTTGTGCAGAGAATAACCGGAAATTACCGGATGATGCAGGTATCGGTCACGGGAGAGGATCTGCTTCATCTGGTGACGGAGCCGCCGGAGATTTATCTGGCGGAGGGCAGCGTTTCCACGACGCTCTATCAGACGAACATCTCGAACAGTCAGGAAATGAAGCTGGAGGTCATCAATCAGCTCCTGAACAGGATTTCCGTGGATTCCGGCATTCACATGACCTATCAGGACCGCGTATACATCACGGATGTCTTACAGAAGCTCGGTATCCGCAATGTCCGGCAGTTTATGGAGCAGATCACACAGCTCAAGGAAGAGACGGAGAATACGACGGTGCTGATCGACCGGTATTGGAACCACATGGAGCAGCTTCAGAGGCTGATACGGCACTACAGGGAAAACCGGGAAGAGAGAAAGGAAGAGACGCAGTATTTTCAGGAGGAGAACGTGCTGCGGCTGCATCAGGACATTATGAACCGTCTGCAGACGGGCAGCATTTACCAGATCGTTTCTAATTTTACACACAGTCAGGCGGCGCCGGTTTCGTATTTTGGCGGCGACGAGCTGAAGAATCAGGAATATGTCAGGATCACACGGAATATTCTGCTGAACGCGCTGGAAAACGAGGCAAGGGGAGAGCATATGCCTCTGGAGTACCGGCACGAAAATTATTATGAGGAGGCTTTTCCGGTTACGGAGGAGCTTACGGAAGAGAAAATTACAAACCGGATTGCGGCGGCTGTGCTGCTGCAGCTGGCAGATAACATATATCAGAACAGACAGGAGACCAAGAGTCTGCATAAGGACGTCTGGTACAGGATGTCGGACGCATTCTTCCGCTCGGCGGAGAATACGATAAACAGACTGCACTGGAATCTGGCGCAGCAGTACAACAGGACGGAGCGGGCGGGAGATTATCTGGTCAGGCAGAATGAGAGCTACAGGCAGGAGCTTTCGTTTCTGGAACAGATTTTTCAGCTCGAAGCGCGCGCGGAAGAACAGCTTCCGGTCACGGTTCGTAGAACTGACATCGGCATTGAGAATTACAGCCGGTAC
>CAZVWN010000283.1:0-1338 GCA_964631065.1 uncultured Acetatifactor sp.
CCTGCTTTTTTACTCTTCTTCCCTGCCGGGCATTTCGCTCAACTTCGCATACACATAAGTATCCTTCCAAATGGGCGCTCCTTCTTCATCCTTCCAAAAAAATACATTTTTCTTAAAAAAGGCTTCCCGCTCAAAACCCAATCGCTCCAACAGCTTCCATGAGGCAGTGTTTAACGGATCACACTCGGCATAAATCCGATGTGTTCCCTGTTTAAACGCCAGCTCCGTCAGAAACCGGGTACTTTCATACGCATATCCCTTCCCCTGGTAGGCTCTGTGAAATACATATCCCAGCTCAAGAGAGGCAAAGTCTCTTTTCCCCAGATAAATGTTGCCGATCATTTTATGATTTTCCTTCAGTTCAACCGCTATCATTTCATCCGTGCCGATCCGCCATGCAAGGTTTTCCTCTGCCTCCGCTCTGGTCATCGGCTTATGCGGCTCAAACTTCACCACATCGGGATCCGAAAGATATTCATACAGATCCTGTAGATCGGAGGCTTCGTATCTTCTTAAAATCAGTCTTTCCGTTTCCATCCTTGTTTCCATTTTTTCCGTCCCTTTTCCTTTTCACGAAATGCCGTCCTTCCGAAACAGCGCTGCGTCCGGCGCATCCTGCCACTGTTATTGTGCAAACTGTCGGATTCCTTCCATTAAGATATCCACGGACAGTTCAAAGCTTTTTTCCACGGATGCCGGATTCCCGAAGGAATGATTATTCACCAGCATGACAAAGCCCTGTAGAAAGCTCCGGAACGTGCGGATGATATGCTCCGCATTCTCCCTTGATATGTTCACGCTCTCAAAGATCCTGTATAACACGGCAAACAGCTCCTCCGTAGCCCGGTTGCTCTCCTCGCTGACATACTTGTTATACCAGAGCATGACCTCAAAGATGCCCGGATTCTGCACCGCATACTCATAAAAGGTTCTGCACATTACCCGGAGCGCATCATATCCGCTGACACCCGCCATGTCCTGCAGCATCCGGTATTCCAGCTGCTTCCAGCCGTAATTCATAATCCCGATTTTCAATTCATCAAAATTTTTCACATGACTGTACAGCGATGCCGGCTGCACGCCCAGCTCCGCCGCCAGACCTCTCAGCCGGATATTGCCGATTCCGACCTCGTTTACTCTCCCCGCGGCAAATTCAATAATCTTTTCTTTATTCAGTCCCGCTCTCGCCATCGCGCCGCCTCCCGTTCTCCGGTATCAGACTGCCCGGATCCGTTTTTTGTTTTCAAAATCCTGCCCGACTGTATCGCTTTCCTACCGGACACATATCATCCGCATTATAACTAACATTGTTAGCTTTGTCAAGTTCTTCCGCAGACG
>CAZVWN010000284.1:0-1323 GCA_964631065.1 uncultured Acetatifactor sp.
CATTCATACATTCTAATAATCAGGAACTTTAGGAGCAAATGGTGCTTGAAACAGATAAAACCGGTTTTACGGAAAAGGAGAAATTGATGAATATAACACTTGATGCTACACAGCAAAAGGAATTAAAAAAGACGCTGAAATGTGGTATCTACAAGGAACTGCATAAGAGGGATATCCTGTCAGATGCGCAACTAAACCAATTATTAACCCAAAACACATAGCCATTCAGAACCGCACTTCGAAAACATTTCATGTTTCCTCAGTGTGGCAAAAGGAGGACACACAAAAATGACAGAAGAAGCTTCGCATCGTTACAATAAACTTAGAGTTGCCGCATATTGTAGAGTTTCTACCGACAAGGACGACCAAACCAATTCCTTAATCAGCCAGCGAAAATATTTTGCAGATTATATCACACACCATGATGATTGGGTTCTGAGTGATGTATATTATGATGAGGGTATCAGTGGTACGCAGACCAAGAAGCGTGCCGGATTTAATGCTATGATTGAGGAAGCTATGCAAGGTGGAATTGACCTCATTCTTACCAAGGAAGTATGTCGATTTGCAAGAAATACGGTGGATACCCTGTCCTATACCCGAAAGCTGAAGGATAACGGTGTTGGTGTGATTTTTACCATTGATAACATTGACACCAGGGATTCGGATGGTGAGCTTCGCCTGACCATTATGGCAAGTATCGCACAGGAAGAAAGCCGTAAAACCTCGGAGCGTGTAAAATGGGGTCAGAAACGCCGGATGGAGCAAGGGATTGTCTTTGGCAGGGATTTGATTGGTTACAGTGTCCGTAATGGGGAGCTTGCAATTAACGAGGAGGAAGTACCTATCGTCCGTGCCATTTTTCATAAGTACACCAACGAGGGCAAAGGTACTCATGTGATTGCAAGGGAACTATCCGAGGAAGGATTACGCCCCAAGCGAGTTAAGCTGTGGTCTGCTACTGTTATTCTCAGGGCTTTGCGAAACGAGAAATATGTGGGTGACTTGTGTCAGAAGAAAACCTTTACACCTGACTATCTGACACATGCAAAGAAGTACAACCGAGGGAATGAGAAAAAAGTTTATTTGAAAGACCACCACGAGCCTATCATTGATAGGGATTTATGGAACCGGACTCAGGAGGAATTATTAAGGCGTGCTCCCACAGAGGAAATGAAGTCTAAGCACAGCAACCGTTATTGGTGCAGTGGTAAGCTCTATTGTGGGATGTGCGGTCAAAGGTATGTCAGCCGTACCAAGAAGCTGAAAAATGGCACTACCTATAAGGCATGGCGTTGCTATGCGGCGGCAAATCATGGAACC
>CAZVWN010000285.1:0-1308 GCA_964631065.1 uncultured Acetatifactor sp.
GCGGTCTGTCCAGAGACCGTGCCGGATTTGAGGTCCGTGACGTACATTATTCCCATTACGGAAGAATGTGCCCGATCGAGACGCCTGAGGGTCCCAACATCGGTCTGATCAACTCCCTTGCAAGCTATGCGCGTATCAATGAGTATGGCTTTGTCGAGGCACCTTACAGAAAAATTGACAAGTCCGATCCGCAGAATCCGGTCGTTACGGATGAGGTCGTATACATGACGGCGGATGAGGAAGATAATTACCATGTTGCACAGGCGAGCGAACAGCTCGATGCCGACGGACATTTCGTCCGCACGACGGTATCGGGACGTTACCGCGAGGAAACCTCCGAGTATCCCCGTGCAATGTATGATTATATGGACGTGTCGCCCAGAATGGTATTCTCCGTGGCGACGGCGCTGATTCCCTTCCTGCAGAACGACGATGCAAACCGTGCGCTGATGGGTTCCAACATGCAGCGTCAGGCGGTGCCGCTTCTGACGACGGAAGCGCCCGTTGTAGGTACCGGCATGGAGCCGAAGGCAGCTGTTGACTCCGGCGTCTGCGTGGTAGCAAAGAAAGCGGGAACAGTGGATTATGTTTCCTCTAATCTGATCAGAATGACTTATGACGACGGCGAGAAGGCGGAATTCCGTCTGACGAAGTTTTCGCGTTCCAACCAGTCGAACTGTTATAACCAGAAGCCGATCGTCTTCAAGGGCGATCATGTTGCGGAGGGGCAGGTAATCGCGGACGGTCCTTCTACGGCGGAGGGCGAGCTTGCGCTCGGAAAGAACCCCCTGATCGGCTTTATGACATGGGAAGGTTATAACTACGAGGATGCAGTTCTCTTAAGCGAGAGACTGGTTCAGGAGGATGTATATACTTCCGTTCATATCGAGGAATATGAGGCGGAGGCGCGTGACACGAAGCTCGGACCCGAGGAAATCACCCGTGATGTGCCCGGCGTCGGCGACGAGGCGCTGAAGGATCTCGACGACAGAGGAATCATCCGTATCGGCGCGGAGGTCCGTGCGGGAGATATCCTGGTAGGTAAGGTTACGCCGAAGGGCGAGACGGAGCTGACCGCAGAGGAGAGACTGCTGCGTGCGATCTTCGGAGAGAAGGCGCGTGAGGTTCGTGACACCTCCCTGAAGGTGCCTCACGGCGAGTATGGAATTGTTGTTGACGCAAAGGTGTTTACCAGAGAGAACAGTGATGAGCTTTCTCCCGGCGTAAACATGGCAGTGCGTATCTATATTGCGCAGAAGAGAAAGATTTCCGTCGGAGACAAAATGGCAGGACGTCACGGTAACAAGG
>CAZVWN010000286.1:0-1299 GCA_964631065.1 uncultured Acetatifactor sp.
TTATGTCTCTTTTTCCGCGTTCTCCGGATGCTCAAACATGGCTTTCACGGACGGCGCATTCTTTGTCAGCTTCTTGATGCTGAGCTCCTCCGCCTTGTTATTGGCAAGCCGCAGATTGTTTTCAGAAGAGAGCAGCGCTGCCTTCGTCTTCTGCAGATGGTCTATCGTCTTGTCAATTTCCTCGATCGCCGTTGCAAATCTGTCGCTCGCCAGCCGGTAATTCCGCGCAAAGCCCTCCTTAAACGCATTCATATTCTCCTCAAAATTGCGGACGTCAAGCTGCTGATTCCGGACGGTCTGCAGCTCCTGCCTGTACTGCAGGGAATTTTTTGCGGCATTCCGCAGCAGGGTGATCATCGGGATAAAGAACTGCGGGCGGATCACATACATTTTGGGGTATCTGTAGGAGACATCGACAATGCCGTTGTTATAAAGCTCATTGTCAATCTCAAGCAGCGATACCAGAATGGCATATTCACAATGCTTCTCGTTGCGGTCCTTATCAAGTTCCCGAAAGAAGTCCTCGTTTTTATGCTTTGTCGCAGTCTGATCCGCTTCGTTTTTCATCTCAAACATGATGGAGATAAATTCCGTTCCGTCCTCCCCGCACTCACGGTAAATAAAATCGCCCTTGCTGCCCGTTTTCGCATCGTTATCTTTTTCAAAATACGCATTCGGAAACGCCGTCATCCGCAGAGAATTAAACTGCGTCAGGCAGTGCTGTTCCAGACTCTCGCCGATCATTTTTGTAGACTGGCGGGCTTTAAAATCCTTATAATATTCAATCTGTTCATCCTTGAGCCTGAGCTTTTCCTCATACTGCTCCTGCAATGATTTCTCGTTCAGACGGTTCTGCGTCTCCCTGCTTTTCAGCTCGCCTTGAAGCTTCGCGATCTCCGCAGTTCTTTGGGAAAGCGCTTCCTTCTCTTTCCCGACAGCCTCCGCAACCGCAAGCTTTTTTTCCGCTTCGTTTGCGTCAAGCTTCGCCTGAAGCTCCGCTATTTTTTTATCCCGCAAGACAACCTCGGCATCCTTTTGCGTCAGGCGCTCTCTCTGCTCGTTTTCCTTCTGCAGACGGATGACCGCAAGCTCCTTTTCCAGCCTGTCGTCAAATTCCTTCTCCCGGCGGCTCAGCTCCTTTTCAAATTCTTTATCCCGCACCTGACGCGCGATCCGTTCATACCCGGACTCGTCAACCTGAAACACCTCGCCGCATTTCGGACATCTGATCTCCTGCATTTCCCGCTTTCCTCACTTTCACCGTTCCTAATACGCAATTGTAACATATGCCGTTTTACC
>CAZVWN010000287.1:0-1294 GCA_964631065.1 uncultured Acetatifactor sp.
GTCCTGTTGCCAGGAAGAGATTCATCTCTTGGTACTTATATTATACTCAAGACACAAAAAAATATCAACTATGTTTTGAAACTTTTCACTTATTTCTACTTACACTACAGTTGCATTTAGTCTTACACTTTATATACCTGACAGCCATTGGAAAGGCAGGTATATATGCGTACTAATAATTCTTTTTCACATTTAACTTTAGAGGAACGGCGTATTATCCTTACCGGCATTACCAATGGCTCATCCAAAACAGCCATTGCACAGACTATCGGGCTGTTTTAACTGATTCCAGGCAGGGTGTTAATCTTACTGCTTCTGAAGCTAAAGCTATTGCTGATATCATAGATCCTCTTCTGAAAAAATGTCACTCTCCTTTTCAGATCCTTGCTGCTCATCCCGAAATTGGCATTTCGGAAAAAACTCTCTATAACTACATTGAAGGAGAGGTCTTCCATGAAATCGCGGAAATCACTGTAATGGATCTGCGCAGACAGGTGTCCCGCAGAATATCTAAAAAGAAATCAAAGGGCTGCAAAAACGTGCTGACAGAAAGTAACTTCACAAAAAATCTTTCATTACTGTTCTTTCCTGCCGCCGACAATCGCGTAATAGCTGCCGGAAGTGATCTTATGCACGATGCCGTAGAACACGCCGAATACCGCAAAGCAGCCAAGGGTTACCGTAGCGTTCAGAAACATATTTCTCTAAAACTTCATCAACTCTGTCAAATCCACTAACAGAATGCTGTCGTCAGACTTCGCTTCCTTTATAACAGCCTCTGTAAATCCTGATTTTGAAAAAAGCACATAGTAAGAGTTCTTTCTGTTCGTACTGAATACATCCGCTTTTGCTTTCAACTCCTTTAATACGGAAATATCCGGCTTCTCATTGCGCCATTTACATTCTCCAAAAAGATAATCTTTTCCGTCGTTTGCAATTAAGTCAATTTCCTCCTGACCATGCGTTGCAGCATTAGTGCCCCACCATCTTCCGATAGAGGTATATAATATCGGCAGTTCTCCTCTTGCATTCTTCGCATTCAGATAATCCATGCAGACTTTCTCAAACACCAGTCCCATATAACTATAGTAATCCGGCTTAATTCTTTTCTCCCATACTGCCTGCTGTGCTCCGGTTTCAATCAATGTTCTGTTAGCAAACACATATCTGTACCAGAACCGAAACATAAAATCTGAAATGCCATAAATCGTTTTACGGGAGGATTCCTTTTCTCCAAACGGTGTCTCTTTATGCAATATTCCAAGCTCACACAAGGTTTTGATATATTTCAGGC
>CAZVWN010000288.1:0-1280 GCA_964631065.1 uncultured Acetatifactor sp.
CGTTTCTCAAATCATTGGGCTTTGAATTGATTGAAACGGAAAAGGTGTCTTTCTATAAGGATGCAGACGGCAATGATATTGTATTTGATGGCGGTATTTTTGAATTGATGCTGTAAGAGAAATAAACGATGGACGAAAAACTTCTTGGCAAATGCGGCTTTTACTGCGGTGCCTGCCCTACATACATAAAAGGCGGTTGCCGTGGTTACGAGGAAGAACACACTACGGGGGATTGCTTTACCCGTGATTGCGTGAAAGAAAAGAAGCTGAAGTATTGCGGAGAGTGTAAGAACTTTCCGTGTGATACGCTTATGACTAAGCCACATTCTACCGTACCTGATAGGGAGTGGCGTTGGAGCATTTTGAGCTGCTTAAGGCATATGTGGCGGTTTCGGTAAAAAGAAGCAGAAAGAATTTTTGAAAAAGTGTTGTTTTTGGTAATTGCCATTGAGAGGGGTTTTTTGAGTGAATAAAACGCAAATGATAAAAGAAATCGTAGGGGAAAAGTTACTCCCTTTTGGATTTAAGTATTTAAAAACAGACGGAAACTGCCGGACGTTTATGCGTGAAGTTAAGGGGATAAGAAGGTATTATAATCCGGAAACAGATGTTGTGAAGCAGTACGTGATCATACAGGAAAATCGTTTCGGGAAAATGCTGACCGTCCGTTTTCGGACCGATGCAGCAAATGAGTTAGTCGGGACGGAACTTGAAGCTTTAAAAAAGCTGAATCCGAATAAACCAATTACCTGGTTTGAATATTCGGGCGAAGAAGAATATAAAAATGTACTGTTTCAATTGAGTGAGGTGATTATAAAATACGGGTTGGGATTTTTAGCGCAGATGAGTATGGAAGAAGAGCTTATTCCGACTAAGCAGATGGCTGATAAGCTATATGAAAGCCATAGCGAATTGGATGATAGCTTTTTAAGTAAATATAAAATAATCCCCGAACCTCAGAATTTGTCAGATATAGAGGAATGGTTTCAAAAATTAAAACAATTAATTATTCTGTCTGCGGGAAAGCCGTATGAGGATGTAAAAGAATTGTTTGTTGAAATGGCAGCCTTTATTGGTGAAAGAAATTGTGACCTCCTTGGAGAAAAATGGTTTTTTGAGGAAGAAATGCAGACGCCCTATACCCAAAGAGAAAACAATCAGGGAATGTGTTTCTTCCCATTGAATGAAGTAGTCGGATATTATAGGGATTACAAAAAAGGGAAAAAAATTTCATTATGGTTTGAAAATGAAATTACTGAGTTAAAGCAGGCCTTTGCGGC
>CAZVWN010000289.1:0-1279 GCA_964631065.1 uncultured Acetatifactor sp.
ATTATTCATGCACCCCTTCCGCTATAATATCAACCGCTTCATTTACTGCATCTGTCAGCCCGTCAACCACTCCATCCAAATCCATTTTACCGGAAACGGTGTTGTGGTTCGTCTGTTCAATGGTGATTTCAGCGGTTGTAAATCTGTTAATGGTTTCCTGTTCGGCAATATCACGCAAATATTTCAAATCTTCTTCTGTAATATCCATACTGTCAGCGATTGAACCCGTGTTATCGGCTATATCGCCCACACCGTCACCAATTCCCGCTGTGTAATTACTCAAATCAGAATAATCACTTGCGGAAGGAATGTTTGTATCAAACAAACTTGACGGATCGAAGTTAGAAATACTTTCATCAATACCTTCACCGAAATTATATCCGGCATCCCAAGCAGCACCGTATTCAAAACGCCCTAAGTGCATATCATCAGCATTTAGGGTTGCCATCACTTCTTCACCCTTGCCAAAGGTGGAATCAACCCAACTTCCAAGCGAATCACGCCAACCTTGAACCGCCCCTGAAAGGTTAGAACCAAAGATTGTATCAATCGCAGAAGCAAGGGATTGTAACAGCGAAAGCACCGTATCAACCAAATCAAAGAACAATCTTGCGATTGCCCCAACGGGATCGGTAAACACATTTGCAAAGAAGTTTGCAAATGCCGCTATAAAGTTCCAAAGTACAACGAAAATATCAATCACAAAGTTAATCAAGGTAACAAACAGATTTCCAATGAAAGCCGCTGCCACCATAAACACACCGCAAATGATACCCGTTGCAGAAACGGAAGTTCCGGCAAACTTATTCACCGCCGCTACTGCCGCATAGAACAAAGCAATAAGGGCGATAATTAGAATGATTATCCAAGTAATAGGGCAAGCCAACAATGCCGCATTAAATCCGTACTGTGCCGCTGTTGCGGCGAAGGTTGCACCCGTTTCCATTGCGAGGGAAGCAGCGTGAATTTTTTCTTGTAATGCTGCCGCCGCTTTGATGCCATTGCTTATAAGCTGAATACCGTTGTAAATACCCAAAGCGGTATAATATACAACCAAAGCCGCCGCTACACCGTAAATGATAGGGGAAAGCCACGACCAATTATCAGCAACAGCACTTGCCACACCCACAAGCAAATCAAAGATTTCAAGGGCAATGCCCGCAACCGTTGAAAGCCCGGTGATAGCATTGTTTACAAAGGTTTGGAACGCATCACTATTTGCAATTTCGTTCATTCTGTTCAAAACGGGTTGAAATGCCATTAAAGCGGTATTTTGGAA
>CAZVWN010000290.1:0-1267 GCA_964631065.1 uncultured Acetatifactor sp.
GGGCAGAAAGAACTGAGCAGAAAAGCTCCATGGATTTGGAGTTTTTCTGCTCTTTTTCGTGGGATGAACTGCTGTAAAAAGGGAAGCGTGAAGTTTGTAAAAAGGTTGAAGAAAACCGGGCAGGACTTTATAATAAATGCAGAAGCGCTGCACGGACAGGAGCGCGGGAGGAGAAGAAGCGGTATGAGGTTTCAGGCAACAGAGGATAAGGTAAGGATTACGGGAAGGACATTGTTTGTGGACGGGGTCCGGTATCTCGGGTTTTCCGGGACAAGTCTTGCCTTTACATTTACGGGGAAAAAAGCCGTCGCGTCAATATGGAGCAATCCGGACGACTGGGGAGAGGGAAATGAAAATCTGCGCGGTTATGTCGCGGTTTATGTCAATGAGGAGGACGAGCCGAGGAAGCGGATCTGTCTTGACCGCGAGGAAGGAATCTATACGCTTTACGAGAGCGATACGGCGGAGCGGGTAACGGTCAGACTGGTAAAGTATTCCGAGGCGGCATTCGGAAAATGCGGCGTCCGTTATCTGGAGACAGATACAGAGGAACTTCTTGCGCCCCCTGCGCATGCGGAGCGGAAGCTTGAGATCATCGGCGATTCCATTACCTGCGGCTACGGCGTGGAAGCGGAAAATGAGCTGGAGCCGTTCTGTACGCGGACGCAGAATCCCGCGAAGTCGTATTCGCTGCTGACGGCGGGTCTGCTCGGCGCGGAGGCGAATCTGGTTTCCTGGAGCGGAAACGGGATCATATCCGGCTATGTCGAGGAGACGGCGACTGCTCCTTCCGATAAGTGGCTGATGCCGGAGGTCTACCGGTATACGGATATCTCCGGCTCCGAGAAGCTGTTCGGAGAGGATGAGACAAAGTGGGAAAAATGGGATTTTAACCGATATGTGCCGGATGCCGTTCTGATCAATCTCGGGACAAATGACTGCAGCTGGTGTAAGGATATTCAGGAGCGCAGGAATCATTACCGGGACAGCTATGTGGAGTTTTTGAAATTTGTCAGGGCGCATAACCCGTCCGCGCAGATTTTCTGTATGCTGGGAACGATGGATCAGCGCGTGATCAGAGAGCTTGAGGAGGCAGTCGGTGTATTTGCGGAAACACAGAAGGACGAGCGCGTTCATTTTCTGCCGCTTCCCGAACACAGCGCGGAGAACGGGTACGGTGCGGACTGGCATCCGAGCGCGCTGACCCAGAGAATGACGGCGGAGCTTGTCGCGGAAAAGGTCGGTCGGGTTATGGGCTGGCAGATAA
>CAZVWN010000291.1:0-1265 GCA_964631065.1 uncultured Acetatifactor sp.
GATGCCGGTGAGGAGCAGCGTACAGAGGTATTCACATTTCCGGACGGATCCAAATGGGTAGAATATTACAACGTGAATGGGAAGACGGTTAAGGGGGAGCGCTATGATGCTTCCGGAACGCTGCTCAGTTACAGGATATATGAGTACGATGCGAACGGAAATTGCATAAAGGCATCCGGATATGATACGTCAGGAGTCCTCAAGGATTATTCCCTGTCTGAATATGACGCGAACGGAAAGCGGATAAAGGATTCGTATTATAATGCTACAGGAACGCTTACCATGCAGGAGGAGTACGACGGAAACGGGAACATGGTTAAGAGATCGTATTATGATACGACTGGGATGATGAGCGGCTACGAAATATACGAATACGGAGCAAGTGGGAATAAACTTAAGTGGTCACGCTATGATGCTTCCGGAAATCTTATGTTTGTATATGAATATGATGAAAACGAAAACGGGATTAAGTGGTCAGAGTATGACGGCGGAGTATTGACTTACTATAATACCTATGAATACGACGCGAACGGGAATCAGATCAGGGAGTCAAGATACGATGCCGCAGGAGTACTGAGCTATTATAATACTTATGAATACGATGCGGACGGGAAACAGATTAAGAAGTCGGAGTATAATGCGTTCGGAACACTTACCTATGAATCTGAATACGATGCGAATGGCAACAAAGTAAAAGGACTGCGCTACGATGCGGACGGAGAACTGACCCAATATGGTATTTTTGAATATGACGCGAACGGCAATCGGATTAAAAGCCTGGCTTACGATGCCGACGGAGCATTGCTGGGGTTCTCTGTTGAGGAATACAACGAAAACGGAAATCGGATTAAGTCTTCGTCTTATACTGCATCCGGAGCTCCCAGCGTTCAGTACGAATACGATGCGAGCGGAAATAAACTTAAGGAATTGTATTATACCGATGGGATGCTCAACCACTATTTCGTAAATGAATACGACGCGGATGGGAAGCGGATAAAGTATTCAATGTATGATGGGAACGGGATCTTCCAGTGGTCCGGTATCTTTGAATATGATGCGAACGGGAACGAGGTTAAAGTGTCATATTATGACGGAAACGGAGTGTTAACTTCATACAATACCTCTGAATATGACGCGAATGGGAATAAGGTTAAGTCTTCAGAATATGACGCGTCCGGGAACTTAGTCTCAACCTATACCTACAGATAACCGGAAGTAATTTCCATAACTTTTTGTTGACATTCTCTGAATGATACGGAAGAAGA
>CAZVWN010000292.1:0-1247 GCA_964631065.1 uncultured Acetatifactor sp.
CCATCTATATGGTCATGTTTCTGCAAGAGGAGCCCATAGACTTCATCGACATTTCCGTGGACAGGTTCAAACTGTGAGCGGATGTAGGTGAAATAATCAGCCCGCTCTCAATCGGGATGCTTTCACCCAATCCACGCCACAAGCAGGGCACTGAGCAGAGCCACCACGGCGAACAGGGGGATGCCTCTAAGGAAGGAGCCCAGGTGCTTGGCGGGATTCTGATAGAGAGCCTTCTCCGGCAGGAAGGAAAAGCGGATGCGTCTGGTGTTTCGCCACCAGAGCAGGTCGATTACCGCCAGGTCAAACACGCCCAGTCCTTCGCCCAGGGCAAGAAAGAACCAGAATGCCGGGAGAAAGCCATCCAGCCCGAGGACATTTTTCAAGGCCAGCCCCATAACAGAGAACACTATGGTGAAGAGGAGCAGGTTGCCCAGCAGGATGGACAGGATGGATTTCTCCCGGGGTGCCGCCTTTCCCAGCACGGGATGCTCCCGTACCGCCTGTTGCACATCGTCGGGGTAGGAGCGCAGCCCCATGAGATTCTTTTTGTCCGTGCCCGTGCAGAGGAAACAGGCGAGCCAGTAGAGGAAGTAAAATGTCAAGGATGCGGCAATTTTTGCAATCATCATTGTTCTTTCCTCCTTACCAAATCCAAAGCATCAGGGCACTGCTGAGAAAACCTGCCACAATCGCAAATGGCACCACAGGCAGACACATCTTCACATGAAACCATTTTTGATGATATTCCTTTTCCATGTGTTCTGTTCCCGGAAGCCGCACACGCTTGATGTTGACAAACAAGACCCAATCCAGGAAGAAAGTATCCCATGCAAACACGCACAGCATATAGACCCAGGTCAACCCCACGCCCTGCCAGAAGGTTTTCGCCTCTGCCAAATGCAGCATCCACGCAAACAAGAGCAGGAATACAATCACAGCAAGCAGCTTTTTTAGCTTCATCAGCTTGGTCAGTTTCTTTTTCGTGGCTTCCTTGTGCTGGGAGCGGTAGTATTCCGCTTGAATTTCCGGCGGATAGTCGCTGATAAAGGTCAGGGGGCTGATGAGTAGCATCCCGAAAACCAATACGGTGAAACTCGCCAGCAGTACGGCAATTTCAATAAAGATAACGGAAACACTCATTTTATTTCCTCCCCACCAGCAGTGTCGAGCCTTGCAACATCAGGCGCCCCGCTTCTTTCTTCGTCATGAACATCCCGTCTGTGGTGTCGATCATGCGAACCTCTGCG
>CAZVWN010000293.1:0-1220 GCA_964631065.1 uncultured Acetatifactor sp.
AGAGAAAATATCATAAATTAATAAAAATCTATGGTATTTTTTTCTTATATCTGTTACAATAGATACGTGATGTGTTATGAAAAAAGTTATTATTGGTATATCTGGGGGAGTTGATTCTGCGGTTGGAGCTTTACTTCTAAAACAAAGTGGTTATGAAGTAGAGGGTTTATTTATGCGTAATTGGGACAGTAATATCAACGGAGATATCTTAGGTAATCCTCAAGATTTTAATGATATTTGTCCGCAAGAAAAGGATTATAATGATGCTTTAGAACTTTGTCAAATACTAGGTATTAAATTACATCGAGTAGATTTTATTAAGGAGTATTGGGATTATGTTTTTACTTACTTTTTGGAAGAATTAAAAAAGGGTAGAACACCAAATCCTGATATGTTATGTAATAAGTTTATTAAGTTTGATTTATTTATTAAAGAAGCTAAAAGACTAGGGGCAGATTATATTGCAACAGGTCATTATGCAAGAATGAAAGATGGTAAACTTTTAAAGGGTATTGATGAAAATAAGGATCAAACATACTTTTTGGCAGATGTTAGAAAAGAGGCTTTAGAAAATGTGTTATTTCCCGTCGGGGATTATACTAAACCAGAGATAAGGAAGATTGCCGAAGAAAATAACTTAAATGTTGCTCATAAAAAAGATTCAACAGGTATTTGTTTTATTGGTGAAAGAAACTATCAAAAATTTATTGAAAACTATTTAAAACCAAATCCAGGGGACATCGTTGATGTTGAAACACGTGAAGTTATTGGTAGACACACGGGACTTATGAATTATACGATTGGTCAAAGAAGAAATGTGGGTATAAGTGGAAATGAACTAAGGCATTATGTATGTGGTAAGAGTGTTTCTAAAAACATCTTATATGTTGCCTTTGGTGAAGATAATAAATATTTAATGAGTGATGAGTGTATAATTGATAATGTTAACTTCTTAAGTGATTTAAGACCAAAGGAATGCCAAGCTAAGTTTAGATATCGAGATGTCGATCATAAAGTTACCCTTGAATACTTGAGTGATGGGAAGATTCGGGTTAAATATCCCGAAAAAGTTAAGGCGGTAACCCCAGGGCAAGCTTGTGTTTTATACTTAGGTGATGAGTGTTTAGGTTGTGGATTTATTGATACGGTTAAAAATAATGACGAATTTTTATGGTATTTACACAACTAGGCTTGATTTTTAGTGTTAAGTTTTGTATAAT
>CAZVWN010000294.1:0-1206 GCA_964631065.1 uncultured Acetatifactor sp.
AAGTGCTGCGTCAGAATACAATCTTCCTGTTCCAAAAGTTGAGGTGTTTGATGATATGTTTCGCGTGAATTTGTACAGAAACATACAGGAAAACATAAATAATGATAGTTTTAGAGAAAACATCGGAGAAAACATCGGAGAAAACATCGGAGAAAACATCGGAGATAGCATCGGAGATAGATTAGGGGACGGTAGATTCAGGTTCAATGATACGCAAGTAAAAATCATAGAGAGTATAACGGAGAATAAATATCTCTCAGCAGCAAAACTTGCGGAAATAACAGGAATTTCAAAAAGAAATGTGGAAAGTAATATCAGAAAATTAAAGGAGGCCGGTATTTTGCTCCGTCATGGTTCTCCAAAGTCCGGCTATTGGGAAATTTTGAAATAAGGATATCGTGGTATATGAGAGAATCGGCGCTTTGTGCAGCCCGGATGGAAACTGACCCGGGAGACACAGAGCGCCGGTCTGTTATGCAACAAACTGGAACAGACAGAATGCCGTGTAGACAGCGAGCAGAGTGATGCCCTGCCAGCGATGGAGCTTTTTGGAGGCAAGCGCCGGAACGGTCAGCAGAAGCATGACAATTACCATGAGCGGCATATCCAATACGAGAGAGGCATTCTGTCCTAACAGCGTTTTTCCGACAGGCACCTCAAACGGTGCAAGAGAGACGGAAACGCCGGAGACGAGCACAAGGTTAAATACATTTGCGCCGATTACGTTTCCGATGCCGAGGGAAGCGTGTCCCTTCTTCAGGGAGGTAATGGTTGTGATCAGCTCCGGAAGGGAGGTTCCGAGCGCAACAAAGGTCAGCGCAATGACGGTTTCGGGAACGCCCAGCTTCTGTGCGATGGCTGTGCCGTGCTCCACCAGTAAATTTGCACCGACTGCAATCACGGCGGCGCCGACGATCAGCAGTACAAGCTCAAGCCGGAAATCGCGGGACTTTGTTTCCCCTTCTTCGGCTTGTGCTTCATCAGGATGCCGGAGTCCCTGGCGTACATTCAAAACCATATACAGCAGAAACAGTCCGAGCATGACAAAGCCGAGCCATCTCGGAAACTCGCCAAGAACATATGCCGCGAAGCAGTAGACGGCAGCGGAAATAAAAAAGAAAATGACGGGCATCTTCATGGTTTTCGTATTGACCGGGCCGGGGTTGCAGGCAACGGAAATCGCGGCGATCAGCGCCGTGTTGCAGA
>CAZVWN010000295.1:0-1204 GCA_964631065.1 uncultured Acetatifactor sp.
GAGGGACAGGCGCAGCGGCTCGCCATCGCGCGGGCGCTGCTTCGGGATGCCCCGATATTGCTGCTGGATGAGGCAACCTCCGCTCTGGATGTCGCGACGGAGCGCGCCGTATTGAAAAATATCATGAGGGACGACCGGCCGAGAACCTGTATCCTGACGACCCACCGTCCGACCGTATTGAACCTTTGTCATCGGGTTTACGGTATCCGGGAGAAGAAATGTGTTGTGCTGGATGAAGAGGAGATCCGGCAGATGATCGAGGACTTTTAGGACGAAGCTGCGGCAGCGGAAATTTCGGAATCAGCAGAAAAGGATGTCTGCGGGCAGGAAAGAGAAGCAGCTGCCCTGACCTCCGGGAAGCTCAGCGGCGCATGGAGTTTTCGGAAGGAGCATTCTGAAAAAGTGCATCGACAGCGTTTCGCATGACCCGCGCAGCCTCCGGGTCTTTCGTGCATTCCAGTCTGAAACAGGGAATCCGACCGCCGAGTAAGGTGGAAAAGTTCAGGTTTTCGGCGGTGAGAGCCTCCGTCCAGGCGGGCGAGATCAGCCGCTGGAAGAGCGCGAGTGAGGCTTCCTCATGAGACAGCCGGGATGCCCGGTTGTACGGCGCCTGTTTTAAAAAGATGATGCCGCCCAAGGGATAATTTTCCGGCGTATAAATTCCGGAGGTGCCGCACCAGGGCAGACCGTAGACAGTCGGCACACCGTCACGGATGCCGAGAAGATTTAAGTCGCCGTTTAAGAGGGGAACCTGAAACTGCTCCTTCCAGAGGGCGGTGTGCGTCGATTTTCCCGTGCCGGAGCAGCCGGAGAACAGCCATGCCTTACCGCGGTAGAGCAGGGAGGCGGAATGCAGGGCAAACAGTCCCTTTTTTTGTGCGGTGACGAGAAAGGCGAAGCGCATCGCGTGGAACAGTGCGTCCGCGTACTCAGAGGAGCGGGAAGGGCGGCAATAGATTTTAGCAGCCGTCCCGTTCTTTGTCACCCGCATCTCATGGATAAACCGGTCTTCTAAGAAGCGGAAGAGATAAAGATCTTCGCAGTCGAGGAGCGTCAGCTCGCGCGTATGCAGCAGAACGCGTCCGTCTGCTTCTCTAAACGGCGCATACCCGAGGACGGTTATTTTTAAGTCGGGTGCGGCGGGCGGACAGTAAAAATCCTTAAAATACTGTTCGCAGGGTCTGTCCGCGCCCTGACAGGAGAC
>CAZVWN010000296.1:0-1196 GCA_964631065.1 uncultured Acetatifactor sp.
TGTTTACAATATAGCATTTTCTTCTCCTGCCGCATATACTTTTACGGAAAATCCGAAAAAAAACACGCTGCATCTTCTCAACACAGCGCGTTTTTTCCTATTTTTTGTGCCCCGTCTTAATCAGCGGACTGAGCGGCTTATATATCAGCAATGTTACCGCCGAGACGCTGATTCCCTTGATCAGGTTGAGCGGGGCGACACATGCGACGACAAAGCTGACGATGCTGCCCTCCGTTACCAGACCGTTCGTTTCCGCTCCCATTGCGATCAGACTTTCCAGCGGCAGCCCGTAAAGCTTTGAAAAAGCAGGGAGCAGATAGATTGCATTGAGCGCCGTCCCGAATATCGTCATTACCAGCGTTCCCGTGATACAGGCGATCACCGCGCTCTTTTTATTCTTACGGAAGGCATAGACGACAGAAGCGGGAAGGATCATGCTGCAGCCGACCACAAAATTCGCAAGATCCCCCACAAATGCCGTTGTCGTTCCCTTAAAGATCAGCTTCAGCAGGATCTTCAAAAACTCCATCATGACACCCGCCGCCGGTCCGAACGCAAACGTTCCGATCAGGATCGGCAGCTCGCTGAAATCCAGCTTGTAAAAAAACGGGGCAAAGGGCAGCGGGAACTCAAACAGCATCAGGATCGCCGCAATGGCTGCAAACATACCGGTCATCGCCGTCTTGCGCGTTTGGAATATGGCTTCCTTGCGGCCGTTTTTTCTCTGCGCCGCTTTTTCCAGAAGCACCGCCAGTAAAAACAGCGCGACGATAATCGCCAGAAATCCTGCTACATACGGCAGATTGTCAGATACACTTTGAAACAGTTGATTCATTTTCTTTTCCTCCATTTTCTGTCGGAAAATTCTTCTGACGGCAGCGCACACTTACGGAATGCCTTCCTTTTCACACAAAAAATCCCCGGACTGCTGCCAATCCGGGGTGTGCGTCATTCCATGCCGCTACAGGCTATTGACCCATCGTCAATAACCGCTGCCTTTCTTCTTTCATCCAGACTTTACTGTTGGTTCCGGACTTTCACCGAATCAGCCGTGACAGCAGACACCTTCAGACATCTTACCGCCACGGGTCGCGGACTTTACCGCCAGTAGGGAATTGCACCCGACCCCGAAGAATTATCCTGTTATGAACGCCATTATAATCCTTTCTGCGCTTTTGTGCAAGCCCTGATTTTTT
>CAZVWN010000297.1:0-1193 GCA_964631065.1 uncultured Acetatifactor sp.
TTCTGCAATCCTCACAGTATCCTGTCCGGCTTGCCCGGAAAGGCCTGTCCCAGGCTGTCATACCGCCTGATCTCCCTAAGCTTTTCCGAAATTTTTTCCTTCACCATCGCCGCAAGCTCCGGTTTTTTCAATTGTCCGTATGCCGCAAACGGAATCGGCGGCAGAAAATGCACCTGTGTCGTCACCCTCCGCAGACTGTTGCTGTTCATCGCCTTATGGGAATCATAGATTACGACCGGAACGATCGTCGCCTTTGCGCGCAGGGCACAGTGGAAACAGCCGGTATTAAATTCCTGAAGCCGGTTTCCGTTATCCGTATATCCGCCCTCCGGAAAAATCAGCATATTCTTTCCCGCCTTCACCCGAGCCGTCACCTCCGCGATCGCAGCGACCTTATCCCGCATATCGTTCAGATCGATCGGCACGGCGCCGATCAGTCCGCCGACCTGCCTGCTCATGATGCGCCGCGCCTGACGTTTCTCCCAGAGCACGCCGCAGGGTCTGTCGAGCGCAAGCAGAATCCCAATCGCATCATATTTCCCCTGATGATTGGAATACAGAATAAATTTTTCGTTCCCGGGAATATTTTTCATGCCGTAAACGATCGTCTCCGTCCGGCTGCGTCTGCGCATGAAATCCATGATCCTGCATGCAAAGTCAAATCTTTCCTGCTCGGAATAGCGCTCCTTTTCCCTTATCATGGCATTCGCCTTCGGCACATAGTAAAGCAGACCGGGAACCAGCGCGCCCGCCACGACCATGTCAAATCTTAAGTTCATTTTTCGTTTCTCCATTTCCAAACAACGATAAATCCAAATCCGACACTTAGTATACTATGTTTTTCGGAACTCTTCAATGTAAAAAGCAGGAAGTCCTTACTCCACCCATGCATTCAGTCCGCTGCCGCCGCTGACGATAAATCCGATATCCGATGTGGACGCACCGCCGTCCAGCTTCGCATTGTAATCCGCCGGCGTGATCCTAAGCGTCTTTCCCTCTGTGGTGTAACTGCCGCACCAGGAGTCAGAAAGACGAAAATCCCCGTCAAAGGAAACCGTAACCGTCCAGCCGTCCGTCGCCGTCTGTGACGGATTTGTCAGCGTCAGTCCGTACTGATAATAGAACTCTCCCTGTGATTCCCAGCCGTTTTTCAGTTCAAGCGCTGCGGTAAGCCCCTCTGCCGTTACGCCGTT
>CAZVWN010000298.1:0-1192 GCA_964631065.1 uncultured Acetatifactor sp.
GTGGCGGGGAAGTGCGGCGGCTGTCAGTGGATCAACCGGGAATATGCGGAGCAGCTGAAGGCAAAGGAGACGAGATTCCGCAGACTGATGGAGCCGTATTGCAGACCGGAGCCGATCGTCGGCATGGAAGAGCCGGCGCATTACCGGAATAAGGTTCACGCGGTATTCGGCGAGGACAGGCGGCACAATATCATTTCCGGAATTTATGAGGCGAAGAGTCACAGGATTGTTCCTGTGGACAGCTGCCTGATCGAGAACGAAAAGGCGGATGCGATCATTGTCTCTATCAGGGGGCTGCTGCCTTCGTTTAAGATCCGTCCGTATAACGAGGATACCGGCTACGGTCTTCTTAGGCATGTGCTGGTCCGTGTCGGACACGCGACCGGGCAGATTATGGTCGTTCTTGTATTGGCCTCTCCCATTATGCCTTCAAAAAACAATTTTGTAAAAGCCCTGTTAAAGCTCCATCCGGAGATTACGACGATCGTGGTGAATGTCAATGAACGCGGAACGAGCATGGTTCTGGGAAATAAGGAGCAGGTGATCTACGGGAAGGGGTATATTGAGGATATGCTCTGCGGCAGAAGCTTCCGGATATCGGCGAGATCCTTTTATCAGGTGAATCCCGTCCAGACGGAAAAGCTTTACCGGAAAGCAATCGGGTATGCGGGACTGACAGGCAGGGAGACTTTAGTGGATGCTTACTGCGGAACGGGAACGATCGGACTGATCGCTGCGAAAGAGGCGGGAAAGGTGATCGGGGTCGAGCTGAATGCGGATGCCGTAAGGGACGCGGGGAATAACGCAAAGGCGAATCAGGTTAAGAATATCGCGTTTTATCAGGACGATGCGGGAAAATTCCTGCTGGAAATGGCGGAGCAGAGCGCTGCCGTTGATGTTGTCATGATGGATCCGCCGCGCAGCGGCAGCACGGAGGAGTTTCTGGATGCAGTGGGAACGATCGCGCCGGAGAGGGTCGTCTATGTCTCCTGTAATCCGGATACGCTGGTGCGGGATCTGAAATATCTGACGCAAAAAGGATACCGGGTCGAGAAATGCGGCGCGGTGGACATGTTCCCCTTTACGGAGGAGATAGAGGCGGTCGTACTTCTTTCCAAGTGAGAGATTGTCTCGAAAAAGGTGTGTGTAGAGTTCTCATTGGAAGATATCATTTACAAAAAAACAGTCTCCG
>CAZVWN010000299.1:0-1185 GCA_964631065.1 uncultured Acetatifactor sp.
TTCCAATACCGGTCCGAATGCTTCAGACGCTTCTTCTCTGCTTCCGCTTTCTCCGCATCCGTCGGCGGCTTATATTTCCAAGGACTGGCAGCATATGTGCCCGTCCCGATATCCACATTGATCATCTCGCGGTAGGCGATCGTCGTCGTCTCGACAAGCAGACCGCTCTTTTCCGCATTCAGTTCCCCGTATTCCTTCCCCATGACCGTACAGCCCGTAAAGACGTAGGTTCTCGTCGGGTAGGGATACCCGTTCCAGTGATAACGGTTGACCAGCAGGATCAGCGGCAGGGTAAGCTCCGTTCCGTTGGCAAGGTAATCCACCATCAGTCCGTCCACCCCGACATATCTCTCCACCTGAAAGGTAAACGGCTTTGAGATCGGCTTCCGCCGCATATGTACATAGTCGTTGAGTCCGCCCTCCTGAATATATTCATATTCATTCTCTTTCTGAAATACATGAACGGATTTGCAGGGCAGATCAAACACGCCTTCCACCCGCAGTATGAAATTAAAGTTCGTCGCCGGATCCAGTCCGAAATTCCGAACAACAATATTTCCCGTCTCTGCCATAATCAACCTCTTATTATCTGTCTGGTTTCATGTCAAGAATACTTTTCTCTTTCTTACCTTTTCCGGAGGGAGTCAAGCTCTTATTGATCTCAGATATCTCACTGCACCATTTCCGTCTGCTGCAGTGATCCATATTCAGCACCTCGCTGCTGCTCCAGTGAAAATAGTAGGAAATAAATGACATTTCCCGATAAAGCTCTTCCTTGGGATACAGCTTTATCCCTCCCCTGTAAAATTTAACGGCGCCTGAATCACTTTCCCGCATTCAGGACAGACCACTTCCATCACAGGCGGCTCGATGTCATTGATCCGCTGATACATATCCTGTAAAAAAGCGAGATCCGCCGTAAAGAGCTTCTCAATAATGTTCGCAGATACCATCTGCACGCCCTCCAGCTCCGTCACGACCTTTCCGAGAATCACGATTGTCAGATAGGAGGGGTTACTCAGCACACGCGGATCCCTTGTCGCACTGATCTCATCTCCTGCCGTTGCCAGACGCATCTTTCCTTTGCGGTGTAACTCTCCCGCAGAATCCATATACCCCTTCGGCAATGTAAATTCATAAACTGTTTCCATGTTATTCCCCATTCCGGAGCGTTTTTTGCGACGG
>CAZVWN010000300.1:0-1178 GCA_964631065.1 uncultured Acetatifactor sp.
AAATTTTCATAAACACGAGTTTTTGAACCATTAATATGAAAAATTGGCTAAAGTTCTTTATTTTTGGGTCAATATGTGGTAAAATAAGTATGCGTAGAGAAATTACGTATACTTTTTAGGCGGTGAAATTATGTTTGTTGATGAACTTATTATAAAACTTATATCAGGTCCAGGTGGAGACGGATGTACGTCTTTTCGACGGGAAAAATTTGTGCCAATGGGTGGCCCAGATGGTGGTAATGGTGGTCGTGGTGCCAGTATTATTTTTAAGGTTGATAAAAATTTGAAGACTTTAGTAGATCTTAGTTATCGAAAAATTATTAAGGCTCCGAAAGGAGAAAATGGTAAGGGCTCAAATAAGTATGGCAAAAATGCCGAAGATGTGTACATTAAAGTGCCAGAGGGAACAACTGTTATTGATGTTAAAACGAATGAAGTTTTAGCTGATTTAATTAGTGATGGCGAAGAATTTGTGGTTGCTCGTGGAGGACGTGGTGGTAAAGGAAATAAGTCTTTTGCAACTCATGATGTTCCGGCACCAAAGTTTAGTGAAAAAGGCGAACCAGGCGAAGAAAAAGAAATAAAACTTGAATTAAAAGTTTTAGCTGATGTTGGACTTATTGGAATGCCTAGTGTTGGAAAATCGACACTTTTATCTGTTATTAGTGCATCAAAACCGAAAATTGCTGCATATCATTTTACGACTTTAAATCCTAATTTAGGAGTGGTAAAACTTAAAAATGGCGAATCTTTTGTCATGGCTGATTTACCAGGACTTATTGAGGGTGCTAGTGATGGAGTAGGTCTTGGAATAGAATTTTTACGTCATGCGATGCGGACAAGAGTTTTAGCTCATGTAATTGATATGGGTGCAAGTGAGGGAAGAAATCCGATTGAAGACTATAAAATAATTAGGGAAGAAATAGTTAAATATAGTAAACTTTTAGAGCAAAAAAAAGAAGTTGTTGTGGCAACGAAGATGGACTTAGATGGGGCTTTAAATAATTTAGAAGAGTTTAAAAAAGCATATCCTGATTTAGAAGTTATCCCAGTAAGCGCCTATGAAATGACGGGAATCGACGAATTTATGGAACGTTTAAATGAGATTGTTAAGAACACTCCGGAAGTTCCACTTTATGAAAAAGAGACATTTAAAGTTTATAAATATGAAGATTTAA
>CAZVWN010000301.1:0-1124 GCA_964631065.1 uncultured Acetatifactor sp.
GCCTCTAAATTCTCCCTGCCAAAATCTTCCGAGATGGTATCCAGTCTTTTAAAACGCTTCATACCCGGAACCTTCACAGCGATATGTTTTCCCTGCTTTACTTCCATTCCAAGCTTCTCCAGAAGAAATATAAAATGCTCCATATTTTCTGCACTGATGGCACAAAACAGAACATCCTGCTTTATCCATTCTGAAAACACCTGCTCACGCTCCCACTGAGGTCGTGACACATTTTTCGGCTCTTTGCTGTATTCCGCCGGTGTGATATGCAGTCCGTATTCTTCACAGAGCTTATTGGTAATGGGCTGGAACTTATATTTCCAGTCACCATCCCTGCACTGAAACTTATATCCGGTTACCATATTTACACTGTTGATTACGATATGGGCATGAAGATGTTCCCTGTCTGTATGAACTGCCACAACCGTTTCATATTCTCCGGCAAAAGCCTCATTTGCAAAACGCATGGCAATGTCATACATAATCTCTGGTGTTCCCTCGCCCGGTTTTAAGGATATTACAAAATGATATCCCTGCCTTCCACCTGTCTTGCCAAACATCTGCTTCGTTGCCTTCATCTGCTGATAAGCCATATCCGGCAGACAGTTAATACCGCCTGCCAGATTTGCTTCACCAAGCTTTTTCGATTGTAAAATATAATTGATGGAATGCTCCAAATGAATGTCAATTCGTGACTTACTGCTTGCCTTCATATGCATCATCTTGGTTATTGCCATCCTACTACCACCTCCTGTAACAGAGCCTTTATCTGTTCCAACTGTCGATTCCCGTTTTGCATAGTGCTGTCGAATACATACCCACAACCATTGGCAACTCTCGTCATCTGATTATAATTATTGCAAAGACCGGAAATCTGACTGATTAGATTCCGTCTGTCACAAGCAAGCGTTGTATCTACCCTGCCGCCATGAGTAATCAGATATCTTACATAATCCGATAATTTCATACCATTAGCTTTAGCATCATACTCTGCCCTTTTTCTTTCCTCATCCGACAGGCGGATGGTAAAATTTTTCCTTGGTTCTATCAATTGTCCTCTTTGTCCTATAAGCAATCCCTTCTTTCTTTTTCTCTTTATCCGTCATAACAGTTACCGCCTGTTA
>CAZVWN010000302.1:0-1103 GCA_964631065.1 uncultured Acetatifactor sp.
GACCGTCGTATGTAAATCCGGTTTCCGTCTGCTCCGCTCCGAACCCGGATTCCTGTCCGTAAGCCGCCTCATCCACCGTCACCTGATGCATGCTTCTGATCCGGATCTTTTCAAAATCAAGCGCCGGAGCGCTTTCATACGCCGTCTCCTGTGCCGCTTCCGCAAAATTCTCCGAAAACCCGTCTTCCTCCTGCCGCTCCTCGTCCTCCCTGTACATGATCTCATGGATATCGTCCCTGTGAACATGCTCTTCCGGCTTTACAAGCGTGGTATCCGCCATCACTCCGGACACCTTCCGTTCCATCCGGAGAATTTTTTCATTTTCCTTTTCCTCCGCGCGCAGCCGTCTCTCTTCCTCTCTCTGCGCACGCTGGGCGGCGCGCTCCTGACTTTTAAGCTCCGCGTTCTCCCTGCGGCGCTCTGCCTCCTCCCTGCGGCGTCTGGCGTCCTCTCTCGACAGCTCGCGCACCCGGCTTCCGCCGTTCTTCATACTTTTGATCAAAGATTTCTCCGTCAGGATGATCAGGCTGATCACGGAACAGAGCATCACGACAAGTATCGTGCCGATTGTTTCCAGATAATGCTGCAGCAGATAGCTTAAGCTTCCGGCAAGAATACCGCCGCCGTTTTTCCCCGTACTGCACTTCTCATAAATCACCTTCACGCTGTATTCTGCCATCAGAAGAGAATTTTTGCTGATCAGATCGCAGATCACGCCGAACATCACAAAAAGCACGCAGCCGGAAATCAGCTTTCTTACCGCCGTCGGATTTCCCTCGTTTGCATACCCGAACGCCGCCGCAAGGAATAAAAGGACGGGAACAAGATACGCCGAAAATCCGAATACACCAAAAAGGAAGCCGCTCACCGCGTCTCCCACCGGTCCGATCAGTCCGAAATTACAACAGAATAAAAGTACCATCGCGACAAAGAGCACGATCAGACCGATCTCATGGAACAGTGCGCTGTCCTGCTCCAGCTGCTTTTTATCCGTTTTACGTCTGCTCTGCCCTGCCGCCTTAGAACCTGAAGATTTCTTTTTACTGCCCGAAGATGATGTTCTTCTGCCTGTATTACCCGCCATTCCTCATCATGCTCCTTAT
>CAZVWN010000303.1:0-1101 GCA_964631065.1 uncultured Acetatifactor sp.
TTCCGTCGGATAGAGAAGCCGGAGGGCGTGCTCCATACGGCGATGAACCGGTTTTTTTACAGGGAGATTGCGTCTGCGGAGCATCTTATGCAAGATAGCGTCCGATGACGGGCAGCCGGCGAAGGAGAGCGGATACCGCTGCACAGAAAACGAACACGGTCACGCTGATCAGAGGAACGCCGACAGCTGCATCAAAGGTTCCGAATAATAAATTTTTGCTTTCCATATAATCCAATATACCGACATGCAGAAGATAAATCCCCAATGTGTCGAGGGACAGGCGATATAAAAATCGTGCCCTCCGTCCATCCGGGGATATTTTTTTCCCGAGGTTTTTACAGAAGATAAAAATGGCGCAGGACAGGAAAAAGGTCAATACACCGAAGCTGTCGTAGATTCCGGGATGATAACTTCCCATTTTTTGTGAAAAAAAGGCGGAGGAAAGGTAATTGCCCGCAAGGCATACCGGAAGAAATGCGTAGAGAACGGTTCTCCCCTTTTGAGGCATATCCCATTTTGTCAGCAGATATCCCAGAACGAAATAGCCGAGATATCCCGAAAACTCTGTGATGGTGAATCTGTCAGAGAGCTCCGAGACAAGAGAGCTGTCGGCTAAAATGGTTACGGTGTTGCGCAGAATCTGGAAAAGAAAGAACAAAGCCATAAAGTAATGCAGTTCCTTTTTCCCGGCAGCGGAAAGAAAACTCCTTAAAAGAGGAACCAGGGCGTAAAGACCTACGATCATGAAAATGAACCAGAAATGGTTGGATGCGTAAACGCAGCCTGTTACTACCCCTGTGATACCTTTATGGAAAACGCTGATGTTCCAGTAATACTTACACTGATAGAAATAGTAGGCGAAAGACCAGACGCCAAATATAATCAATAAACGAAGAATATTTCCAAGCCAGAGTTTTTTTAGGGTGACTTTCTTTTCTTCTGACAGAAAGATTGCGCCGCTGATCATGACAAAGACGGGAATGCCAAATCGCGAAAGGGAATCATAAAAGTTTGCAATCCGGAATCCGCTGCTGTCTATCGGAAGCCTTTCCATATAAGCAGAGCTTGTGTGGAGCACGACGATGGCAAAGGCGGACAGAA
>CAZVWN010000304.1:0-1088 GCA_964631065.1 uncultured Acetatifactor sp.
TTGCCGGATCATGAAAGGTTGTCCACTGATCAATTTCCCGGTTCAGTTCCTTCTCCGTATAGGTTCCCTTTCCCAGCTTCGTTGCAATATAATAAATCGCAATCAGTTTTTTCCTGTACTTTGAGGGAAGCGCCTTTAATTGTTCCTTCTCAAGGAACGGAGCGATTTCTTTCCGGGCATCTTCCTCAGAAAGCAGCTTTCCTAACCGTACATTCAGCTCTGTAATATTGCGTTCAAACCACTGTAACAGCTTTGCCGACACTTCTGCCTGTTCCAGATAAATGCCCCTGTTCCGGCTGTGTGCCTGATAATACTGTCCATAAAAATCACATACCGCCAGAAAATAATAAAACAGATTTCCTGCATTCTCCACATCATATCTGTTCAATGGAGATATCCTGCTATATTCCCTGATATATTGAACGAGCGCTTCCATATTGATCACGCCCTCTTTACATTCCGGCGCCATAAAAACATACGACCTTACCACTTCCCAGATATAAGGGTGTGTACAGGCACAGGTCCAGTCGATCACACCGGCGATCTGTTCCTTATCCCATATGATCTGTGATATCATGTAATCGCCATGCGTGCTTCCGCATGTGAATTTGGAGCTGTCAAAGTGATAGGCAGGAAAGCGCTTTAATAACTCCATATTTCTTCTGATATCCTTCTCCTGCTGCACATCTCCGTTTTCAATCGCAGCTTTTAAGCTGTTTTCATAGGAAACTAACGTACCCTCCGGTGTACGGTATGTAAAAAATCCCTTCCCGATTCCCTCCGGCAATCCTTCCATCTCTTTTAATGCCAAATGTATTTCTGCAAGCATCCTCGCAGCTTCCCTCTGACATGCTGCCGGCGCTTCGGAGCCGGTAAAAGGCGATTTTCCCTTTATCGGAAACGACTGCCCTTACGATCTTCTTTTAAGCTTTGGGGATCCCTACGAGTGTTTAGCGCCGCTTCCCGTCCGCGAAAAACTGAAGCGGCGGATACACGATACCGCGACGCTGTATGAAAATTAGTTGTTTACAAACCTCCGAAAGCATTGTAACAGCCTTTTTCCGTCAAAGGTCTTGTTCTGTCGTCTC
>CAZVWN010000305.1:0-1081 GCA_964631065.1 uncultured Acetatifactor sp.
GGGAAAATCAGGTATTACAATCGGATATTTCGAGAGATGAATGTATGCTGACCGGAAGGTTCGGCGCAAAGGGATATGACTGGTGGTGGCATTCCTTTACCGGAAGGAGCAGAAAAACAGGAAAGGAAAAGGCGTTTTTCATCGAGTTTTTCCTCTGTAATCCGGATTTCGGCGGGCGCAGACCCGTTCTCGGGCAGCTGCCGGAAAACCGAAAGAACGGGCGGAAACCCTCTTATCTGATGGTCAAGGCGGGCGCGTGGGGAGAGGATGCGGCGCAGCTTCACAGATTTTTCGGCTGGGACGAGCTTACGCTGAAGGGGAAAGCGCCCTTTGCCATAGCGGCGGAGGACTGTTATCTGTCAGAGACGGCGACGCGGGGGCGGATCGATATTTCTGCGGAGGAAGCAGCGGCGCATCCGGAATATTTATGTCAGGCGGGGAAGATGTCCTGGAAGCTGAAGATCGAAAAGAAGATTCCGTTCAACGTCGGCTATGGCGCGGGAAAGCTGTTTCGCGAGCTGAAGGCTTTTCAGATGTACTGGCACGCGGAAGGGATGAAGACCCTTTATGCCGGCACGGTGACATGGAACGGGGAAATCTACGATATCCGTCCGGAAAACTGCTGGGGGTATGCCGATAAGAACTGGGGAAGCGATTTTACCGTGCCCTGGGTCTGGCTGTCCTCCAACAATATGGTGAGCAGACTGACGGGAAAGAGACTGAAAGACAGCGCCTTTGACATCGGCGGCGGAAGACCCGTTGTGTTTGGCGTTCCCTTGGAGCGGAAGCTGTTGGGCGCGTTCTGTTATGAGGGAGAGGGCTTTGAATTTAATTTCTCAAAGTTTTGGATGCTTCCCCGAACGAAATTTGAATGCATCGAAACCCCGGATCAGCTGATCTGGCGGGTAAAACAGGAAACGGTAAAGGCGGTGCTGTTTGTCGAAGTCCGCTGTAAAAAGAAGGAAATGCTGTTCTTAAATTATGAGAATCCGGACGGCGTGATCTGCCATAAGAAATTATGGAACGGCGGTACGGGAACAGGACGTGTCCGTCTGTATAAAAAAGAGGGAATTTATCGTAC
>CAZVWN010000306.1:0-1055 GCA_964631065.1 uncultured Acetatifactor sp.
TTGGAGGTGTACGACTTGGCTAACATTAAATCCGCAAAGAAGAGAATTCTGGTAACCCGCACAAGAACCGAGAGAAACAAGGCAATCAGATCCGGCGTTAAGACCGCGATGAAGAAGGTTTTTGCCGCTGTTGAGTCCGGCGATAAGGCTGCTGCACAGGCAGAGCTTGCCGCTGCTACCAAGGTGATCGAGATGGCAGGAAGCAAGGGTGTTTACCACAAGAACAACATTGCTCACAAGGTTTCCCGTATCAGCAAGGCTGTAAACGGAATGGCATAAGGTTCTGAATTTTTCGCATAGTAAAAGTACCCATACCGTCATGTGGGTACTTTTTTTATGTTCTCGCCAACTTCGATAATATGTTTATCCGGATCATAGAAACGAACAACACGCTGTCCCCATGAATGTTCTACAACAGGGTGGACATATTTCATAACTATTTTATATCTTTTCTCATCTTATTAAAATTTACTGTTTTTCCTTTCATTGAAATTTTTGTAACTTCATACCCATAAGCTGTCAGTTCTTTTTTGTATGTCAAAAATGAATGATCAATGGGGCAGCCGCCAATATGCTCAATCTCATCAAAAGTCAGTTGGAAGTTATCCGTTCCATTTTTGCTGATCCACTCCCATAATAAATTGTACTTACTCATAAATTTGCCCCCTCACTTTCAGCCATATCAAAAGCATTTATCTCTCATATGACGCAATGATTTCCTTACTGTCTGCATTTTTATAAGTAATTGTTCCTAAATACCTGCTAATATGATTATCATTACTTTTTTATTCATGGCGTTCCTCTCCAATTATATAAAAACTTTTATACTATCTGATCAGCGATTTTTGCATATGTCTGCTGCCGGTTTCTGTGTGCATTTTCAATGATAACACTGGAAATCTTAGCCATTTTCAGATACTCAAGTTCTCTTTTTTGGCGTTCTTCCAGACACCTTAGATATCCATCGAACCCATTGGCAGATATACTCTTACCAAAACCGCCATTCACATGATAATCAATCACTGCATCAAGCCACCCCGGTCTCTCCGCTGATG
>CAZVWN010000307.1:0-1051 GCA_964631065.1 uncultured Acetatifactor sp.
GCGGTGTGCAGATGCCGGAGTTTGTCAAAATGCTGTCCGATTCCTTTGCTTCTACGGAAAACGGCGGTATTGAGGATGTCATCACTGAAATGTGTGCGCATCCCACCATGAATGCCTGGTGGGAGGATAAAGAGGCGGATTTGGAAGCCATTGATATTCCCGCCTATATTGTTGCAAGTTATACGAATCCTATCCATACCTACGGCACATTGGAAGGTTATCGACGTATTTCTTCCAAGGAAAAATGGCTGCGCATCCACAATACCGGCGAATGGGATGATTATTATAACCCGGAGCATACCGAGGAACTGCGGAAATTTTTTGACCGCTATCTGAAAGGCGAAGATAATGGTTGGGAGCAAACGCCGAGGGTGCGTGTCAGCGTCCTCAACCCCGGCGGCAGGGATATTGTTGACCGGGAGGAAGAGGATTTCCCCATCCCGCGCACGCAGTACAAAAAGCTGTATCTTGACACCGCAAAGCACAGCCTCGGAAACGCCGTGGTTAAGAGTGAAAAGTATGCCGAGTACGATTCGGACCGAAAGAAAAAAGGCATCCGCTTTGACATGAAAATGGAAGAAGATACGGAGATTCTCGGATATATGAAGCTGCGGCTCTGGATAGAGGCGCCTGACCATGATGATATGGATCTGTTCGTCAAGGTGGAAAAACGCCGTCCCTGCGGTCTGCCTTATAAATTCACCCTCGGGCCGGGTATGGATCTGTCGGCAAAGGGATATATCCGTGCGTCACTCAGAGCGTTGGATGAGGAAAAGAGTACCGAAGAAAATCCCCGTCAGTCGATGGCGCAGGAGCAGAAGCTCCACGCCGGAGAGATTGTCCCGGCAGACATTCTCATCTGGCCGATGGGATTGAAATTTAAAAAAGGCGATATTCTCCGTGTTACGGTTTCACCCTACAAGACAAGGAAGATGTGGACGGGACCGTTTCAGCTGAAAATGGCGAAAATCAATCTGCCGAAAGAGGGATTTACCTATATGCCGGATGAAAAGCCTGAGATGTACACCATCGGCGGTGAAGAAATGTTTGC
>CAZVWN010000308.1:0-1043 GCA_964631065.1 uncultured Acetatifactor sp.
CGGGGCTTGAATGGGTCTTTCAAGTGCTATCACCTCCGATCCGTTCCCGTGCAAGGGAACAAAATTCTGTGTTCAGCTCTATGCCGAGATAGTGTCTGCCGTGCCGCTTTGCCGCAAGCCCTGTTGTGCCGCTGCCCATGAACGGGTCAAGCACAATGCCGCCTGCAGGACAACCAGCCAAAATACAGGTTTCAGCCAGTGCCGGGGGATAGGCGGCAAAATGCCCGCCCTTGTAAGGCACGGTGTTGATAAACCACACATCGCGCTTTGCCCGGACGGGCGAAATCATATCGTCGGTAATGCTGCCTTTGGCTCTTGGCTTATTGATATTCTGCGTCTGCGGCTGTCCCGGAATGGGGACAGAATATTTGCCTGCGCCCCGTCCTGCTTTCTTTCGCAGGGCAGTAGACGGGGCAATGGGTTCTGCAATGGCAAGCCAGTCATAGAAATATCGCTTACTTTTGGTGAGCAGGAAAATATGCTCATGGCTGCGGGTGCAGCGGTCTTTGGTGCTTTCGGGCATTGGGTTTCCCTTTGCCCAGATAATATCATTGCGCAGATACCACCCGTCGGCGCGGAGAGCAAAGGCGAGCATCCACGGAATCCCGATCATATCCTTTTGCTTGCAGCCCTGTACCGTGCGGGAGAGTGAAACGCCCTGTCCGTTGCGCCCCTGCGGATATTTCGGGTCGCGGGTGCTGCCCTTAGCAGAAGTGCCGCAATAGCTGTCTGCGATATTCAGCCATAGCGTACCGTCCGGGCGCAGCACACGGCGCACCTCATGGAAAACAGCGGTCAGCCGCGCAATGTATTCCTCCGGCGTGGCTTCCCGCCCGATCTGCGCGTCCATGCCGTAATCCCGCAGCCCGTAATAAGGCGGCGATGTGACGCAGCAATGGATGCTGTCATCCGGCAGGGTTTTGAGCAGTTGCAGACTGTCCCCGCAGAGAATGGTATCAAGCTCCATCATACGCCGTTCACCTCACTTGGCTTGGTGGACATGATACGGTAAAGCTCCGTGTCTTTGGGGAATTTATCGGCAA
>CAZVWN010000309.1:0-1019 GCA_964631065.1 uncultured Acetatifactor sp.
TCCGCACAGGCGGGAGCTTGTACCAACCACCATAGACCTTGCGCCGCACCTCACCTGTGAGATAGCGGTTTTCAATTTCGCCGATATAAAGCGTCGCATGGGTGAACAGCCCATCGCTGTCCCGTTCCACTGCCCCCACATGATCGGTATCCTGATGGGTGACGAGGATATGCCCGATATCCTCCGGCTTTAAGCCCAGCCAGTCCATCTTTTCTCCCAGCCGCCCGTAATTATAACCGGCATCGATCATGATGGTAGTCCCATTCTTCGTATAGAAGAATATATTGGCAACAAATTCGCGGACACATTTCACGCGTTCATCGATCATGCCTGTATTCAGGGGTTTGAATATCTCCTTGCCCCGGAATTTCATGGCCATGACCTTTTCCTGAAATTTAGATGCTGATTTTGACATTGTGTTTCCTCCTTTACAACAGCATACCAATTCCCGCAACGACCGCAGAAATTGCAACACTACTAACTATACCGGCAATCCATTTTTTGCGCTTATCGGTTTTTGTTATATAGGGCATCAGATCCTCTGTGCCGGGAATAATCCATGCTTTGGTATGTCCGACCCATAGTTCGTCTATTATGAAGCGGTCGATAAGGTTCATTATGAAAATTATCACAAAGCTCTGCCGGAACACAGTCAAAAATCCATGTGAGCCATTGAATACATACACGCATATCCACAAATATGCTATATATAGCGGCAGACAGATAACTTTTAATATGATGGCTTTTTGCCTGATTTTTTCATTTGTTGTCAGTCCCAATTCCACACACCGCTGCTGCACCTTATCACTGTAAAAATGCACCATATTCACCGCGCCTTTGCGGATACCGATGGCGCAAATCAGCATCAACAGTGCGCCCAGTCCCAGTCCTTCCAATATCACTTGCAGTAACATTATGTATTCCTCCTACGTCTCATCCTTTTAGGCACCCGGTTCTTATAATCCGCTTTTATAATGTTTCTCCCTCGCGCAGTAGTTAGCTACATCTAACCCGCAGCC
>CAZVWN010000310.1:0-1016 GCA_964631065.1 uncultured Acetatifactor sp.
TGTCGGAGCGCAGGGAGTTGCGGCATTTACGATTCTTGGGTTTGTCGTATACGGATACAGTATGATCTGCATTGGATTTGGGCAGGGGATTGTTCCGCTTGTAAGCGTCTGCATGGGTGCCGGAGAGATGAAGCTTGCAATGAATATACGAAATACCGTAAATCAGATTCTGTTTATTTTCGGTATTCTGATTGCAGGAAGCTTTTTTATGGCAGGAAGAACCTATGCGGGAATGTTCGGCTGCAGCAGCCTTGTGGCAGATATGGTGTCAGCCGGATTCAGAATTTACGCCGTGACCTTTCCTGTTATGGGATATAATGTGGTAAATTCCATTTATAAAAAGGATACGTTTGGAAAGAAGTGCTTGGCGGTTAAAGGTAGAAAAGGGGAAAAGCATTACAGAGATTGGCGGAGAATACGGGTATTCTTCGTCAAACTTTGCCACGGCATTTAAAAAGCACCTGAATCTGTCGCCGGAAGAATATCGAAAGATCAGCGAACAGAAGGTAGAGGAAAGCACATTTTCTCACGGAATTACGTTGGATGAATTAGAGGATGCGGAAAATAAGATCACAGTGGAGTATTTGGAGCCGTTTACCGTGATCTACGAACGAAAAAAAGGAAACTACAACAATTTACCGGGCGAATGGTGCCGGTTTCTGGAAAAATACAGAATGTTTGCGACGGAAGATACAAGATATATAGAATGTACCATAGATGATCCTTCCGTGACAGATGAGGATCACTGTATGTACGAATTGTGCCAGACGGTTTCTTTAAAACATCCATTGCTGAAAGAATATCCGGATATTATGACGCAGCATTTTGAAGGCGGAAAATATGCCGTATACCACTTCAAAGGGCATCCGCAGCTTATGTTTATGGTCTACCGGAATATTTTTTGCAGATGGCTCTCGAAAACAGGAAACCGGTTAGATGACAGACCGATTTTGGATATTTACCGGAAAGTAGAAGCAACCGGATATATGGAGATTGATATTTGCTTTCCGCTTAAG
>CAZVWN010000311.1:0-1013 GCA_964631065.1 uncultured Acetatifactor sp.
GGCGTTCACAAAAAATCCACAATTTTCCTGCTTCTTGAGCTTTATTGACTTTTCAGTCAAACAGAATTTCCTCCACCGTCACAAAGGAATATCCCCTTTCCGTCAGCACGTCAATCGCCTGCAGCGCTGCCGTAACGGAAGTCTCATAGTAATCATGCATGAGAATGATATCGTTTTCCTCCGCTTTGCTGACGATCTTTTCGGTGATGCAGGAAGCATTCCGCGAACACCAGTCCAAAGGATCCACATTCCACAGTACCGGAAACATATTCAGCTCCTTCTCAAAGCTCTTATCCCAGGAGCCGTAGGGCGGGCGCACATACTGTACCTCTTCCCCCGTGATCTCTTCAAGGATCTCATTTGTCCGGATCAGCTCCTCCCGGAAAAGCTCCCGGTTTCCCTCCGTCAGCTGAATATGGCTGTAGGTATGATTGCCGATCAGATGCCCTTCCTCCTGCATCCGCCTGATGATTTCAGGGTTTGCCTCCGCATGCTCCCCCGTGACAAAAAAGGTCGCTCGGATTCCCCGCTCCTTCAGTCCGTCCAGAAGCTGCTCCGTATAGGACGGATGCGGGCCGTCGTCAAACGTGATCGCAAGCTTTCTGATCTCCTCCGCCTCCTGCACATCTTCCGTATCCGCCGGTCTGATCTCTGCCGTTTTCTCAGGCGCCCCGACAGCATGATAAGCGCTTTCTGCCGTTCCGCCCGCTTCCTTCGCCTGTCCTGCATTTTCCCATAAACCAAGAAGCAGCAATCCCGCCGTCATGTCAAACATCAGGATTGCTGCCGTTATTTTCTTATATTTCATGTCCCGGTCTCCATGCCTTCTCCCCGTTTCCCGGACGCGCCGACAAAAAAGCGCCCCGACGGCTTCTCCCTGCATGATATGCGAAGATCCGGAAGCCTATGCCTCGCCGAAGGGCATCTCTGCGTTCTGCGCGCCCGGTGGGAATCCCATTTCCCCGAGGTATCGCGACGCAAATTCCTCTTCCGCCGCGAGATTGAGCGTCTCC
>CAZVWN010000312.1:0-1009 GCA_964631065.1 uncultured Acetatifactor sp.
CTGTTGGAGACGCTCGGAACAAAGGAATGGTCTGACCGGTATCCGATCGATTCCGACCGCAGCGGGCGTTTCCGGATGGAGGGCGGCGAACTGCTTCCGGAGGACGATTCTCTCGGTCAGCTCGACTGTACGGAACCGGAGACGCTGACGGATTTCATCCGCTGGGGCGCGGAAAAGTATCCCGCAGAGCGGTATATTCTGATTCTCTGGGATCACGGTGCCGGACCGGTGTACGGCTTCGGATATGATGAGTACCGTTCGGAGGAGGAGATGCTGACGATCGGAGAAATGCGCGAGGCGGTCAGCGAAAGCGGCGTGTACTTTGATTTTATCGGGATGGACTGCTGTCTGATGTCCTCGCTGGAGCTTTGCTTTTGCATGCGGGAGAGCTGCGATTACATGATTCTCTCAGAGGACTTCGAGACCTCGCTCGGCTGGGCGTACACGGACTGGCTGAAACGGCTGGAGGAGAATCCGCTTCTTCCGACGCGGGAGCTTGGAATCGGAATCGTGGACGATATGATCGCGGCGAATGCAGCGGGCGGGGAGAGGTATGCGACGCTCGCGCTGATAGAGACGGCGTATACAGAGCCGCTATACCATGCATGGCTGGAATTTGCATATGCGAATGAAAAGACGCTGCTTGCGTCGGATCACAGCATGTATATCCGGGGCGGCAGCAGGGCGCATCCTATCCTGCGGCGGGATACTTTTGACTATGATCTGGCGTGGTACCGTCTTGCGGACATGCGGACGGTGGCGCAGTCGGCAGGTGAGACGGAAAACGCGGAGACGCTGCTGCGAGCGCTTGAAAAAAGCATCGTTCACTTTGCCTGTACTGCGGAAGAGAGCGGCATGACGGGACTTTCCGTAACGCTTCCGTATGGAGACGGCGAAATGTATGAGCAGCTCCGGATTACTTTTTCGGAGGCGGGGCTGGATGCGGCATATATCGACTGGCTGGGGAAGTTCGTGGAGGCGGATGCTGTTGCCTTTCCCGCCGGGGCGC
>CAZVWN010000313.1:0-1006 GCA_964631065.1 uncultured Acetatifactor sp.
GGATTTGCCGTCCACAGCAATAGCATTTCTGACCATCTGCATGTCCAGACGAATGCCGCGGTCATTGATCTCCTGATCCAGATGGTATTCGTCCCATACAAACTCGGGCACAGGGAAACGTGCCAGCTTCCTCTGAATCTCCATTTCTGTTTCCACGTCGCGGATATTGTAGGACTTGAACTGCTCCCACTTGCCAGGATCATGCTTGGGCAGATTGCGCATGCGTTCGCCGTTTTTCCTGGTTGGACGGCATGGCTTGCAGAAGTAGCGGATCAGATCTTTTCCGTCATCCAGCTTCTGCTTATCCAGATTCAGCACAGCACCGACACCGGCCAGCGACAGCGGAAGTCCGAGGTATGCCGACCAGATCATGGAGCATCGCCACTGCTTCGGATCCAGATACGTTCCCGACGGCATGCCCAGCCAGCGTGAAAGGCAGATGCGCTCGAAGCTGGCGTTGAACGCCCACTTGATAATTGTCGGGTCAGTCAGTGCGTTCAGCACTTCATCCGGAATCTGTTCTCCGTTTGCTAAATCGACCAGCTGCACAGGAGCGCCGTCGATACTGTATCCGAAAAGAAGAATCTCAAACTTTGGAGACTCGCAATATCGATACACGCCGGTTTTGCTGATATCTGCATCGCTGTAGGTTTCCAGATCAATAGACAGTGTTTTCATATAATCACCTCTATAGGAAGCAAGGCGACGGATCGCTCCGCCGCCTGTTTCAATGTTTTTAGGACAGGAAGTCCTCATCCTCCAGCGTCTCAAATTCAGCGGAAGCATTGGTGCGTCCACCCAGCGGCTCACCGTCACGAACCTTCTGGATATTGCCCAGACCGCAGGCAACGCCCTTGTTGCCGTTGGTGTTGAAGGCATAGAAGCTCAGAGAAACATGGGCATATACGCCGGAATACACCTCGCTGCGGTCGAGGATCGGGCGGACATATTTATCCACGATCTGAGGTGCAGTCTTGCTGTTGGCGTTGATGAAGTAGCAGTCCGC
>CAZVWN010000314.1:0-1004 GCA_964631065.1 uncultured Acetatifactor sp.
AAGCGGCAATATGCAGGGTTTCCCATGTTTGCAGAGGAATATCCATATCTACGGGTATTGTTCCATTCTCGTCAAACTGATAGACCGTCAACATGGTTGTAAAAAGGGTATCTACCATTTTATTCTCACGCAGTTCTCCAACGGAAGAAGCAGGAATACCAACCGTTTCATTCGTCACGGAATAGTCGCCCAAGTGACTGTCTTTCATTGCCATACTTGCGTCCATTATTCCACCAAAGGATTGCAGGGCAACAAATACCGTGATACTCATTACCATAGACATAATTGTAATGGCGGTGCGTCCTTGATTTCTTTTCAAGTTCAGACGGGCATAGAACGCTTCAAAGTTTTTGATTTTCTTTGCCTTGCGGTTATGACGTTTCACTTTTGCGGACTGTCCACGCATAGCCACCGTAGGAGAAACGCAGGAAGCGTAACGGGCAGCGGGAAATGCTGCGATACTTGCAAAAATCAGCGTGATACCAACGCTTGCAATCAAAGGCAGGATTTTACTGCCGCTGTTTGCACCAATGGTTACGGTCAATTCCTGTGTACTGCTTGCCATAAACAATTCGGGATTGAGGAAGCCCATAGCTGCCGCCAAAATACCCTGTGAGGAAAGCAAGCCTAAAATAGCACCTACCGGAATACCGAACCCACAGAGCAAAAGGAGTTGTACTGCCACCAAAGAATAAAGCTGTTTCTTTTCGCCGCCGATTGCCCGGAGTGTTCCGTATTCACGGACACGCTTTGAAACGGCAATTTTCAGAATGTTATAAATGACAAGTCCTGCCGCAAGCAGAACAAGGACGCCTACCAAAATACAAGCCGCAGTCATAAAGGAAAATCCCGAACTGTCCGTATCTGCTGCACCGACTTCTTCATAAGCGATACCAAGTGTGGAAAGCAAAATGCTGTTGTACTGGATATTCGCTTCGTCAAGGGATATATCTTCTGCAAGGTCATTGACTATGGTTTGAAACTGCTCCGTGCTTTTTGTCTTG